>MNRZ01000006.1 GCA_001916215.1 Clostridium sp. CAG:307_30_263
AACTAAAGGTATAAAAAAATCCCTTAATATAAATATAAGGGACTTAAGTTATAAAAATCAAAAGCTTTATGATTCAACATTCCTATCGTTTAGCTATGCACAAAAGAAAAATGAAGAATTTAAAAATCTTGATACATTCACAAAATTATCCCCACCAAAGAAAGAACTAGATAAATGTAATTCAAGATTTTATAACAAGATAAACCAATAAAAAACTCACTTAAATTAAAAGTGATGAAAATAGATCCGGCTAAAATTGTTATAAATCTCTTATTTAGATATTGCTTTTAATTTCAATAAAAGAATCTTTGTTTTCAAAACAAAACTCTATTAGAATATTATTTCTATTAAGTTTATAATCTTTGATAATGCTACCTTTTAAAAATAAGATAGAATTCATATATCCAAATTCAATGATTTCAAAGGAAATATTATCATCAATGATATCAGTAATATCTGATAATTTCCCCTTAATCTTTCCTTTTTTAATCTTATATAGATAAACATTAATGAATTCGATTGAATTTTTACCGAAATTAATAATTATTTGATATTCTGGTTCTTTTTCTAAATTATATGAACTCCATATATTAAAATTAATACAATTATCTTTGATATTAATTTTACCTATTATCTTATCATGTAGAAAATCAAAAAAATTATAATTATTAATATTATCTTTAGTTACCTTTAAGTCCATTTAAACACCATCCATTTCTATTTAGCCAATCTAACACTTTATTTGATAGTTTTGGGGCACCATGGCCATCATCATGAATCGTCCCGTCTTTATTTATTGCAGTACCATCTTTAAAATGAACATGATCTTGACCATATTCTGTATGGGCTTTATCTATTCTGTCAACTTCTTTTGGAGCTTGTCCTTTTTCAACTTGTTTTTGCATTTGATTTTGAGAAGTTGCATTATCAGCAACATCTTTTTGAGATTCAGATTCTATAGCCAAGGTTTTTATAGATGAAAAAACTCTAGTAACAGTAGAAGCTAATTTTTTAGCATTATTAACAAAAATACATTTACAATTTGGTTGAATACTGGTTTTATTTTGTTCCAATTAGTAATTACTACTGTTGAGATTACTAAGATAGAAGCAGTAATTATAATTGCTTTAACTGTATTAGGAACAAAGAATGCTTTAAGAGTCGCAATCATTGAATTAAATGCTCCCTTAATCGCAACAATTGCTGCTGAACATACTTTTTGCATACTTAATATAGCACCAATTTCTAATACTCCTGCTGATAATTTAACTATATTTGCTGTTTTAATTGTACTAGAATTAGATTCATTTGCTGAATTAGTTGTTTCAAAATTACCTTCAATCATTTCAATCATTTCAGCAATATCAGAATCATCTTCTGCTAAAGTTTTAAAAACATCATATTCTTCATCAGACAAATCATCAAATATATTTGTTATTGAAGTAGTAAGTGTTTCATATTGAATCTCATCTATATCATCATCACTAACTTGTTCGTCTTCAACTTTAGAAGATAATAATTGAATATTATCAACCATCACAGAAGTGGATTCTTTTAGATTTACAAAATAGTTTATGTCAACGTAATCATCAATTTTAAATTCTGCATCTTCTAATGCAAGACCAACAATTGAGTCAATAAGCTCATCACTTGATTCAACTGATTTAATATTTTTGTCACTTGAAGTTATTCCAATTGAACAAAGTACTAATAAAACACCACAAACAAACAATTTAATTATTTTTTTCATTAATTATAAACCCTTCTTTGAAATAAAATAATAAATTTAAGTTTACATTTTATATTACTCCCCCCTCACTTCCCAAATGTGTAACTTATAAATAGTATAACAATTTTTCAAATGTAATTCAATACTAAGTAGCTAACCAAACATGATTCAAGTTTTTATAACAAAATTAATCATTATTAAAGTCTATTTAAGAGAAAAGAAGGTCTTTTAGAAATGCTTTTAACAATCATATAATCACAACCTTAAACAAACTATAACATTCAAAAAAATAAATATCTATAACAAAATAAACCATTAGTTTAATAACTTTTGACCCAAAAGCGTATCTAATCTATAAATCAAGGTTTGGTCAAACCAGTTTGCGGTGGTGCCATACTAATATCACCCCGCACGGGTACCAAACCGTATTCAGTAGACGCTTTACCAATTATAAAAAAAGGAGAATAAAAATTTATGACAACAAATATGGAAGTCAAAATAGACTATTTCTCTGCTACATTCCCCCTTCAATGTGATGAACAAGACTCCCATTTGTTAAAAAGGAGCTGTTAATTATGTTTGATGTTAATGTATTTGTTTATGGACCTGAAGGGGAAGATCTTAGCTTCAATAGGATTTGTAATAAAGAAGAACTAAATGAATTATTGAAGTGTTATGATAAGAATGATTTAAATGTAAAAGAGATTTCAAACGCAAGATTATCAGAAAGTATGGAGACATCTTTTTGTCCATACTGTATGAGGATGGAATTTATAAAAGAAGGAAATGTAATTCGTACTTGTAAAGAATGCGGAAGAAAATATTTTATTAAGTTTTAAGTTTGATTGCCTCTAGGAGTAAAATCTTAGAGGCATTTTGTTCCTTTAAGGTTGATAAAGGTGACAAAACAGATGGCTACAATGTTTATAATAATTATCATATAGAAAAGAATCCATGGCTACTAATTACAATAGTATCGTTGATTGTTTTACTAGTTACATTTATTATGTCTTTTTTTGTGAAAGTTGATATAGATACAAATCATAGTGGATTTTTAGGATTTCTTGAAACCTGGACTGTTGAAAGTAGTATTGTTAAAGTATTTATGGTTGCTTCTATAATTTTTGGAGTAATTGGAATAGTAAAAATAATTAATAGTAAAAGGAGAAAACATGATTAAAAAAATTTGATGATTATCATTAGGATTATTGGCAGGATATGGTTGTTTATCTACAACAACATATGCTGCAAAAAATGAAATTGAGGTACAATATATTGATTCAAAGGATTTTTCTGTAAAAGAGAAAGATAATGTACCTGAAAATACTTCGGTATTTTATATTAATAAGGAATTTAATAAAAATAAGAAAAATCAAATTCGTAAAATAGATGATATTGAATATCTTGAAAATGGTGAAAAAAATATTGTTGTTAATGAAGATGTAGAAATTGCTGCGACATATAATTTCATAAAAGATAATGTTAGATATAATGGAGATATATATGCTAGTTCAGAAGATACATATGATTCAATTGAAAATAAGATTGAAGAAATTATGTTGCAAATTAATGAAGGTACATATTTTGATGGGCATAATATATCAAGTAAATCTAGATTTGTAGGTCAATTTTATAAAGATGCAAATTGGGTTTGTATTTCAGAAAAAAAAGTTGATTCTATATGTACATATAAAAATGAGCATTTTGGTGACTATTCTGAATGGAGAACGGCACTGAAGCTTCGTGGGACAAATGGAAATGATTACTATGCTTTTGTAAATGAAACTTATATTTCACCAGAGAAGAAAAACACAAATTATAGAACGGATGATATTATATATAAATTTGATCTTAATTTAGGTGCTAATGTGGAATTAAGGGATTATCAACCTAAAATGAAGAATTCAGAAGCAACCGTTGGATATACTATAAGTGCTGGTGCAGAAATATCTTCTAATGATGAATCTAAGATTACAAGTAATATAAGTACGTCATATTCAACATTAGTTTCGTCACCTGCAATTTATGATAATGGTAATATGATGAATAATTATGCAGAAATTAACTTTGATTATTTAAAGCCCTTTGATAATACTGGTGAATTTTATAAATATAATATTTCACAATCTTATCAATCAAGCGCTTTTGTAATAAAAGCAAAAGTAGAAAATCGTGATATTATAATGCAAGATGATAGAACGATTAGTATTCAAAGAGACGGCTTTTGGTCTAATAAATTAGTTCATTTTAATATAAATACTAAATATACAATTGTCAGATAATAAAATAAACACCTCATAAAAAACATCGATATTATTTCGATGCTGTTTTATTTAACTTATATGGTGTGCATTAAATAGATAAGAATTTAATGCTAGATTATCGGGAAGTATGGAGAAGACTTTTTAGAACTGAACAAGAAGCTCAAGCATCAATTCATAAATAATAAAAGGATTAGATACCTACATATATCTAATTTTACCTATTGACACTATAAAAAATAAGATGTAAACTACAACAATTTGAAACAATGATTTTCAAATGGGAAGAATTGGGCAAAAAAGGAGATTATAATGATACATTTTATTGAAGATAAAAAATTTTTAGGGATGATGAGAAGAGAATACTCAGATATTGTTAATCGTTTAGTTCAAAATATTAATAAAGATAATTATCTAAAAGTTGAAATGCAAATGGTAGGAAGTGGCGGAAGAAATTTAGAAACACAAAATTCAAATCAACCCGTTGATCTAGATTATAATATCAATATTCTTCATATTAATGGAGATATTAATGATTGCAAAAAAATTAAGGAATATGTTCGCAAACAATTTAATATAGCATTAAAGTCAAAAGGCTGGGGAGATTGTAAAGATTCAACATCTGCATTAACGACTGAACAAAGACAATTTAAAGAAGGTAATCCAACATCATTTAGTATTGATGTAGCTATTATATGTGAATCAAATGATTCTTGGTATAGATTAATTCATCAAAAAACAGGAATATTCCAAGAAGATAACTGGATTTGGAATGAGGGCCAAGATTCAAAAGGATTAACTAAAAAGGTTAATAAAATAAAGAAATATAATTTATGGAATAATGTAAGGAACGCATATTTAAATAAAAAGAATATGTACCTAAAAAGAAGGGATTACAACCATTCATCATTTAATTGCTATATAGAAGCAGTAAATGAAGTATATAATAAATACTTTACTAAATAATGCATTCCCATAAGTAGACGATTTATTAAATTAAGGATTTTAGTTATTATTCCCACAACGCTAATTCTTAGGGAAAACCGAAACCATTCGTGAATTTGCCACAAGAAATAGATTAGATTTAATTGAGATTAATTTTTGGTCTAATCCAGAATATTGCCTCGATTTTGACGGAAAACTTGATGTTGATACAATTATTTCAAATATTTCATTAAGATTTCCAAATAAAAAAATAGATGAGAATAAATCAATTATTTTCTTTGATGAAATTCAAGATTGTCCAAGAGCTAGATTATCATTTAAAAATTTTAAAAACGATGGAAGATATATGGTTATTGGAAGTGGTTCTTATCTAGGAATAAATGGATATGTTATAGGTGATTCAACACCTATACCTACTGGATATGAAGATGTTTACCAAATGAAAACAATGGATTTTGAGGAGTTTTTGTGGGCAATGGGCTATAAAAATGAAAACATTGATAGTTTAGTTGAATATTTTAATAGAAGAGAGCCTATTCCAAATAATATTAATTTAATATATAAAGATTTATTTTTAAAATATTCATGTATTGGTGGATTTCCAAAAGTGATTTTAGAATATTTAAAAACTAAGAAAATTGTTGAAGCCTATAAAGTGTTAAATGATACTATTTTTGATATGAAGACTGATTTTGGTAGAAGAAAAGACAAATTTGGTAATCCAGTCTTTAAGCCATCAGAAGTAGCTAGAATTCAAAACGTTTTTGATTTAATTCCGACTTTTTTAGCAAAGGATAATAAAAGGTTTATTGTTTCGAAGGTGCTTGGTGGAACACAATATGATAAAAATGATGCGATTGACTACCTAAAACAAGCTCATATTGTTTCAAAGGTATACAATGTTGAGGTTCCTTCTCTTCCACTTCAAGGACAAAAAATCGAGTCACAATTTAAATTGTTTCCTGAGGATATTGGAATAGTTACTGCTATGTATGGAATTGATACAGTTGTGGCTATTAATAGGGGAAATCTTGAACAAGGTAAAGGAGCTATATATGAAACTTTAGTTTTTGATTCATTAAGCAAGGCAGGTTTAGAACCATATTATTTTGCCAAAGGCAGTGGATTAGAAATTGATTTTGTTGTATCTTATAATGGATACCCTACTATTGTGGAGGCTAAAGCTAAAACAGGAAATACAAAATCTAGTAAAACAGTAATGAATCGTCCCGAACATTATGGTAAAACAAAATTGATAAAAATTGGTGATTATAATATAAGTGAAGAAGGAAATATTATTACAATTCCACATTATTTAACTTTTGTATTAGGAAAAATAAAGTACGATTTTTAATATCGAATGATATACTATCGCGGTTTTAAATAATAGTATAGATAAACGTATAGTAAAAAACAAATTTTGAAAATTTGTACTAGTTATAATTAAAGCGCTATCATTTAACAAAGCATATAAAAAAACTTGAATTTGAAAAAAAAGAGCGTATAATGTTTGCACGTGTGGTGATAGTATGAATTTTACAACAACATTATTTAATGTTTTAATAATGCTATTTTATATGGCAATTGGTTTTATTGTTACAAAGGCTAAGAAGGCTACAGCTTCTCATGCTAAAACATTGTCAGCTTTACTTTTATATGTTTGTGGACCTGCTATGATTTTAAGTGCCTTTGAAGCAGTAGAATACTCTTTAGATAATCTTAAACAAATGGGAATCTTTTTTCTTGCAAGCTTGTTAATTCAAGTTTTAGTCATTATGATTTTATATTATGCCTTAAGAAAAAAGTTTTCTGATGCTAAATATCGTGTTTTAACCTTTGGAGCAGCTTGTGGAAATGTAGGATTTTTTGGTCTTCCATTAGTACAAGCATTATTTCCAAATGATCCTATTGTTTCTTGTTACTCATCTGTTTATGTAATGAGTATGAATATTATTGCATTTACCTTAGGTGTATTTTTAATAACGCAAGAGGCTAAGTATGTTTCTTTAAAAACAGCGATACTTAATCCAACCTCTCTTGCTATTTTTGTTGCTTTACCACTTTATATATTTAAAATTCATTTTCCTCAAGTATTAGGAAATGCTATTAATATTTTGGGTAAAATGACAACCCCTTTATGTATGATAGTGTTAGGAATGCGATTATCAACTGTCAATATTTTAAGCCTTTTTAAAAGACCATTTGCTTACCTAGCTTGTGCAATGAAGCTAATCATATTCCCTCTTTTTGCTTATTTATGTGTTTATTTCTTGCCATTTTTAGATGAAACCTTTAAATCATGTATTTTGATTTTAAGTGCAGCTCCTTCAGGTGCCATTATATTGTCACTTGCAGAATTACATGATACTGAACAGGAGCTTTGTGCTAATGTCGTTTTATTAACAACAATTTTGTGTGTTATAACGATTCCATTATTGCTTTTAATTTTATAATATTAATCCTAATTATACCTATATTTTCTGGTAAAATTAGGATTTTTTTGTTTAATGATTAAAAATAAAATCCATAATATAACTGGTGATAATGTGAGGCGAATATTGAGGCTATATAAGGATTTAAAGGAAAGACATTTTACAACAATGGCAGAAGCTATTGCCTTTTTTGTTATTGTTAATTGTGGTTCTTTATTTTTTCTTGTGGCTTCTATTTTGCATCTTTTTAATTTTAAAATACCAAGTGAAGGTGTATTTGCTAATGATTTTTTTACTAATATTTTAAATTTCTTTGATGAAAATACTAAAAGAATTAATGCCTCACATGTTATATTAAGTATAACCTCACTATGGTCATCATCAACTCTTTTTTATCATATTATGCTTATTGGTGAAATAATCTATAATCAAAAAAGAAAAAGATATTATTTAATGCATAGAGTAGTAGCTATCTTTTTAGTGGCTATTTTTATGGTTTTAATTTTACTTATGATTTTTATGATTATTTTAGGAAATATAATTTTAAAATATATTGAAAATATTTGGCTAAAATCATTATTTGAAACATTAATGATGATGGTTATTCCATCGTTTATTATTATTTTTTTCTTAATTTTTGTCCCACCTTATAAAATTAGCTTTAAAGCTATAATTCCTGGTTATTTAATAACTATTTCAAGCTGGATTATTTCCACATTTACTTTAGAGCTTTATTTACGTTTTTTTTCTAATTTTAAAGCTTTATATGGTATATTTACAATGATAATAATTGGTGTAATTTATTTATATATTTTAATAATTGGTTTAATAATTGGCCTTGTTGCAAATGAACACATACCAAAAAATAGAATAATTAATCAAAAAGTTTAAGTAATAATATAAATGGTGAATTAAATGAAAAAAATATTTATATTTAGTATACTCGCTTTTTTTATGATATTTACAAATGTAACAGTAACATTCGCAACTGGGTTTGGGGTTGGAAAAATAAACAATCATGAAAGACCAATATTACCCTATAAAAATGAAATTGAAGAAAATAACGGTTATTATTTAGGTAAGGATGAAAAAAGTGTTTATTTAACCTTTGATTGTGGCTATGAAAATGGCTATACATCATCTATTTTAGATACGCTTAAGGAAAATGATGTTAAGGCTACCTTTTTTATTACCGGACATTATTTAACATCAAGTACAGACCTTGTAAGAAGAATGACAGATGATGGTCATATTATCGGAAATCATACCTATGCTCATAAGCATTTTACTAAAGAAAGTAGTTCAGATATGCTTAAGGATATCAGTAAGCTTGAAGAAAAGTATTATGATTTAATTGGTAGTGAAATTTCTCATTTTGTAAGACCTCCAGCTGGTGAATTTAATAAAGAGGCACTTAATACTTTAAAAAATAATGATTATAAAACAATATTTTGGTCTCTTGCTTATGTTGATTGGTATAAGGATAAATATAATGGAAATGATTATGCTTATAATGAGGTAATGAAAAGAATTCATAATGGAGCTATTATTTTAATGCATACAGTTTCTAAAGATAATATGATGGATTTAGATAAAATAATTAAGAAGCTAAAAAGTGATGGTTATAGCTTTAAAAGCTTATATGAACTCTAGATTTGTTTAATTATAAATGCTATAATAATATAAGTATAATTTTAAGCTGGTGATTTTATGGATAGCATTTTAGTTAAATTATTTATTAAGGATTATAAAAATACGCAATCTGAAGATGTTAGAATAAAATATGGAGCTTTAGCCTCCATTTTTGGTATTGTATCAAATGTAATCATTTGTGCGTTTAAAATTGTTATTGGCGTAATAAGTGGAGCATTATCAATTTTGGCTGATGGAATCAATAACTTATCGGATGCTTTAAATAGTATAGTATCCTTATTAGGCTTTAAAATGAGTCAAAAAAAGCCTGATAAGGAGCATCCTTATGGGCATCAAAGAATGGAATATATTGCAGGCTTTATTGTATCTGTTATTGTTTGTGTCCTTGGAGTTCAACTGATATTGGAAGCAATTGATAAAATAAGAAATCCAGGTTCTGAGGTTAGCTATTTTTATTTGAATTTGGGTATTTTGTGCTTTGCTATTATAATTAAGCTTTATCAAGCTATTTTATATCGTTCAATTGGAAAGAAGATTAATTCACAAACCTTGATTGCTACATCAACTGACTCGAGAAATGATGTTATTTCAACATCACTTGTATTAGTTGGACTAATTATTTCGAAATTTACTGGCTATAATCTTGATGGTTATTTTGGACTAGCAGTAGGTCTACTTGTTTGTTATAGTGGTATTAAGCTTGTAATGGAGGCGTCTAATCCTTTACTTGGAGAAGCACCTAGTAAGGAGCTTGTACATGAAATTGAAAGAAGGATTAAAGCTCATGATGTAGTTATTGGTATTCATGACCTTGAAATTCATAGTTATGGGCCTTCTATCATTTTTGCCTCATGTCATGTAGAGGTTGATTCAAAAGGTGATTTAGTTTTTCTTCATGATAAAATTGATCAAATTGAGCATGAAATTAGAAATGAGCTTAATGTTCATTTAACTATTCACCTTGATCCGGTTTTAGTCGGAGATAAAAAAACGGACGAGCTTAAGGAATTTACCAAAACAATTTTAAAGGAAAATTTAGATTTTAACTGGTCAATTCATGATTTTAGAATTGTGTCAGGACCTACCCATACAAATATTATTTTTGATATTATTGTTCCTTATGGTATTAAGCAAACGGATGGAGAGATTGAAGAATATATTAAAAATTTAATTCATGAGGCTAACAATAGCTTTTATGCAATTGTTGATATTGACCATGATTATAATGATATATTACCATCAGATCAAAAGTAATTTATAATGTAATTGTTTAGTAAAATTTTTTATGATATAATTAGTTGTAATTTTAAAAAAGTGGTGATTTTATGCAAACAGAATTAAAGGTAAATGATGAAGTAATTGTTGATATAAAAAGATTAGGTATTAACGGAGAGGGTATAGCTTATTATAAAAAACTTGCAATCTTCGTAAAAAATGCTCTTCCTGGTGAGGGTGTTAATGTAAGAATTACAAATATTAAAAAGAACATGGCATTTGCGGAAGTAATTGATTTTAAGCATACAGCAGCATTTCGTGTTACACCTAAATGTCCTTATTATGAGGCATGTGGTGGTTGTCAAACGCTTCATATTGATTATCAAAAGATGCTTGAATTTAAAAGAGATGGTGTAATTGAGGCTATTACAAGATATACAAAGCTTAACCCAAGAAGCTTTGAAATTAAACCAACAATAGGAGCGAATAATCAATGGGGCTATCGTTTTAAGTCTGCTCTACCTTTAAAGGTAGTTAAGGCCAAAACAACGGTTGGACTTATTGCACCAAATAGTAATGTAATTGTTGGTATTGATTCTTGCTTAAATCAAAATGATATTGTTAATAATCTTAATAAAAAGATATGTGAGCTTATTGATGAGTGTCATATTAGTGTTTATGATCCTAAGCAAAATAAGGGGATTCTTAAGAGCCTAGTTGTTCGTGTATCTCATTTTAATAAGGAAGCACAGGTCACCTTTGTAGTTACAGATAAAAAGGCTAATTTACGTGAACTTGCTAAAAAGACAATGGAGCTTGAGCATGTTGTATCTGTCTTTATGTCTTATAATGAAGAAGATAGTGTTTTAATTTTTGGACAAACTAAGAAGCTTGAAGGTAAGGATACTATAACAGAAACAATTGGAAAATATAAATTTGAGCTTGGTCCTGATACCTTCTTCCAATTAAATCCTGTTCAAACAGAAAAGCTTTATGATGTTGTTAAAAAGGCTGCAAAGCTTTCAATGAAGGAAACAGTATTAGATCTTTATTGTGGTGTTGGTACAATTGGTATTTATTTATCTGGACTTGCCAAAAGAATTATAGGAATAGAACAAAATGAAATTTCAATTGAAAATGCTAAAACTAATGCTGTAATTAATAAGGTTAGAAATGCGGAATTTAAGGCTGGTAAGGTTTTAGAGCTACTTCCTCAAACATTAAGAGAAGAGGCAGTTGATGTTTTAGTTTGTGATCCACCTCGTTTAGGACTTGGTGAATATGTTGCTAAAACGATTGCTGGTAGTGGAATTAAAAGAATTATTTATGTATCTTGTAATCCGGCAACATTAGCAAAGGATTTGGCTATTTTAAGTAATAATTATCAGGTTAATTCAATTCAACCGGTTGATATGTTCCCAAATACAAGCTCAACAGAATCTGTAGTTTCTCTTACAAAAAAGCTTGAAAAATAAATATAATATTGGTGAATTTACTCTTTATGAGTAGTTCACTTTTTTTGCTTTTTTACCAAGCATAATCAAATAAAATTTTATTAATAATATTTTTTTGCTGAAAGTCTATTTTTCTTTCTGTTTATAATGAAATAAGGAACAATTAGGGAACATAAATGATTAAATAAGGAACAAATAATGAACGAAAATATTGCTTTTATGTTCCTTATTTTGATATAATATAGGTGGGTTGATATAATGAAATTGGAATTTAAATATACTAATGAATTAGTAAATAGTCTTTTAAAAATTGAAAAATATAAAACAGCATTAGATTATTTGTTGCTACCTACAAGAGAGAAGCAAAAGTTAATGTATGAAGCAAAATTAAAGAAAACTCATTTTTCTACAAGTATAGAAGGAAATGTTTTGTCATATAATCAAGTTGAAAGAGTTATTGCAAATAAAAAGGATAATAGAATAACCGCTGAACAAGAGGTTCAAAATTATTGGGATGCACTAACTTATCTTGAAGAAGAAAAAAAGAAAAATACAAAAATTGATATGGAATTCATATTAAAACTTCATGATATTATTCAAAAAAAAGGTAAATTATCAAGAATACCTTTTAGAGGACAAACTCCTCCAGGAGTATTATTTGCAGTATATGATTCTATATCAAAGCAAGCTGAATATATTCCACCTGAATGGATAGATATTGAACCACTTATTAATGAATTAATTAACTGGTATGATAATAATCAAGATTTACCAGTACCAATTTTATCTGCAATCATGCATTATGCAGTAGTTACAATTCATCCATTTACAGATGGAAACGGTAGAACATCAAGGGCTTTATCAACATATGTACTTATGCAGCATGATTATGATTTTAAAGGGTTTAATTCATTTGAAGAATATTATATGTCTGATTTAAATGGTTATTATGAATCTATTCAGATGGGACTTCCAGCATTATTTTATTCTGGTAGAGAAAATCCGCCTCACTTAGAAATATGGATTGAGTATTTCTGTAAAATTATGGCGCTTAATGCTGAAAAGATATATGAGCAGGCATTAGAAGCATCACAAAGTGGGTCAAATGAATTTTTAAAAAGCCTAAATAAAAAAGATTTAACATTACTTAGATATTGTATAGAAAATAATTTAAAAATTGTAAAAAACAAAGAGATTGCAATTTTATTTGGTGTAACACCCCGTGCAATATCTAAATGGATGAATGAATGGGTTGAAAAAGGAATATTAATTCCAAATTCTGGAACAACAAGAATCACAAGTTATAGTTTATCATATAAATATTCAGGATTAAAAGCATCAGATATTGGTTTTACAAAGTGAGTTGCTAATTTTAAATAGAATATTCTACGACAAAGAGCTAAATTAGGTTATATGATAATAACTAATAAGTATTTATTTATTAATTGATAGAATTATTTCAATTTGTGGTTTGTGATAAACTGTTGAGACGGTTGTCCTATTATCTTTGTCAAATCCTAGGCCAGCGAGCAAATAAATTTAATTTTCTATTATTACATAGTAATAATAAGGTTAAAATCGTAACAAAGATACTTTAATATACTAATTTAATAATTACAATTATTGAAGATATAGTCTATTTGTATAGGCTATATTTTTTTATTCATTTATGATAAAATAAAGTAAAAGTTAACGCATAGAATTGTGTTAACCAAAACATTTACCTCCGCTTGGTTAAAGGGGATATAAAAAAATGGTATCCTGTTTATGTAAGGAGGTATTAAAAATTGAATACTAAATACTTTAAGGTCCAAGCTAAATGTGGACATGTAGGTAGAAATCATTACATATTGAAATGGTTCTATGTTAAAGCACTTACTGGAGAAGAGGCCGCAAAAGTAGTTAGGGATAAACCAAGAGTTAAGCATGACCATAAAGATGCTATAAGAAATGTCGTAAAAATTATTTTTGAAGATTATCTTATAGGATTAAAGGCTAACTTAGAGGATATGTATTTCAAATGTTCTAATAAGCAAGAACAAGAATTCTATAAATGTGTGAAACTAGAAGAAATATATCCTGAAGAAAAAGAAAAACCTAGAAATGCTTGGTGGAACTGACGAAAAATCTATTAGAGAATGGATTGTATATTGGAAATCAAAATTGGATTATTCAGAATATTTACGAACAAGAGATTTAAAGAAAACAAAAGAACTATTGTTAGATTTAGAAAATCTATCTCTTGCGGAAATAAAAGAAAAATATTTCAAGATGGAGGTTATTGACAATGAGTAATTTTTTAACAGGATCACTATTAAGAAAATTAAGAGAAGAATCAAATTATTCATTACAAGATATAGCTAATTATCTTGGAGTAAGTAAACCAGCTGTAAGCAAGTGGGAAAATGGATATGATATTAAAACTGAGAATCTATATTCACTTGCTAAATTATATGGAGTTAAGTTTTCAGAATTATATGAAGGAAAATTAGATTCTGAGCCAAATGATCAATATTGGCAAAGAAATTATGATTTATCAAATTATGAGATAAATGAAGAAATTACATCAAAAAACATTGATGATGTTAAAAACTTATTTGAACATATAAAACTTGTTAGAGATAAGTTTATTGAACTATTACCAAAATGGGCTAATAATCAACTATCTATTGATGAGCAAGAACAATTCAAATTAATAAAACAATATTTTAGTTTTGATTCAAATTACTATGCATATAAAGAAGAAGGGCCAGGACACATTATAATTGGAACATCAGATCAAAATGAAATGAAGTTCGTTTCAAAGGTTCTTAAAGAAATGAAACCATTATCAAAAAAACACAAAGATGGGAACTAGAAAAAATTTATAATTTCACATTTGATTATCATGAAAATTTAATTCATGATAGTAGAAACTTAAAAGCCTTAGAATATATGCTATCTTCATTTACCCAAATTGAAAAAGATGGTATTTTGTATGCTAATATTCATATTAAAGAAGAAGTCGAAGATGATTTCTATTCATTGTTTGGAGGCACTAAAAAAACAACAAAGACAATTGAAAGAGATAGAACGGTTGATGAAATTGAATCATTATTGATGTATGTGAACGTGCAGTTAGAGTTGCATCAATTGGATATATATTTATGGCCATAAGTGTTTCAATTCAAGGTGTATTTCAAGCTTTAAGAAATTCATTATTTCCATTTATAACAGCATTATTAAGGTTGGTTGTATTTGTATTTCCATTAGCTTATATATTTACACTTTCAGATAATGTATTAAATATCGTTTGGCTCACATTCCCAATTGCGGAAGTATTAACAGCCATTTCATTTGAAGAATTAAATGCTAATGAAGCTAATCTTAAATTTTCATATCTTTGTCAAAAATTAAAGGAAATAATTGACCTAGAAAACTTTAATCTTGATACTTTCAAAAGCTTAAATTTATATAATTCTAAGTTTGGATATAATAACGCAGCTAAATTGTTATCTGATGAAAATGATTTTCCGGTAGTAGATATAGCTATATTTGGTAATTCTATAAATATATTTAAAAAAAGAGTTACTTTTGCAGGAGAATCTATATTGAAGCAATATTACGATTCTCTTGATATTTATAAAGGAGAATACATTGTTGAAAAAATAGATGGTGGTTTTAGAAAAAAGGTTGAATTAATTCCCTTTGAAGCATATAGAGAAGCATTGGCAAATGCAATTGTTCATAGAACTTGGGATATTAATGCAAATACAAAAATTGAGATGTATCAAGATAAGATAATTATATCATCACCTGGTGGACTTGATGGTGATATGACTAAGGAAGATTATATAAAAGGAAATTATTCATATCTTAGGAATCCTATTATTGCTAATGTATTTAGAAGATTGAATATTATAGAAGCGTTTGCTACTGGTATAAAAAGAATAAATGAAGCTTATAAAAATGCTTATGTTAAACCAACTTATAATGTTACACCCTCAGCAATTTCTATAACATTGCCAGTGATTGAAGATTATAGGCTATCATTAAATGAAGCCAAAGTAATAGACTCAATAAAAGATAATTATTTATATAGTAGATCAGATATTGAAAAAATAAGTGGATTTACTAAGGATAAGCTAATAAGATTATTAGCATCTTTACAAGAAAAAGGGTTGATTGAAAAAAGTGGAAAAGGAAGAACAACTTATTACAAGAAGAAGTAAGCCATTTAATATCCGATAAAATCGTTGCAAAATTAAATGCGACGATTCACCTTTCGTTGCAAATCGTATCCAACGATTAAGCAATAAATTATAGTTAAAGCCTATTAATTTAGGCTTATTTTTTTGACTATATAAGTTTATAATAAATTAATTATATTTTCTAATCGCAAAAAAACTTGTAAAAAAAAGTTTTTCGGTTATAATTAAATTGGTGATATTATGATTAGAAGAGATTATTATTTGAATAAACTAATAGATTATAAAGATAAAGATATAATAAAAATAATTACGGGAATTAGAAGGTGTGGAAAATCTTTTTTGCTATTTAAAATTTTTTATGATTATTTAATTGAAACAGGTATAAATGAAGAAAATATTATTAAAATCAATTTAGAATCTATTAGATATGAAAAGCTTAGAAATCCAAATTCTTTGTTTGAATATTTAGATAATAAAATAAAAAATAATAAAAAATATTATATTTTTATTGATGAAATTCAATTAATGGATAAATTTGAAGATGTTGTTAATGGTATTAAAACGGATTTTAATTGTGATTTATATATTACTGGATCAAATTCTAAATTATTATCAAGTGAAATTAATACAAAATTAAGAGGAAGAGGAATTGAAATTAAAGTATATCCATTATCTTTTAAAGAATTTTATGATGGTAAAACGGATAAAAATACTGCTTTTAATGAATATATTAAGTATGGAGGATTACCATATATAAATTCTTTGGATAAAGAATATGAAAAACATGAGTATTTAAAGATGATAAATGATACAGTAGCTACGAAGGATATTATCGATAGAAATAAAATAAGAAATGAAGAAGTATTTAATGCAGTTATTGATTTATTATGTTCTCAAATAGGGTGCTACGTTTCTCCAAATAAAATTGCTAATACGTTGGTTAGTAATGGCTTTAAAACGGTTGACAATGATACTGTTAGTAATTATTTGAAGTATTTATGTGATGCCTTCCTTTTTTATAAGGCAGTTAGATATGATTTAAAGGGAAAAGAATATTTGAAAACTTTAAATAAATATTATATTTGTGATTTAGGACTTAGAAATCAAAGACTAGGATATAGGCAAATGGAAATGACTCATATCATTGAAAATATTGTATATTTAGAGTTGTTAAGAAGAAACTATCAGGTTGATATTGGAAAAAATAAAGAGTCAGAAATAGATTTTGTTGTAAGGTCGCATGATGATTTATATTATATTCAGGTTTCATTATCAATTGAAAATGAAAGTACTAGAATGAGAGAAGAAAATGCTTTTAAAGGCTTGGATGATGGTTATAAAAAAATAATAATCACAATGGATAATAATCCTTTGATTCATTTAGAAAGAGGATATAAAATGCTAAATTTATTTGATTTTCTTTTAAATGAAAACATTCTAAAATCTATTTAAGCTTTTTAACCGCAAACCTTTTCGAAAAAAGAAGTTTTGCGGTTAGAACTAAATAATAAAACTAAAAATAAAAAAAGTAAGGACATTATTAATAACATCCTTACTTTTTGCATTTGCTCTAAAAGGTACCACCATAGAAGCGTGTCCAAACTTGCCAATGCTTGCAAGATTCAGCGTGGTGACTGAATTGGAGCTGCGTCACGATTTATTTATCGTAATTAAGTGCTTGGTGCTGTCTTAGAAAATCTAAGCCTCGCTTATGAGCACTATAGGTTAAAACCTATTTACAACTTTATTATATCACTCTTTTTTTAAAATGCTAATTTCATGTCAAATAAAAAAAGACCTATTACAAAAGTAATAAGTCCTAAATACTAGACATCAAGTTCTTTTCCAGTAAGCATTTTATAGGCTTGAAGATATTTTTCAATTGTTTTATCAACAATGTCACTTGGTAATGTCCAATTATGGTCATTGGCTTTTAGCCAATCTCTTGCAAATTGCTTATCAAATGAACTTTGAGGCTTTCCAGGCATATAATCACTTAAAGGCCAGAAGCGTGAACTATCAGGTGTTAGCATTTCATCACCAATGACAATCTCACCGTTTTCATCAAGACCAAATTCAAATTTAGTATCAGCTATAATTATACCCTTAGTTAGTGCATAATCAGCACATTTTTTATAAATTGCAATTGTATAATCTCTAATCTTGGTTGCGTATTCCTCACCATGAGAAGGATATAGCTTTTCAAGTACATCAATGCTTTCTTCAAAGCTAATGTTTAGATCATGGTCTCCTATTTCTGCTTTAGTAGAAGGAGTATAGATAGGCTCAGGAAGCTTATCACATTCCTTTAATCCATCCTTAAGCTTGATTCCACAAATAGTTCCAGTTTTTTGGTAGCTTACCCAACCAGAACCAGTAATATATCCTCTTACAATACATTCAATTGGTAACATGCTTAATTTTTTACACATTAAGCTTCTTCCTTCAAATTCCTTTTTATGGAAGAATGCTGGCATATCCTTTGTATCAAAAGATATAACATGATTTTTACAAATATCCTTTGTAAATTCAAACCAGAACTTACTCATTTGTGTAAGTACCTTTCCTTTATTTGTCACAGTATTGTTTAAAATAACGTCGAAGCAGCTAATTCTATCCGTAGCTACTAAAATTAAGCTATCCCCATTATCATAAATTTCTCTGACTTTACCCTCTTTAATTGGTTTCATTTTTTTGTTCTCCTTTTGTTTTTTTGTACATGTATAGGATATTACATTTTAAGAAAATATGAAAGAGTAAACTTTAAAAAAATGACAAAATTTGTTTTTAAATAAAGTTTTTTATAAGGTTTACTTTTTCTTGGAAAAATATTATATTTAAAAAAACTAAAAAAAAGTGTATAATTTGACTAAATGAAAGAGTTTATTGATAGACAAATTAATTTAATTTTTATGGCACGTACCATGCTATTAAGTATCTTTATAAAAAAATAAAAGTAGAGAAAGAAGAGAATAAGATGAAAAAAAGAAAAATTATTATATTAGGATTTTTATTCCTAATGGTTTTAGTTTCGTGTAAAAATAATATTTCTAATAGTAATAATTTGCAACCAACTGGTAGTGAAATAAGTAGTGGGTCAGTAACTAGTAGCAAAACAAGTACACCATCAAACTATACAACTACTAAAAGTGAAACAACCTCATCAAAAAGTACATCATCAAATATAAGCTCTAAGACTAATTCATCATCAAGCTCAATACCTAGTAAAGATCAAATGATGATTGCAAGTATAAAGGAATTAGGCAAAGAGCTTGATGATAATTCAACTCTTGAGGTAAGCTTTGATGGTATGTATGTAAAACTTATTACAGATAATACGGATAAGCTAATGCTTTTTGTAGATGATTCATCCTATATTAATGTTCGAGTTTCAAATAGTGCTTTTAATGATTATTTAAAAAATAGATATTTAAATTGTTACTACAAGGTTAAGGGATTACTTTCTAGGAAAAATAACCAACTTGAAGTGGCATATGAATCAATTACTAATATCACATCAAGTCCTGAAGATTATGATTATACTTTAATTACTAAGGATTGTAATACTATTTTAGATGTTTATAATGATATTGATAATATATCTTTAAGTGAAAAGAAAAATGGTGTCGGTAGCATTGTAACATTTAATGGTGTTCTTATGTCAACTGATCGTTCTGATGCTAACAAAAAAGCTGTTTTGTATGATAATGATCATCTTATTACTGTGATTTCTGATAAAAAAAATTTGTGATGGTAAGCTAGATTTAGGCAAAGAACTTAAAATAACGGGAATAACCTCGGTTAAAAACGGTGCACCTGCGGTATTACTTTTGGATATGAGTATTGAAACTAAAAAAATTGAAATTAACTATCAAAATGCTCTTGAGGTTAATCCATCTTATTTTTCAAAGTGGTATCATTTGTCAGATAATATGAAGGATCCTAGCTATAGTGATTATGCAAAGCTTTATTTAGTTTCAGGATATGTTTCAGCTGATGAATCAAGAAAATCTGCCTATTATTTTGGTATATCAGATAAATACAATGATAATTTATCTGATACGGGGATTAAAACAGTAATTAAAGGAGTTTATTTAATGAATCACTTAAATATTAAAGAAGATAATGTTTTATCAGATATTTTCTATAATTATTATGGCGATGATATTAAGATTTCTTTATATTGCTCACTATATCAATTTGATTCACAAAATCATGGATGGAAGATATTTCCCTTTGAAACTACTTTAAAAGAAGCATAAATGATTTAGAATGTAAGAAGAAAGGTATATATGATTATGGTTAAAGAATATCTAAAGAAGTATAAATGTTGTAAAAATAAACGTTATGATACATTAGCGGGAACATTATCCTTTTTCTTTATTTTGTCATTTGTACCACTTTTATATTTGTGCTTAAATCTATACGTAAAGATTGGTACAAGATTTAATTTAGAGATTGAACTGCCAAGTGTAATTCAAAACTATATATCATTTGATCTAAATGCCGGCGTTTCTATTTTCTTTATACTAACAACTATATATTCCGCATCGAAGTTTTTTACTCAATTAAGAAAAACAGGTGAAATTGTTTATGATATAAAAAAGCCTAGAGTAACAATTAAAACACAAGTATTATCGTGTGTTTTGGTTATTATGCTAATGATAATTGTATCGGCAGGCTTGTTATTGATAAGCCTTTGTAATACATTTTTAAAATATTCATGGGCTAAAGCTTTAGTTACTATTTTGACATACTTAGTATTTTTATTGATGCTTTATGGCTTTTTATGTCTGATAAATAAAACGGCTTGTCAGATTGATGTTCGTATCAGGGAGTTAAATAAAGGAATTATTTTTTCACTTATTTATGTAACAATTGTATCAGCGATATTTATTGTGTATGTGACAAGCTTTGCTAATTTTGAAAAACTATATGGTGTTTTTTCAACTATTGTAATTGCTTTTTTATACGTATTTTTAATGATGAAGGGAATTGTAATGGGAATTATTAGTAATGAAAAAAGGTTAAAAAATAAATAAAATTTTAAAATAAAGGTTAAATAAAAGTCAAAGTATGTTATAATGAAGAAGAATTTAAGGAGGCTTATATATGGCAAAAACAGGAAAAACAGGTGGTTTAGGTTTCGGTGCATATTTAGCATTAGTATTGAATGCAGTAGCATGGCTTTTGAAGGTTATTTGTGACCAATTTAAAATTAATTGGACAATCAATGGCTATAAGATTCCAACTTTATTGACTGACATATCATCTTTAGTTTTAACTATAGTAGCATTAATCGTGGCTCATGATTATGCATCAAGACAAACAATGTTTTGGCGTGTATTATATTGGGTTATAGCGATTCTAACAATTTGTGCTATTTTATTTGGCGTTGGTAAAAATTTTGTTACTTTTAAGTAAAAATTATATGATGAGTATTTGTTTTTGAAAGTTCATTTATAAAATATTCTTTGTCAAGAAAAAATACTTGACAAGCAAATATTTTATGGTATAATTGTACCGTAAAATTGATAAAGGAGTGAATTATTTTATGGCAGTTAAAATTAGATTACAAAGATTTGGTGCTCACAAGAACCCTCAATATCGTATCGTTGCATGCGATTCTAAGAGCCCTCGTGATGGAAGATTCCTAGAAGTTTTAGGTACTTATAATCCAGTTGCTAACCCAGCTATCGTTAATGTAAACGAGGAAGCTACAGCTAAGTGGTTAAACAATGGTGCTCAACCTACTCAAACTGTAAAGAATATTCTTAAAAGCATTAAGTCTACTAAGTAATTAGTGGAGGTGCAAAATGGGAAATTTTGAAGCTTTAATTCAAAACTTAATCCAACCACTATTATCTTTTCCGCAAGAACTAGAGGTTCTAAATCTTGGCGAAAGTGATGGATTTTATACCTATTGCGCGAAGGTTAGTGAGGCTGATCTTGGTCGTGTTATTGGCAAAAACGGACATATTGCTCAAGCAATTAGAACTATCTTATATGCAATGGCTTCTAAGGAAGGCGTAAAGGTTCGTTTAAATATTGAATCAAAGTAGAATTAATTCTACAAACTAAACTCTCAGCTAATGAGAGTTTTTTTGTACAAAAAAATAATTATTACATAAATGATGTAATAATTAGTGTTATAATAGTTTCAAAAGGAGTCGGATAACTATGGATTTTTTAGAGGGATATATCATTTGTCCTAACAAAGTTAAAATGGATATTTTAGAAAAATTGAATCAGGATAATAATTTTTTTAACTATAGCTTTATGACATTAGAGGATTTAAAAAGAAGATTAACCTTTAAAGTTAAGCAAAATGCTGTTTTAAAGCTTTCTGACCATTACAATATAAAGCCAGAAATTGCAGATGCTTATATTAATGCTCTTTTAATGCTTAATGGAAGCTATGATTCAAAAAAAGGACTTTTTTTAAAGGAAATATATGATTTCTTATTAAATTCTAATTTAATTGAGACGGATATTATATTTATTAATAGTATCAAGAATCATAATTTTACATTTGTAGGCTATGATGATTCTTTAGAGCTTAAGTATGTTATTTCATTACTTACGGATGCTAAAGTTGATGTTATTTATCCTTTTGCAACTCTTAATTTGCTGCATTTATCCTGTCATTATTTTCCCATAATTGAAGATGAGGTTGCCTATGTGTTTAGGCAAATCATAAAATTAATACAAAAGGGGATAAATTTAAACGATATTAAAATTTGCAATTTAGATTCAGATTATAATTTTGTAATAAAAAAATATCTAGAAGCTTATAAAATTCCTCTTGAACTACCTCAAAATAAAGAAATAGAAAGTACGAATATTTATCATGATTTTATAAATCATATTAAGGACGGAAAAAAATACCAAGAAATTGTAGAATTATTAAAAAGTAATGATAATACTATTTTAAATAAGTTGATAGAAGTAATTAATGCTTATAAGCTTTATGATAATGATCCAAAAGATGATTTAAAATATTGGCCTTATTTGGCTAAAAAGATATCATTTGACTCTTCTAAATATGATAATACTATTGAACTTATTGACATGGATGAGCTTGATTTTAATAAGAATAAATATGTATTTTTACTTAATTTTAATCTTGATGCTTGTAAGGTAATTAAGGATGAAAGATTTATTCTTGATGAAGAAGCTCAAGCTTTAGGACTGGATACAACCAAAAGTATTAATGAATGGACAAAGGCTAAACTTTGTGCAAGTTTGAATCAAAATCCTAATATAACGATTACCTATTCTTCAATGCATAGTTTTAAGGCTAATAATCCATCACCATTAATTGATGAATTAAATATTGAAAAAATAAAGCATAATGATTATGAAGTTGGGTATAACAAGGTTATAGATGATCTTTATATGGCTAAAAAATTAGATGACTATATTAAATATAATGAAAAAAATGAAATTTTATTCAAATATTATTATGATGGCTTAGGATATAATTCCTATGATAATAAATATAAGAGATTAAATAAAGAAGTATTTCATAATAAGATAAGAAAACCTTTTACCCTATCATATACTGATATTCATAATTATTTTCAATGTCCATTTAAGTACTATTGTCAAAAAATTTTAAGAATTGATACCTTTACACCAACTTTAGATGCGATGCTTGGAAGCTTTGCACACGCTATTTTAGAGGATTTTGAAAATGAAAATGATTCATTCGATTTTGAAGTGTCTTCCAAATTGAGGTTCGAAGACGAAAAAAATAAGGCTCTTGAGGAACGATTATATGAATTTAGTGCTAAGGATATCTTTTATTTTAACAAAATGAAAGAACATATTAAACTGGTGATTGAAGAAATTAAAGCTCATAAAAATCATACCTCCTTAAATAATACTTTATGTGAAAAGAAGATGGATGTATCACTTTATGATGGCAATTTAATCTTTAAAGGCTTTATTGATAAACTTTGGTATTCATCTGACAAAAGCTATGTAGCTATTATTGATTATAAAACAGGTAAGGATAAGGAATCACTTGATAATCTAATTTATGGTGAAAATCTTCAACTTCCGGTTTATATTTATCTACTTAAAAATGATAGTGAATTTAAACATGCTAATTTAGTAGGCTTTTATCTTCAAAAAATAAATATTGTCCTCCCTAAAAAAGGTGATGGATCTTTGGAAGAACAAATTCAAAAGAATTTAAGGCTTGAGGGGTATACTCATCCGGATTATGTTGACTATATTGATGACAATCGTGGTGAATATTTAAAAAATTATAAAGAAAATAAGGATACATCAGTTTCTAAAAGTAGTAAGATTTTTAATGATAAGGATGTAGAAGATTTATTTGAGCTGGTATCTAAAAAGGTTGATGAGGCTTATAATGGCATCATGAATGCTAATTTTGATATTACAGCAAAAAGAATTGATGGAGTAAATATTAGTTGTGAGTATTGTCCTTTTGTGGATTGTTGCTACAAAACGGATAAGGATATTGTTGAACTTAAAGGAAAAAAGTGGAAGGAGGAAGATGAAAATGCCAATGAATGACATGCAGTATCTTGCGGCATATGGTGATTTTGATAAGGATGTTTTAGTATCAGCTGGTGCTGGTTCTGGTAAAACTCAGGTTTTAACTAGTCGTGTTACTAACTTAATTGAAAAGGGTGTAAAACCAACAGAACTTTTAGTTTTAACATTTACTAATGCTGCTGCTGCGGAAATGAAGAGCCGTGTTAGAGGCATGCTTAGTGAAAGGCAAGATTTAAGAGATTCTATTTCCTTACTTGAACAGGCCTATATTACAACATTTGATTCATTTAATCTTTCAATGTGTAAGAAATACTTTTATGCCTTAAATGTTTCACCTAATATAGGTATTTGTGATGCATCATCAATGAAAATTAAAAAAATTGAAATTATTGATGACATTTTAAATGAGCTTTATGAAGCCCATGATGATGCTCTTGAGGATTATTTGAATAATTTTACTGATAAAAGAGACGATATTTTAAAGGATAATCTTTTAATTCTTATAAATGGTCTTGATAAGCTTGATGATTCTTTAGACTATTTAAAGCACTATAATGAAAAATTCTTTTCAGATGATTTTTTTGTAAAAATTAAAGATGATTATCTTAAACTATGCTTAAACTATAAAGAAAAGGCTGTAAAAATATTAGAGGATTTAATGTCTAGCACTGATTCAGTTAAAAGTCATAAGCAAATTCAAGAAATTATTGATACCTATTTAAAAAATAATTATGAAGGAATCAAGGAAGCGGCTTTAATGTCACTTCCAAGAAAGGGTAAAAATGATGATGAATCATTTTCGCTTTTAAAGCTAAAATTAAAAAAAGAGGTTCAAGATCCCCTTTCTTCCCTTACAAGGTATGAATCCTTAGATGATGCTATAAATAAATATTTATTATCAAAAAAATCAATTAATTTATTTATTAATATTTTAATTAAATATTATGAAAGAATAGAAGAATACTCCTCTCAAACGGGCTTATACGAATTCAATGATATTCAAAAGCTTGCAATAAGGCTTGTTAAAAATAATCCAGATATAAGAGAAGAAATGAAAAAACAGTTTAAGTATATATTGATTGATGAATATCAAGATACTTCAGATTTACAGGAAATATTTATAAGTTATTTTAAGAACAACAATCGTTTTATGGTTGGTGATATTAAACAGTCAATTTATCGTTTTAGAAATGCTAATCCTAATATCTTTAAACAAAAATATGAAAACTATTATCCTATTACGAAGGATAATTATCCTTCGTTACAGGAAACATTTAAAAACGCACCTGGCTATTTAATTGATATGAATCAAAATTTCCGTTCAAGAGCAGAGGTTCTTTTAGATATTAACAACATGTTTTCACTTTTAATGACTAAAGAGGTTGGTGATGCAGAATATGCTAAATCTCACCAAATGAAATTTGGTCTTACTGTTTATAATAACCAAGCATGTAGTGATGAAAAAGGCTTTAGTAGTGATTTTATTTATTATCCTTATGATAAAGAAAAAAAGATTGACCGTGCTTATTATGAGGGCTATATTATAGCTTCCGATATTAAAAGTAAGCTTGGAAACTATATGGTATTTAATAAGGATTTAAAGGGCTTTAGGCCGGCAACCTATGATGATTTTTGTATTATCCTTGATAGGAAGGATCATTTTGAGATTTTTAAAAGAGTTCTTGAGGCTAATAATATACCAGTTGTAATTTATGCCGATAGTACTGTTTCTGATTCCTATCCAGCAATGGTTATTTTAAATATTTTGCATCTTATAAGCTATCATTATTTAGCAAAATTTACTAGTGATTATTATCACGCCCTTACGAGCGTTTTAAGATCCTTTATTTGTCAAAAAAGTGATGAGGAAATTTTTGAGATTGTATCAAATAGAAATTTAGACAATGAAATTTCAAGGAATGCAAGAAGCTTATCTTATCTTGTAGATACAACTGATTGTGCAAGTATTTTAAATAAGGCTTTGGAGATGTTTGGATTTTATTCTAAAGTTAAGCTTGTATCAAATATTAACGATGCTCTTCATGCTGTAGAATATATTTCTAATAAACTTGGTGAATTAGCTAAGATGGGCTATAATTTTACTAAAATAGTAGAAGAACTGGATATCCTTATAAAAAATGGTGAGGATGCTAAATATTCAATGGACGTTTCTACATCCCACGGAGTTAAAATGATGAATATTCATAAATCTAAGGGTCTTGAATATCCTATTTGCTATTTTGCAGATTTTAATCATGCCTATAATAAATCAAATGTAAAAGCAGGTACAGGCTTTGATTTGAAATATGGAATTTATATGCCTATTAATGATGAAGGTATTGATGATACGATGATTAAAGCCTTATATAAGGACACATGGGTAAGAGAAACAGTTTCAGAAAGACTAAGATTATTTTATGTAGCTCTTACTAGAGCTCGGGAAAAAATGATTTTTATTCGAGATATTACTAATTTTGATGACTCTAAGGATACTCAAAGTCAATCGTCATTTGGTCAATATTTTGATTATATTGAGGCTAAGGCTCCAAATATTATAAAGAATAGGATTGATTTAACAGAAGATTATTTTTCTGGCTTAGATGTTAAGGCAATTGAAGGTCATTTTTATTCTTTAGGCCTTAAAAACAATAATGAAATAAAATATGAGTCACTTAATTTGGATATTAAAGAAATAAAAAATGATCATATTTCTAAGCGTATGAATAAGTTGTCAAATAAGCATTTAGATACAATGCTTGAAAATGGTCTTAATTATCACTATATCTTAGAAATGCTTGATTTTAAGAGGCCATTTGAATCTTTAAATGAAATGAATATTGATTTAACTAGTAAAAAAATTATTGAAAATGTTTTGAAAATGGATTTGATGAAAAATATTTCGCATGCTAAAACTTTACATGAATATGAGTTTTCTAGTATAATAGAAAATAAGGCATATCATGGAATTATTGACTTGCTTGTAATTTATGATGATTACATCGATATTATTGATTATAAGCTTAAAAATTTTGATGATGAAGCATATGATAGACAATTAGGACTATATAAGGCTTATGTTAAAAGTAAAACTAATAAACCAGTTAAATGTCATTTGCTATCTATCATAGATGCCAAATCACGTGAAGTTGAGGTATGAAAATGAATTATTATCGTATTGGTAAAATATTAAATACTCATGGTCTTAAGGGGGACCTTAAGATTATGGTTGTATCGGATTTTGAAAGATTTAATGTTAAGGATAAGGTTTATTTATACTATAAGGACGAATATATTCCTTTAGTTGTAAAAAAAAGAACGGATTATCCACCTCATATTCTTGTTCGCTTTGAAGGACTTGAGGATATTAATCTTGTTGAAAAGTATAAAGGATATGAACTATTTATTAGTGAAGATGAACAACAACCACTTGATAATGATGAATATTATTTTCACGAATTAATTGGCCTTGATGCTTACAATGATAGAGCTGATTATAAAGGTAAGGTTATAGATGTAAGAGAAGTACCTCAAGGCTATTTACTTGTAATTAAAATGGAAAATGGGAAAAAAGCTTTAGTTCCTTTTCGCGATGAATTTATTGGTAAGGTTACTAAAGAAAGAGTCATTATTAAAGAGATAGAGGGGCTTTTCTAATGAAAATAACGATTGTAACTTTATTTCCTCATATGTTTGATGGCTTTTTAAGTGAATCAATAATTAAAAGAACAATTGATAAGGGCTTAATTGAATTTAAAATTGTTGATTTAAGAGAATACTCACTTGATAAGCATCATCATGTTGATGATACTCCTTATGGTGGAGGAGCTGGTATGGTTTTGAAATGTGATATTATGGACCGTTGCTTAGAGGCGAATAAAGCATTAAATTCGCACATTTGTCTTATGACCCCTCAAGGACATCAATATAAACAAGAGGACGCTAGAAGACTTAGTATGCTTGATGATATAATTCTTGTTTGTGGTCATTATGAGGGCTTTGATGAAAGAATAAGAGATTATGTTGATGAAGAGATTTCGATTGGAGATTTTGTCTTAACCGGAGGGGAACTTCCTTCAATGATAATTTCTGATAGTATTACAAGACTTCTTGATGGAGCTATTTTAAAGGATTCCTATGAAGGAGATTCATATTCTAATGGACTTTTAGAATATCCTCAATATACGAGACCTCAAAGCTATAAGGGAAAAGAAGTTCCATTTGTTTTACAAAATGGAAATCATAAGGAAATTAATAGATGGCGTCAAAAAGAATCTTTAAGAAGGACTTATTTAAGAAGACCTGATTTACTTGAAAAATACTCAAAAACAAAGGAAGATTATAAACTTCTTGATGAAATTAAAGCTGAAGAGCAAAAATAAACTAAATTGTAAAAAAACAATTGACACCACATTGCCTTTATGGTAAAATACAAAAGGCTAGAAAGCTAGTCAAGGCACATTATTCCGCTGAAGAGACAACGCTTCATGAATTTTGGGTGATAAGGAGCGTGAAAATTATGGCAAAGGGTCAAGCATTAATCAATGAAATTACTGCACAATACCTAAAGCAAGATGTACCAGCATTCCGTCCAGGTGACAATGTTAAGGTATATGTTAAAATTGTAGAAGGAGATACTCATCGTATCCAAGTTTTCGAAGGTTTAGTAATTAAGCGTCAAGGTGGAGGTATTTCTGAGACTTTCACTGTTCGTAAGATTTCTTACGGTATTGGTGTTGAACGTACATTCCCTGTACATGCACCAATCATTGACAAGATTGAGGTTACTCGTCTTGGTAAGGTTCGTAGAGCTAAGTTACATTATATTCGTACACTTTCTGCAAAAGCATCTCGTATCAAAGAACGTCGATAATGAGATTATGGATCAGGTTTATTCCTGGTCCTTTTTTGTTTACTTGCAAAGTGTCTCTTTTTAGAGTATAATGATTTCGAATTTAAATGGAAAAGAGATGATTTTGTGAAGCTAAAGAGAAAAATAAAACCTCAATTTCTAATAATTATATCATTTTTATGTGTTATATTAGCAGGAACACTTTGTTTATTGCTTCCGATTTCAACAACAAATAGAAAAGGCCTTTCCTTCTTAGATGCCCTTTTTCTTTCAACATCATCAACTTGTGTTACAGGTCTTTCAACTATAGCAGTTGGACCGACATTATCTACATTTGGTCATCTTATTGTTTTGATATTAATTGAAATAGGCGGTCTTTCCTTTTTAACCTTAGTATCATTTATTTATTCTCTTGTTGGAGCTAAGATTGGTGTTTCTAGTAGGTTATTAATGAAAGAAACCTTAAATCAAGATACTAGTAGAGGAATTGTCCAACTTGTAAAAAAGGTTGTACCCTTGGCATTAATTATTCAAGCAATTGGTGCCTTATTATTATTTTTTATTTTTAGATTTAAGTATGATTATAGTTTTCTTACATCTTTAAAATATGGATTGTTCCATTCGGTATCAGCATTTAATAATGCAGGTATTGATATGTTTGAAAATGAATTACCTTCTTTAATGCCATATACGAATGATGTTATGCTTAATATTATTATCATGGTTCTAATTACTTTAGGTGGGCTTGGCTTTATTGTTATTATCGATGTTTTATCAAAAAGAAGATGGTATAAGCTTCAGCTTCATACTAAAGTTGTTTTAATTGTTACCTTTATTATATTAATAACAGGAGCCTTAGGCTATAAGCTTTTCTTTCATTTATCAGGTGATGATATAACCTGGCTTCAAGCATTTTTCCAAAGTGTTACAACAAGAACAGCGGGCTTTGCATCAATTGATCAATCTAGGGTTGAGGCATGTAAGCCTGCATATCTTTTAAGTGTTATTCAAATGTTTATTGGAGCTTCTCCTTGTTCAACTGGTGGAGGCTTAAAAACAACTTCGTTTACAATTTTAATCGTATCAATTTTATGTTTTGCAAAAGGTCAAACACCTAATATTTTTAAACGTAAAATAAATCAACAAACAATTAATAAGGTATTTATTTTGTTTGTAGTAGAAATAGCTTATCTTGCAATAGCTATTTTACTTGCCTGTGCTTTTGAGGCTAAATCCTCATTTTCGTTAGAATCAATTGCCTACGAAGTAATTTCTGCCTTTGACACGGTAGGATTAAGTACAGGAATCACTTCAACTCTTAATGCAGCTACAAAGATTTTAATTATAGTTACAATGTTTATTGGCCGTTTGGGACCACTTACTTTTATTTCCATGTGGACATCAAGAACAAATTTAATTATAAGTCGTGATGTTAAATATGTTGAAGGTAAAATTATTATAGGATAGATGGAGGATAATTATGGGAAAGAATTATATGGTTATCGGGCTTGGTCGTTTAGGAACTTCAATTGTTAAGGAGTTATCTTTACATACTAAGGATATTATTGGTGTTGATGTGGATGAGGCATGTGTTAATCAGGTATCTGAATACATTGAACAGTGCTTTGTCTGTGATTCAACTAAAAAAAGAATTCTTGAGGAAATTGGTGCTAAAAATATCGATCATGCTGTTGTGGCAATTGGTAATAATTTGCAAGCTACAATTTTAACAACAATCAATTTGAAAGAACTTGGAGTTAAATATATAACGGTTCGTGTCGATGATTCTGAATATTCAAATGTTTTAGAAAGATTAGGTGCTGATGAGGTTTTAATTCCTGAAGATGATGCAGGGCGTCAATATGCTAAACAAATTCTATCAGATACAATGCTTGATTATTATTCGATTGATCAAGAACATGCTATTGTGCAAATTGCTATTCCTCATGATTTTGAAGAGCATAGTCTATTAGAGCTTGATTATCGTAACAAATATGATATTAATATTGTTGGCATTATAAGAAGTGGGAAATTCTTCTTGCCAAAGGGCTCTGATACAATTAAACCTTTAGATGCTATTTTAGTTGTTGGAAGAAATTTAAAGATTACTAAATTTGATAAAGCAATCAATGGATAATTAAAAATATGTAAAAAAGCTTGAGTAAAAAACTTAAGCTTTTAATCTTTTGTGCGGCTTTTTCCTTAACAAATATAAAAAAATAAATATAATCAAGTTAGGTGATATGAATGAAAATTATTAATTTAAATTCACGTTCAGTAACGATTGAGCTTGAAAGTAATACTCCATATTATAATGAAGAGGAGTATGAGATTTTTTTAAATGACAATTTAATAAGAAAAGAAAAAAGGAATGTTTTTACTATTTATGATTTAGAACCAGACTCAGATTATAAAATAGAGGCCCAAGGTATTATTAACTTTCATACCCCTAAAGAAAAATGGACAGTTTATCTTAAGGACTTTAATCCCTATAAAGATGGTATAAATAATGATACAGCTTTTCTTCAGGCTGCGATTATGGCAACACCTGTTGGAGGTACTTTAATAATTGAAGAAGGAACGTATCTAGTTACATCATTATACTTAAAATCTAATGTAAATATATATTTAAAAAAGAAGGCTAGAATTTTAGCTTCAACTAATCGTCGTGATTATCCGATTCATCCTTCTTATGCGAATGTTGGCTTATGGGAGGGAGCAGAGGTTAATAATTTTTCATCAACAGTAAATTTTATTGACAATGAAAATGTTACCATTTATGGCGAGGGTGAAATTGATGGACAAGCTGAAAATGGTGATTGGTATATAAATCATAGAGTAATGAATATCGCTTGGAGAGGACATTCAATTTTTATGGTAAGATCAAATAATATTAATATTATTGGTCTTTATGTTCATAATACACAAGCATGGGCTATTCATCCTTATATGTCCTCAAATCTTAATTTTTATAATTTATATATAAAAAATAATCCTAAAATGCCAACAACTGATGGTATTGATCCTGATTGTTCAAATAATATTGAAATAAAAGGCTGTAAGTTTTCTGTAGGTGATGATTGTATCGCGATAAAATCAGGAACATATGATTTAGCTTTAAAATATCAACAAGCCTCTAGTGATATTTTGATTGAAAATAATTTAATGGCTGATGGTCACGGCGGAGTTGTATTTGGAAGCGAATCTTCAGGTGGTATAAAAAATATTATTGTAAGAAGATGTCTTTTTGAAAATACGGATAGAGGCTTAAGAATAAAAACAAGAAGAGGAAGAGGAAATGTTGGTCAAATTGATAATATCACCTTCGATGATATCGTTATGAACAATGTTTTAACACCTTTTGTAATTAATAGCTATTATAATATGGGGCCTAAGGGTGGACATGAGGAGTATGTTTGGACAACTAAAGCTTTACCTGTTGATGAATATACACCGGTCCTAGGAGCTTTTCATTTTTCAAATATGGTATGTAATGATGTGAGTATCGCAGCCGGTGTATTTTTAGGACTTGCGGAAATGCCAATCAAATTAGTATCATTTGAAAATGTATCTTTTAGTTATAATAAAGAAGCTTTAGAAGGAATACCTTGTATGATGGAGCATCCTTATAAAATGAAAAGAGTAGGAATTTTTTGCCTAAATGTAGAAAAACTAGAAACTAAGAATGTAACATTTGATGGTGTTCTTGGTGATGAAATTATAAAAGAATGGACTAGATAATATGATTCTTTCTGCGTTTGATAATTTAGCATTTACATGTAATGCTGTACTTCCTATCATTTTAATTATTATGCTAGGATATTTTTTAAAGCGAATTAAGCTTTTGCCAGATGGTTTTTGGAAAATGGCAAATAAGCTATGCTTTAAAATTTGTCTTCCAGCAATGTTGTTCATTAATATTTATAATGTATCGGATATAGCAGGTATTGCCAAGCAATGGCGAATTGTATTATTTTGTGTAATTGCGATTTTACTTGTATTTGGACTTGGTCTATTGTATGTTATTTTCTTTGTAAAAGATGATAAGCAAAAAGGTGTTATTCTTCAATGTGTATATAGATCAAACTTTGCCATAATTGGTGTTTCTCTTGCCGAATCTCTTTCTGCAGGAAGAAGTGAGCCAGTTGCGCTTGCGGCGGTAATTTCTGCAATTTCAATTCCTTTATATAATGTTTTAGCAATAATTTCTTTATCTATATTTGTACATGATGGTAATTCAAAGGCTAGTGTTAAGGATATATTAATTAAAATTATAAGAAATCCTTTAATTATTGGTGTTTGTCTTGGTATTTTATTTTTAGGATTTAGAGCTTTACTTTCAATTGGAAGAGATGCCCCACTATTTACTATTAAGGATAATGTTCCCTTTTTATATACAACAATTAGCAACTTAAAACTTATTGCGTCTCCGCTTGCTTTACTTGCTTTGGGTGGTGATTTTACCTTTAGTGCTATTTCAAGACTTAAAAAACAAATTATTGCAGGTACTCTTGCTCGTATACTAATTGTTCCTATTGCATGTCTTGTCGTTGCATATCTCTTAAATAAGAGTGGAACTTTCTTTGGAATGGATAATAGTATGTGCTTCCCTGCCCTAATTGCTTTATTTGGTACTCCCGTTGCAGTATCATCAGCTCCAATGGCGGCGGAAATGAATAATGATGATGAACTTGCAGGACAACTTGTTGTGTGGACATCTATCACATCAGCTTTGACTTTGTTTATTATTATTTTTGTTTGTTCATTACTGGGAATATTTGCAATTTAATACTTTTAGAAGAGTGAATTACATAGTATGTAGTTCCTTTTTTTATTGGTATGATATAATTACTATATCATGAAATAAAAGGGATGTTATAGTAAATGAAAAAACAAGAACAAAGAGAACAAACTGATAAAGTTATTTTTAAGGAATATATTAAATTGCTTAAAAATGATGATAAGCCAACTATTATAAAGCTATGCAGTAATGCCAAAATTAATCGAGAAACATTTTATAGACATTTTGAGACTAAACAAAATTTTGAAAGAATGTTTGTTAAATATGTATTTTTAAAATATAATCAAATTTCTGAAGATAAGAATTTCCTATTTAACATTAGGTGTTATATTGAAATTATAAAGCAGTATAAGAATATTATAGTAAAATTATTAAATTCACCTGATATTAGAGAAGAAATATTAAATGAAATAAAAATTAGGTTAAATGATAAAGCCTTAGATGAGTCTAAAAAGGCTAAGCATATATTTTTAATCGGTGGAATTAATAGTATTATATATGCATATATTAATGATGAAATTACAAGTGAAAATCTTATAGGTGTTTTAGAATTATATTTGAAATAATCCCATACAAAAAAAGAGAATTTTTTCTTTTTATTATTAAAATAAAATGGTAATATAAGAATACAGGTGATTTAAATGAAAAAATATTTATTATTTATCGGCTTATATTTGTTTGGAATTTCATCTATATGTAAAGCAATAATTGGATTAAGAATCCATCCTGATGATGGCTTTTATGGATTTATATATGCTGATTATGGGGTTTTATTTTGGGTGATTTGGATTATTTCGGTTGTACTTATTATAACGGGCCTAGGCTTATACTTGTATGATGAGATAAAAAAGCGTCAAAAATAAGGCTTTAAAATTACAAAGAATAAGATGATTTATAATAAATTGTCTTATTTTTTTTATGGAAAAAACTAAGTATATGTTATATAATTAACCTATATGAGGAGGATTATGGTTGCCTATGAATTATGATACTTATTATAAAATTTTAACAATTATATATTGTGCTTATCTTTTAATCGCATCTTTAGTTATGCTAATGATGTATAAAAATGATAAAAAAAGAGCGATTAATGGTAGTGCTAGAATTAAAGAGAAGAATTTACTTTTAGGTTCTATTCTTGGTGGTGCAATTGGTTCCTTTATTGGCCGTCTTTTGTTTCATCATAAAACTGACAAGAAATATTTCTCCCTTGTTATTTATTTAAATTTAGTACTAGAAGCCTTAGTTTTAGTATTATTAGTCACTAAGTTAGTATAGGAGGTATATTATGCCAAAAACAAGCTTACAAAAGTCACATTCTAAGTGGTCAAACTTTAAATTAACATCATTATCTGTTTTAGCATCATTTTTTTCTTGTGCTATATGGATTGTTTTAATTTTTAAAGAAAATATAAAGAACGAATATCTTTTTTATATTCCACTAATACTATGTGTAGTATTACTTATTTTAACAATGACAATGTTTTCTAAATTTAAGAGGTAATTATGAGTTATAAAATATTACGTGAATTAGTTGAGGTCTATTCTCCATCTGGCTGTGAGGATAGTGTCCAAAAAGTATTATATAAAAATTATAAGACTAGTGATAACCATTTTGTAGTTGATAATAGAGGCGCAATGACGGCTATCTATAATGAGAATAATGATTATAAGGTAATGCTTATTGCTCACGCTGATGAAATAAGCTTAGTTGTAAATGGTTATAACGAGGATGGTACCTTAAAGGTTGATTCTAATGGCGGTATTAGAACGAAGCTTTATGTTGGACAAAGAGTAGTTATAATATCAAATGATAAAAAATATTATGGTGTAATGGGCTATAATAGCGATATGCTAAAAAAAGAGAAGCTTGAGGTAAGTGATTTATTTGTTGACTTAGGCTTTAAGGACTCTTTAGAGGCTAAGTCAAATATCGAGCTTGGAAGCTTTGTTATTCATAATGAGAATTATTTAGAGCTTCAAAATAATATGATTTGTGCAAGAGCCTTTGATGATAGACTTGGTGATTATATTATTCATGAAGCTGCCAAAAAAGCCTACAAAGATACAAATGCCCAAATATTAGTTACAACCTCAACTGGTGAAGAAACAACCGGTCGTGGTGCCTATAGTAGTGCAATGATGATGAAGCCTGATTTATGTATTGTTGTAGATGTGACATTTTCAGGAGACTACCCTAATGCAAATATTGAAAATGATGTAGCACTTGGTAAGGGTGGCGTTATTTGTAGAGGCTCTGTTATTAATAGAAAGTTAAATGAAATGCTAGTTGAAACAGCAAAAGAGCTTAATGAACCACTTCAATATGAGGTATGGCAAGGAAGAACAGGTACTGATGGTGATACCATTTTAAAAACAAATATTGATACACCAATTGTTTTATTTTCTATTCCCTTAAGATATATGCATTCTCCTGTTGAGGTTGCATCTAAATATGATATAGATTCTATGATAAAAGTTTTAAGTTCATTTTTAAAGAAAATTAATAAAAATATAGGCTTAGCTCCTTATAAATTAGAGGAATAAACTATATGAAGTATAGTAAATTTAAATTATCACTTGCATGTCTACCATTCATTTTAAGCTTAATAGGAATGACACTAGGTATTTTCTTTTGTGCATATTTAGATAATTATTTAAGTGTAGCCTTTATTCCTCTTGCGATTATCTTTTTTGTGCTACTTTGTATGGGAATAAGACCTATTATAAGAATGGTAAATCGAATTAAGATTATTAAATATGTTAGCTATAAAATAAAGCCTATTGAAGAATTTGCAGCATATTTAAAAAGTAGTGAAGATTATGAGTCTTGTTTTATGGAAAATGAATCCTACTCTAAACCATTTAATAAAGCCATAACAGCTTTAACTGAATTAGGCTTAAATGGCGATGAATTAGCTGATGAACTTTATAATGAGCCCTTTTTAGTAGATGATCTTGTTAAATCTTTAAAAGGCTTACTTAATGATACAGCTAAGCCCTTTGGGACTATTCCCTATCAATTTTATAAATTAGTGAGGTAAAAAATGATGTTTGATATTAAAGATAAGGTTGCGATTGTAACTGGAGCTAATACAGGCCTAGGACAAGCAATATGTGTTGCATATGCCAAAGCCGGAGCTAAGGTTTTAGGTGTTGCAAGAAGAAGCTGTGCCGAAACTAAGGCGAAAATAGATGCGATTGGTGGTATATTTAATGAATGCACTGCCGATTTATCTTCAACTACACCAATTGATAATATAATTAAAACTGCCATTGATTTATATGGTACAGTAGATATTTTGGTTAATAATGCTGGTATTATTAAAAGAGCTGATGCAGTTGACGTAACAGAAGAGGACTGGGATAGTGTAATAAATGTTAATCAAAAAGTAGTTTTTTTCTTATCCCAAGCATTTGCGAAGGTTGTTTTTGCCCAAAATAAAAAAGGTAAAATTATTAACATTGCATCAATGCTTTCATATCAGGGTGGTATAAGAGTCCCTGCTTATTGCGCTTCTAAGAGTGCAGTAATTGGTTTTACTAGATCATTATGTAATGAATGGGCTAGTAAGGGAATTAATGTTAATGGTATAGCTCCAGGTTATATGGAGACTAATAATACTGAACAAATCAGAAGTGATTCAAAGCGTAATGATGCCATATTAGAGCGTATTCCTCAAGGCCGTTGGGGACGTCCTGAGGATATTGCTGGTGCCGCAATTTTCTTAGCATCTGAAGCCTCTGATTATATAAATGGATTTACAATTGCTGTTGATGGCGGTTGGCTTGCAAGATAATAATAAAATTCGAGAAGTGAATGGCTTCTCGATTATTTTTTAATAAATTATAAGCAATAAATATTTATAAATTTTACTACCTAAACATTGAAAAAAACTTGTATAAATGCTATCATTGATGTAAATGAAAAATGGAGGCTTATATGAAAAAAGACATATTTAATAATTATAAAGTTAAGCTTATAATCTTTTTATGTATTGTTTTTTTATGTACAATTCTTGCTGAATTTTTAAGATTTACAAAGCCTTTATTTGATAGAATATATTATGGCTATTTAACACCTATGATAATTGATGCTTTAAGAATTATCATTTATTTTCTTATCTTTTTTGTTTCTACAAATTACGCAAATAAGCATTTCTCAAAAATTGAATATACTAAAATTAAGGATATGTCAACTAAAAGAATTGGTATTTTATATGGAATAACAATTCTAACTATTTTTATTGTCACTGCTATTTTAGGCTTTAGATTAAAATTAGTAGTTGATTTGGGTGAAAATATCGGTATGATTTATTTATATAATAATCTTGCTAAAATTGTGGCCGGTGTTGTAAGAATGCTCATTTCTTTTTTAATAATACGATACACAGAAGAATTATTAAAAAATGTTTTAAGTGCAAAGATGTTAAAGTATTTACCTGCAGGTGGAATAATGTCTATGTTAACAATTGGTTTATTTGAGTTTATTATTACGCCTAAAAAAGCCTTTATTGATGTTTTATTTATGCTTTTTCATATTCTTTATGGATATATATATAAATTATCATATAATAATAAGGCTATTTGTTTAACAATTATGATGTTTATTAGATTGCTATAGGAGGCTAAATTTTATATGAAAAATTTAATTAAAGAATTTTTTAGACAAAATTGGATAATTCTTTTTACGGCTTTAGCAATTTTATTATTTGAACTAGTATCAGTTGCAATTACATCTAGTGCTTTTTATATTCAAAAGCCTTGGATTTTGTTTTCACAAATAATTTTAGTTATAAGTTTTTTATATGCCTTAAGAACGCAATTGGCTCGGTATATTGTTTCAATTGTAATTTTAAGCATTTATGCTGTTGTTGATTTGATTTTTATTGTTGTTTATGAAATGACAGGTCAAATTTTTGATTATACTATGCTTGAGCTTAAAAATGATGCTTTTGGTATTTTAGAATCGGTACCAATTAATGTTACGTATTTTTTTGTTGTGGCGATTATAATTAGTGCTTTTATTATTTTTGGAGGAAGATATCTAAGAGTATATGAAAAAAGATTATATAAATTTAACCGTAATAGAGTTTTAAAATTTGGGATAATAATAATGGCGGGAATATTACTTTATTTTTCTGTTTCAACCCAGGTTAGCTACCGTAATTTTTATGACGAAATGCTTTATTCTAATACGGATAATAGCTATAAAAAAATGGGAATTACATCGAATTTTTTAAGTCAAATGTATGAATCTAAAACTAAACAAAATGATAAAGAAATGAATGAGCTTGAGCTTACTAGCTTTTTATATGATGATAATCAAATTAAAATGAGTAATTTTAAAGAAAACTATGCTAAAAAATATAATGTTATTACTATTCTTTGTGAGTCATTTGAATGGATGGGCTTTGTTGCATCAGAAGAGGCTTTTCCAAATGGCTTAAAGTTTAAGGATCCATCTATGAAGGGAAAAACACAAGAAGAATTATCACGGGAGTTATTTCCTAATTTATATCGTTTGATGGAAGAATCAACGGTATTTAGCAATTTCCATTCAAAGGAAAAAACGGATATTTCAGAAAATTACTCTTATCTTGGTGTTTATCCGACTTCTGCAATAACGAACTATGATTTTTATCAAAATACTATGTCAATGTCGATGGCTAATACTTTAAAAGCCTTAGACAAGGATATAACCTGTAATATTTTTCATAATGGTACAAATAGTTTTTATAATCGAGCAGTATATGAAAAAACGGTAGGTTTTGATAATTATTATGCTTATAATGAACTTTTAAAAAAGAAAAATTTTACTGATTGGATGAGTGAAGGCGAAAGAAATCTTGATAGTGAATTAATTAGTTCATTTAGTGACGAAATAATGCCTACTGATAAAAGATTTTATTCATATATTATTACAATTACAGGCCATGGCCAGTATTCGTATCGTAAGAGTCTAAAACCATATTATGAAAAGCTTAGTGAGTATGGACTTAAGATTGATAGTACTAAGGATTTAAGTGATTTAGATAATTCATTTATAACATATGTGGCCACTATTCTTGAGGTTGACAAAATGATAGGTACTTTATATGAAGAGCTTGAAAACAGAAACTTGCTTGATAATACCGTTATAACTTTATTTGGAGATCATAACTGTTATTATCAGGGATTATCAAACTATGTAAAAAAAATTCCCGAAAATTTTCGTGATCAAAGCTATAATTATCCTTTCTTATATAATGTTCCTTGTATAATGCGAGTTCCTCATCTTAAAGGTCAGGTAATTGATAAATATAGCTGTACTTCAGATATTGTGCCTTCTATATATGATGTACTTGGTATTAATACCTATGGCAATATGTTGTATGGTAATAGTATTTTTTCTTTAGAAGAAAGTGTTTTATATTCACGAGCATACAACTTTTTTATGACAGAAAATGCTATTTATACAAGTTTAAATCATTTTAAATATCAACGTGATATTGATATTTATGATTTAACTTCCAAAACAACACGTCTTGTTAATAAAATTAAGCATATTGATCAAGTATTTTATAATGATTATTTTGCTAAAAATGTTGATGTATCTTTAAAAAATTACGCTAAAACGTATGGAGAATACTATCAATATAAAATAAATGACTTGAATTTAATGAGGTAATTATGAAACGTGATGAAGTATTTAAATTTTTAGAAATTAATTTGGGACTTGTTATATGTTCTATCGGTATTTCTTGTTTCTTTTGGCCAACAGGCTTTATAACTGGTGGAGCTTCGGGACTTTCGATTTTGCTTGAACAACTAATACCAAAAATTTCTAATGTTGTTTTTTTGTATATAATAAATATAAGTTTACTTGTAATATCTTTACCTATATTGGGCAAAAATTATTTTTTGAAAACCTTATATGCAACGTTAATGCTACCAACATTTGTAGCACTTGCTGAATTTATTATAAAAGCCACTGGCTTATATGATACACTTGCTGGACTTGAATCTTGGCTTATTGTTTGCTTTGGAGCGGTAATTATGGGTGTTGGTCAAGGAATGTCACTTAGAGCCAATGGATCTACTGGTGGTCTTGATGTAATTGGATCAATTGCATTTAAATGTTTACATCTTCCTTATTCAATTTCAAATTCCGTAATAAATGGTTTAATAATTATTGCCGGAATGATTGTAACAGGTGTTGAAAAAGGATTAATGGCGGTTGTATTTATGGTTTTAGTTGGTTTTATCTTAGACACCGTTGTTTTTGGAGGTGTTGGAAAAAGAGCTGTCTTTATTAAGAGTGATAAAACAGAAGAGGTAAGAAATATGATTACTAGTCTTTTACATCGAGGCTGTACAATAATAAATTGTGAAGGTGGCTACTATCACATTGAAGGTCAAATGCTTATTTGTGTATGCTTGGCTAAGGAATATGTTATGCTTAGAGGTTTATTAGACCAGATTGATCCTAATGCATTTACTTTTATGACTAAAGCCTCAGAGGTAAGAGGCTTTGGATTTTCTAAAGATGTTTTAAAGCGTAAAGAAGAAATTCAAGCTTTGAAGGAGGAAGAAAATGATTTTAAGTAATAGCTTAGAGATTTGGGTTGTTATTATCTTTCTTATTTTAATAACTTTATTTATGTTTTTCTTCTATATGGCAAGAAAGAAAAGAAAAATGCTTGTTCAAAGTGGAAATTATATTACGAATTACTACAATAAGCATCCTGATGAAAGAAAGTCAGAATATGTTCCATCAAAAAACAAACCCCTAAATCAAAAAAAATCAAATATTTTTTTAGCCTTAAGCTATGCTTTAATTCTTGAAGGAACACGAACTAAGAAGATTAAATATAATGATATTTATTGGGTTTATGGTTTAGTTGCTAAAAACTCTAAAAGAAATAAGCCTAATTATGATGCAGATGGTTTAGTTATTTATACGATTAAAGGAAAGAAAACAATTTTTTTACGTAATCAAGAGCCATATGTTAAATTTTTTCATTCATTAGGAATTCCTTCAGGCTATGGAATGAATGTTAAAGAAGAAGCTTTAAGGCGTAAAAAGGAGTTGAAGTCTCGTGAAAAAAAGTGATATTATAAAATATAACTTAAAATTTAATCATATTGATTCAAAAAATCCTGTTACTATTGGTAATGGTGATTTTGCTATCACGCTTGATCAAACGGGGACCCAAAGTTTATATGAAATTTATAAGGATATTCCTTTAAGTACAATGTCAAATAAAAATTGGTTTTATAAAGATAAAAAAGATATTAAGCCGTCCTATGTTGATGGTAAGGCTTATATGCTTTTTAATTTGGATAATGATCCAAATTATCAGATTAATCGTCAGTATCCATTTAAGTATAGCTTTATGCAAATACTCTTATACGATAATGATAAACTAATTGACATAAATAATATAAAAGATGTAAAACAAGAGCTTGACCTTTATAAAGGAATTGTGACATCAAGCTTTAATTACAAGGAAAAAATTAATAAAACAATATCCTTTATTTATCAAGATCATGATGAATTTAATTTTAAGCTTCAAAGTGATAATTTAAATTTAGCTTTAAAATTTAATTATCCTTCTTATACTAAGAACGGCTACCGTCTAGATATATTACCTAATGTTTTAGTAAAAGAAGATAGGATGACACTTTTATATGATGATAAAAATAGTCTAAGCTTTAAACTAAAATCATCATCAAAATATCAAATTGTAGAAAATACTCTTATTTTTGATGATAATAATGTATCCTTTTCTTTAGCACTTGATGAAATAAAAGAAGGAAAGCTTTTAGATGAATTTTGGAAGTGTGATAATGGTATTATTATTGATAATGAAGAATTAGTAAAAAAAATGGTATTATCAAAGTACTTGCTTCATGTAAATTCAACGGGTATTTATCCTCCTCAAGAATCGGGTTTAACTTATAATTGTTGGAATTCAAAATTTCATTTAGAAATGCATCTTATACATAGCTTATGGAATATTTATAATAATCATGTAGGTGATTTAGTAAAAAGCTTTGATTATTATTTAAGTATAATGCCATCATCTTTAAAAAGAGCATCATTAAATGGTTATAAGGGTCTTAGATTTCCAAAAATGACAGGACCAGACGGAGAAGATTCTCCCTCAAATATTGGACCACTTCTAATTTGGCAGGCACCACATATTTTATTCATGCTTCAAGAAATATATTATTTATATAATAAGGAAAATATTATTAAAAAATACGAGCCATTAATTAGTGGTACAATTGATTTTATGATTTCTTTTTTAACCTTAAAGGACTCAAAATATCAAATGCTTGATCCTTTACTTGAGGCTTGTGAGTCAATTCCTTTAGATAGATGTCAAAATCCTAGCTTTGAACTTGAATATTGGCGGTATACTTTAGAAAGACAGCCTAAGATAGATACTGTGCTTTATGGACATCAAAGATATGACTACCTAGATATAACATCTAAAATAATTACACCTAAAGAAGATGATGGTATTTATCTTAAAACCTATGGTGTAATTGACAAATATGATTTATATAAAGATCATCCTACTGAAGGCTTTTTAATGAGCTTTTTTAAATCAAAGATTGTTGATAAAGAAAAAATGGTAAAAACGATAGACTATATTCTAAAAAATATGGATTTATCTTCCTATTGGGGATGGGATTTCCCTTTTTTAGGATTAAGTTTATTAAATTGTGGTGAAATTGAAAAGTCAATTGAAGTAACACAGCTGAATACAATAAATAATCAGTATTTATATAATGGTTATAATACATCACCAAGAGATGATCTTAAGGCTTATCTTCCAGGAAATGGTGCTTTTTTAATATATTATTACTATTTATCTAATATACTAATTGCATCTTTGAAGTAAAATATACTATAATTAAAAAAAGGAGTGACATAATGGAACAAAAGAAATTATATATTCATGTAATTGTAAGTGGTCTGCTGCTTGTAATTGCTTCCCTTTTTATTGTCCTTGCAATGCGAGGCTTAAAGGGCGAAGGAGATATTGCTCAAACTAAGGATATAATATTAATCGCAATCGGAACTGTTTTATTTATTGCTTCAATGATTAATATATTATATATAGCATTTAAGATTTTAAAGGAAAAGAAAATTATATGATTGTATTAGAGTTAATTAATGATGCTTTAGTGATTAAAATTAAAAAAACCTCTAAAAAAGCTTTACTATTTGGAGCATTAGGCCTTATTATTCTTCTAATATTATTTTTTTCCTTCCAAAGTTTATTGCCCAAAATTGTAGATCAGGCCTTCTTTATAACCTTAGGCTATTTAATAATTTATGCTCTAGCATATTTTATTTGGCTACTAGTAACGTCTAAGCCTAAGTATAAAACAGTAACACTTGACTTTAATAAATTTATCCTTAAGGGAAAAGAAAATGTAACTCTTAAGCATGAAGGGCTAGCCTTAGTAAGTCTTGATTTTAGCTATTCACCAGATATTTATGTTAGCATTATTTATAATGAAAATGTAACATATTCCTTTATGATATATAAATCAGCTTATCCCAAGCTTAAGGAATATTTGACCCAAAGTAGACTTAATTATGAAGAATTAAATAATTCTTAAGGGAAGTGATTTAATGCGTAAGCTTTTACTTTTAATATTTCTTGTTTTTTCACTTAGTGCATGTAATTTAGGTTTTTTTAACACGGATAAAAAAGAAGAGTATAGTTATAATTTAGAAACCGATTCACTTCATACTAATGGGCCTTTAGTAACGCATGCTATGCCATCTAAGGGAGATGTTAAATGTCTGGTTATTCCAATTAATTTTATATCTAAAAATAAATCATATAGTATTAGTGATAATATTAATAATGCATTTAATGGAAGTAGCGATGATATTAAGTATGAAAGTGTATCATCATACTATCTTAAATCAAGTAATCATCTTTTAAATTTAAGCTTTAAAATCTTAGATTGGTATACCCCTAATTATGATTTTTCGTATTATGAATCATATTCTAAGAAACAAGAAACGGGTGTTGATATTTTACTTGCTGAAGCCTTAAGCTATTATAATGATAAAGTTGATTATTCTTCATATGATAGTGATAATGATGGCTATATTGATGGAGTTTGGCTTTTGTATAATAAAGAGGCTAGTAGGAATTCAGATTTTTGGTGGGCTTATACATCACTTATGGATAGTAAAAAGGAATATGATGGAAAGAAGACGTTTGCGGTTAGCTTCGCGTCTACGAGCTTTATGAATAATGATGAGAAGTACTACGTGGATTCATCAACTTATATTCATGAAACGGGTCATCTTTTAGGTTTAGATGATTATTATTCATATAATCCTAATACAATTGGGAAAGTATACGGAGCAGATATGATGGATGGTAATTTAGGAGATCATTCATCTTTATCAAAAATTCTTTTGGGGTGGGTTAAGCCTAATATTGTTACAAAATCAGGTGATTATTCACTTAATCCTTTTTCTAAAGAGGATGGAAGTGGTAATGTTTTACTTATAGCTAATCATGAGGTATCAACAATTTATGATGAATATATTTTAATTGATTATTTCACAAATGAAGGGTTAAATAAAAACCAAGGCTTGTTTTTAGGTGATTTGAATCAAAGTGTAAATGGTATAAGAGTATATTATGCTAATGCGACAATAAATTTTGATTCTAATCATAGCCCGATTATGACTGATGATGAGTATTATCAATCAGGATTTAAGTATAGTAATTCTAATATGTTTACTAAAATGCTTCAACTATTAGGGGCTAAAATAAATGATAATTTATATTCGATTACAAGTAATCGCTTAGCTAATGCCGATTTTTTATATACTGAAAAATCACTTAAGTTTGGTATAGATGCATGGACAGAATTTAAATATGTAGATAATACAAAGGTTAATTTTAAGATGAAGGTAAATAGTATTGGTGATGTAGCTAATATTACAATAACGATGGAGGATTAAAATGATTTTAACATATGATGAGGGCTTTAAAAGAGCGAGTAACCCTGAGTGGTTTAAATCATTCTTTAAACGAGATGAGATTGCAACGGATGAAGAGGTAAAAAAAATTAATGAGCTTGCTTTAGAGGTTGGTCTATCATATTTAAAGGAATATTTAGAGGAGGATAGAGATGTTATTTTACAGCGTGAATATGTAGCTGATTTAATTTCCTATCTTGAAGAAGTAAATGGTGGTACAAATGGAAGAAATTTTGAAGGAGATCCTAAAACAAAAAAATAAAAAGGATTTAGATACTTTTGCAGAAAATGCTTTAAGAGAAAATAAACATTTGCCACTTGCAGGTGCTTTCGAGGCCATGAGTTTATATAATATGTATAGCTATGCAACGGAATATAAAGCGGATGAGTATTTATATCCTTATAAGCTTCAAAAAAGAATTGAAATTGCTAATGCTTATGATAGTAAACCATTATTTACTCTTTCAAATGGAATTTATAGTTTTAAAGGTTCTTTGAAGCTTGAAGAATTATCAGATATCTTAGACGTTTTAATTAAGTACGCCGATATAACTTTAATTACCAAAATAATGAAGCTTACACTTCCTATTCTTAAGCATTTACCATTAAATCAAAGCTTTTATGTGGCTCTAGCGGTAATGAAGTTTAAACAAATTGAGCTTCCTGTAATGATTGGACAATATTATACAAATGATTATTTAGCTAGATGTAGTGAAATGCCTTTTTTTAGTGAGGCAAGATTGAAACTAAAAAAAATAATTGCTTTAACTCAGCTTCCTAAAAAAGCTAAATCAATTTATTTTACTTTGCCATCACTTTATGATTCGATTAGTGAATCAGGAATGTTTGATTATGGTATCATTTCTCTTCAATGCTTTAAAATAATTGAAATAACCTCAAAAGATATTTTAACCCATATATTTAACGACCTTACAAGCGAAGAAATTTATGATATATTGCCTGATGATTTAAAAGAAATTTATAAAAGAGAAAAATTCAATTTAGATTATCTAGAAATTGGTAAAATTTATGTTCTTCTTAAAAATAGTAAGTATAATGATGGTGAAATGTCTTCAAGAATAAAGAATTATTTTAAGGATAATCTTGATGAATATATTTCTTATATAGTTCCTGAAAATATTAATAATTTTAGAAATAAACCAGCTCATGGTGAATATATTGTTGAAGAAGAGGCTACTAAAGCATTAGAAATTCTTGATAGTTTTATTAATAAAGCTTTATACCAAATAAATAGAAGTCAAAATTAAGATTGTATTTAGATTAATCTTGGTATATAATGTAAGCAATTTAGAGGTTTATGTATGATTGATTATGTAAGTGAAATAAAAAGATTAAAAAAAGAAAAAAAAGCGGTTATTTTATGCCATTATTATCAAAATGATGAGATTCAGGATATCGCTGATTATCTTGGTGATTCATTGTATTTAAGCCAAGTTGCAATGAAAACCGATGCGGATATTATTGCTTTTTGTGGAGTTCATTTTATGGCAGAAACAGCAAAAATATTAAATCCAAATAAGCATGTATTGCTTCCTGTTATGAAGGCAGGATGTAAAATGGCTAATATGATTAATCCTGATGCTTTAAAAAAGTATAAGGATGAACATCCAAATACTAAAATAATAACGTATGTTAATTCAACAGCGGCTGTTAAGGCTTTAAGTGATTGTATTTGTACCTCAACTAATGCTTTAAAGATTATTGATTATTATTTGAAAAATGGTGATGATATTTTATATTGTCCTGATCAAAATTTGGGAAAATATGCTATGAAGCTAAGTGGCAAAACCTTTGATGTATGGCCAGGATGCTGTCCTATTCATCATTTTTTAGATGTCAAAAAAATTGTTGAACTTAAAAAGAAGAATGAAGGAGCGAAACTTATTGCTCATCCTGAATGTCAACCTGAGCTTTTAGAGTACGCGGATTATATTGGATCTACTAAGCAATTAATTACGTATGCCAAGAATGATTCATGTAATACATTTATCGTAGCTACAGAAAAGGGTGTCCTTCATCAAATGAAGAAGGATTCACCAAATAAAAAATTTATTCTTGCACAAAATACGCTGTCTTGTGTTAATATGAAATATACAAAACTTGAAGATGTCTATAATGTTTTAAATAATGAGGAAAATGAAATATTTGTGGATGAAAAAGTTAGTAAAGAAGCTTTAAAAGCTTTAGATAAAATGATGGAGCTATCTAAATAGCTCTTACTTTAATCTATTTCTTTTGATAATCAAAAGAAAATATATTTATTGATAAAATTTGGAGGATATTATGAAAATAGCTGTTGTAACTGATTCGGGCTCAGGAATTGAAAAAAGTGATATAGGTAATTTATTTGTAATTGGAATGCCCTTTAGAATTGATGGTTGTGAATATTTTGAAGGTGTAAATATTGATAAAAGAACATTCTTTGATATTATGAGAAATAAAGAAGCTAGTTTTCAGACTAGTCAACCATCATTATATAACGTTAAAGAACTTTGGGATAACATTTTAAAGGAATATGATGCAATTATTCACATTGCTCTTTCTTCAGGCTTATCAGCTTCTTATAAACAAACTTATGCGTTAGCTTTAGATGAATACCAGGGAAAGGTATTTGTTCCTGATCATCATCGAGTTTCTGTAACACAAAGAGGCGCTATTGATAGTGCTTTATCGATGATTGAGGATGGGTATAGTCCTAAAGAAATTTGTGATTTTATTGAAAATACTGGTCTTAATAGTAGTATTTATATAATGGTTGACACCTTAAAGTTTTTAAAAAAAGGTGGAAGAGTAACACCAAGTGCAGCAGCGTTAGGTGAACTTTTAAGAATTAAGCCTGTTCTTCAAATTCAAGGCGGTCGTCTTGATGCCTATAAAAAGGTTATTTCAACAGGAGTAGCTAAAAAGACTTTGGTAAATGCTTTAATTAATGATATTACGACAAGATTTAAAACTCAATATGAGGAAGGACGCTTAGGTTTTGGTATTGCACATTCTGATGATATTGAAGGTGCCCATGAGGTTGAGGCAATGATTTTAAAAAAACTACCTAAGCTTAAATTTAATCATATTGACTATTTATCAAATTTGATAAGCTGTCATACTGGCCCTGATGCTATTGGTGTTGGATGTTACGAAATTTATAAGAGAAATAATTGACTTTAAAATAGGTCAATTTTTTTCTTTATTATTTTGACGAATTATTGTATAATAAATTGACTTATTGATTGGAGCGATAGTATGATTAAATGTTTTTTATATCAAATGGATGAGAAGAATAAAAGAGTAATTACAGGACTTATTGAAAATGATGAATATTTAGAGTATGATCCAACTTATGAATATAAAATGATTTTAGAAGATACCTACATTATGCAAGAAAATGAAAGGAAAATTTCTAATTTTGGTCGTCTATATTATGCTGTTACAGTTTCTGATGAGCATGATAAATATTTAAATTTTAATGATTATATGCTTAAGGTGAAACTTGATATGACCGAAAATGCAGCATTTGCAAGTACACTTTCTAAGGAAATGCTAATGTCAATTTTAGAAAATACTAATTATTTTAACGAAAATCTTGATCTTGAATATGTTGATTCAGGTTTAACTCTTATGGAAGATAAAGGCTATAAGGATTATTTTGATGGTTGGTTTAGACATGTTGATGATGATGTATATGTAATGCTTTTAAATATGCGTTATCCTTTATATGTTGGTCGTGAAAATGGTAATTACATTTTGGTTGATGATTTTAAAAATGCCTTTAGAGTATCTAAAAAGGAATGTCGTAATTTACTTATCGCAAACGGCTATATTGATACAACAATGAAAAAGAAGCAGGTTGCTTTTTCTCATTTTAATTGTTTTGAATCAAAAGGAAGATATGGCTTTGGTGGTGAAAATAGCTTTTCCCTTGCATATAATGATGGTGTTTTAAAAGTTGATTATAATTTTAAGCCAAGCGTTGAGTGGCGCCTAATTAATGATGCTAATCGTGCGGGTGTTTTAAGAGATATATGCTATAAACTAAAAAAAGGGGATTCTGGTTCTAAACTTATTTTCAAAGTTAATGATCGTTATTGCAAAGATTTAGGTAATAATGAATATGCTCTAACAGAAAATGCAACTGAAGCTAGTCTAATTGATACACATATTATTGACATTTTAAAGCATGCCTTTAAGCTTTATATTACTGAGGCCAAATATGAAGCCTTTAATCGCTCAAATTATGCTTTATATAATAATGAAGGAGAATATATTCTATCGCATGATGTACTAGAATATCCTTCTAAAATTGTAAATGACGGCGCGGTAAATCGTTATTTTGAGGCCGTTTCAGATGATGCTAAAACAGCAGTAGGAAAAACCAAAAAAGGCTATATTGAATATCATAAAGTTAAAGATAATTCCTTCAAAATCGAATATAAGGATAATGCCTTTGATGTAAAGCCACAAAGTCCTAAGCTTTTAATGGCTCTTGAGCGTTTACTTGATTTAAAAATAAATATTCTTGAGCCTCAAAAAATAAGCTTATATTTTGATAGAGAATACATTGATACAGCAGACAAAGGCGTAAGTGAAATTGATTCATATCATTTATTCCTTGAAGAAGCGAAAAAAACAAATATTAGACTAAACCAATATCAGGATTTAGCCCAAATTAAAACAGAGTCTGATAAAGGTGCTTTAGAATATTTAACTCGCTTTTATTTGAAGGCTGCTCTAGATACAAAGGCAATCTTTACTATGATTTTAAAACGTGAAAATATAAAAAATGTATTATTTGTAGGTCCTACAGCAGGTGCTGATTTAGTAGGCTGCTCAAATGCTTTAGATGCACTTGATAAAGAACTTGATGTAACCATTCTTGAAAATGTTAAATGGGGCTTTAGACCTCATAGTATTATTTCAAATCGTCTTCATATTAAAGATGCGATTAGACTTCCACTTTCTGCCTTAACTAAGGAAGAGCTTAATTATGATTTGATCTTTATTTCAAGAAATTATCGTGATGATGATACTCTAAAGAGTATTTTACTTAAGTTAAAAAATGAAGAAAAAAAGACTTTAGTTGTAATAACCGGTCTAAGTGAGAAATATCAACCTGAAATTAATTTAGCTACTAAAAAGCATTTAAAGAGTGAAACATTTGGTGTAAATACCTATGATTCAATTTTAGACAGTGATATAACATATCTTACAATGTTAAGAATTGGTGCAGGCAAGGCCATTGATTTATTAAAAAAGTAATATGAAATATAATTATAAAATCACAATTGATAATTATAAACCAACTGTTTTAGACTTTTTTAAATCGTTTTATTTAGGAAACGAAAAACTTAAGGCTTTAAAAAATCATATTTGGATAAATGATTTACCATGTGATATGACAAGTGAACTTGAACTAGATGATGTTTTAACAATAGATGATCAAAAAGGCTTAGATATTAAGCCTTTAAACGTTAGAATTGACATATTATATGAGGATGATAATCTATTAATCATTAATAAGCCATGTTATTGTCATATTCATAGTGATGGTAATAAAAATACCGAAAATACGCTTGCCAATATGGTGGCGGCCTATTATGTGAGAAAAGGTCTTGATATGCCGGTTAGATATATTCATAGGCTTGATTATGAAACAACGGGAATAATAATCTTTGCTAAAGACCCTTTGATTATGTCAGCTTTGTCTTCTGAGCTTGAAAATCACAGCCTTAGACGTGATTATTTAGCATTCGTTGAAGGAATTATCTCTAATGATATAATAATTGATAAACCAATTGGTAGAAATAGGCATAATAGTCAAAAATATTTAATATCTAAAACAGGAAAAAAGGCTATTACGATATGCCATCCAATTGGTCAATATAAGAATAAAAGCTTAGTAAGGCTAACCCTTAAAACGGGAAGAACCCATCAAATTAGAGTTCACATGACCTCAATTGGACATCCTCTTTTAGGAGATATGTTATATGGTGGAAATATAAAATATATAAAAAGAGTAGCTCTTCATTCTTATTATGTTTCATTTATAAATCCCGTTACAAAAAAGAAAATTGAATTAACCTCTAAGCTTCCTACTGATATGGAAAAAATAAAGGCAAAATAAAAGAACTTCAAGCGAAGTTCTTTATTTTTTATCAGTTGTCTCGGCTTTTTTAGGAGAGGTTATTTTATCAATAAATTCAGTTATTTGTTTATTGAATATAAAGCATATAATCGCAATTATGGCAATGCCACAGCCGATATAGAAGCCTAAAGATAAGCTTCCACCTAAAATGTTAGAGCCAAAATAAACCGATACAAGGGTCATAGGAAGACGAGCAATGATATTAATGATTATGAAATCTCTCACCTTAACTTCTGTAAACGGTACAACGAAAGCAATTGGGTCTTTTGGTAAAACGGGAATTAAAAGGTAGGAAAACATAAGTACACAGCAGCGTTTTCTATCTTTTAATATTGTAAATTTTTCTATTTGCTTAGGATCAATAAAAAGAGTAAGAAAACCATGCCCAAAAAGCTTTACAAGACCAATAACTACAAGTGCTCCTAGTGTTTGCCCAACAACTGTTATAATAGCAGCCTTAAGAGGAGAATATAGTACACCAGCTATGATTACAATCGGTCCTGCAGGAATAACACATAAAATTGTTTGTAAAATTTGAATACCAATTATTGCAATCCAGCTCCATGAACCCCAACCATTTAAATAATTAATTACTTGATTACGATAAACTTCATCATTTTGAATTTTAATAAAAATAGGAAAAAGTAAAATTGTGCCTACAATTGCAACTAGAAGGATAATAGTAATCAAAATTATTTGGATAATTAAGCGTCTTTTTTTCTCTTTAGCAAGCCTTTGCTTTTCAAGCTCATCGTTTTGCACTTTATCACCTATATCGAATTATAGCATTTATCTAAAATAATGTCAAAAAAAATCTATTATTATTTCTTGACACATACCCCTAGTAGGTATATAATAAAATTGAAATACGGGTAGGAGGTATTTTTATGATTTATAAAATATTAATTGATGGTATGAAATGTGCCAATTGTAGAAAACATATAACTGATTTGATAGAATCATTTCCTAATGTAAAGAGTGTAGAAGTATCATTAGATACAAATGAAGCTACAATCGAGGGTGAGGATATAAATTTAGATTTAATAAAAGCTAAAATTGAAGAAAGCGGAAAATATAAGGTATTTAATGAAGAAGAACGCCATAAGCTTAAGCCTCGTGATGATGATGCTAAAAAAAAGCTTATTAATCGAATGAAAAGAATGATTGGTCAGCTTAATGGTATTATGAAAATGATTGAAGATGATAGATATTGTGATGATGTTTTAATTCAATTATCTGCGGTTGATAAATCAATCAAATCACTTGCTAATTCGATTTTGGAAGAACATATGCATTCTTGTGTAGTTGAAAGTATAAAAAATGGTAATGAAGAAGCTATCGATGAGATAATTGATTTATTTAAGAGGTTTCAATAATGAAAAAGAAATTTGATATTAAAGGTATGACTTGTGCATCTTGTCAGGCTCACGTGTTTAATGCGGTTTCAAAGCTTGATGGGGCTAGTAATGTTAATGTAAATTTACTTAAAAATACGCTTGAGCTAGATTGTGACGAATCTAAGTTAAATGATAACGATATTATAAAATCTGTTGATAATGCGGGGTATAAGGCAATTCCTTCTGGTAGGAAGGATGTAAAAAAAGAAGAAAAGGATTATAAACTTCAAAAGCTTATTTTCGCACTTGTTGATATGTTTATAATAATGTATTTTTCAATGGGACATATGATGTGGGGTTGGCCTGCACCACCGGCATTTAATATGCATACTAATCCGATGGGATTTTCGCTTATTCAATTTATTTTAGTTATTCCGGTCGTATACATTTATAAGGATTACTTTATAAATGGTTATAAAAGATTAATTAAAAGAAGCCCTAATATGGATTCTTTAATAGCACTTGGGGCTAGTGCATCTATTATTTATGGTATTTATTCCTTATTTATGATTTCCTTAGGACATAAGGAATATCATATGTATTTATATTTTGAAGCAGCTGTTATGATTTTAACCCTTGTTTCTTTAGGAAAATATTTAGAGGGCTTGAGTAAAAAGAAGACAACGAAAGCTATTGAGCACTTAATGGATTTAGCTCCTAAAACAGCATTAGTACTTGAAAATGGAAATGAAGTTTTAAAAAATGCTTCTGAACTTAAAGTTGGTGATATAATTATTGCCAAGGCAGGAGATTTAATTGCCTGTGATGGTATTATAATTGAAGGTAGTGCGTCCATTGATGAGGCTAATATTACCGGTGAATCAATGCCTGTATTAAAGGAAAATGGTGCTAAGGTATATTCATCTTGTATAATTAAAAGTGGTTATATTAAGATTAAGGCTTTAAGCGTTGGTGATGATACTTCAATTGCTAATATTATTAAGCTTGTAGATGAAGCATCTAATTCTAAGGCACCTATTTCTAAGCTTGCGGATAAAATATCTGGAGTGTTTGTACCTATAATAATAGTAATAGCTCTTTTAACCTTTGGTATAAATATGCTAATTAGCAAGGATCTTGAACTGAGCTTAAACTTTGCTATTACAGTTTTAGTTATTGCATGTCCTTGTGCTTTAGGTCTTGCAACACCTGTAGCAATTATGGTTGGTACTGGTAAGGGAGCTTCTAATGGACTTTTAATTAAAAATGCCGAAATTCTTGAGGCGGCTCATAATATAAAAACGGTTGTATTTGATAAAACAGGTACCATAACAAATGGCACTCCATTAGTAACTGATTTTGAAAATTATGAAAATGATAAGGTCCTATCGTATTTATATTCACTTGAAAATATGTCAGAGCATCCTCTTGCAAGTGCAATTATTGAATATGCTAAGAAGTATAGCACATTATTAAGTGTTGATTCTTTTAATGCTATTAAAGGAGAAGGACTTGAGGGTGTAATTTTGGGTTATAAATATTATGTAGGAAACCTTAAAATGATGGAGCGTATTGGTGCGTTAGACCATAATATTAAAGATAAATTTAATGATCTTGCCAGTATGGGAAAAACACCTCTTGCAATAGCAGAAGAAAACAAAATAATTGGCTATATTGCCCTTAAGGATGAAATAAAGCCTACATCTAAAATTGCAATTAATGAACTAAAGAAAAATCATATTAAGGTTGTAATGCTTACTGGTGATAATAAAAATACAGCCAAGAAGATTGCATCTGAGGTTGGAGTAAGTGAGGTTTATTCTGAGGTTTTACCTGAGGATAAACTAAGAATTATTAATGAATTAAAAGATAAAAAGCAGGGACTTGTAGCTATGGTTGGTGATGGTGTTAATGACGCACCTGCACTTGCTACTGCTGATCTTGGTATTGCAATTGGAGCTGGTTCTGATATTGCCCTTGAAACAGCTGATATTGTACTATTAAGAAATGATTTAATTGATGTTAATAATGCTATTAAGCTAAGCAAAAGAGTTCTTTTTACAATTAAATTAGGATTATTCTGGGCATTCTTTTATAATCTTGTTTGTGTAGTATTATCAACTGGATTCTTGTATTATCTAACAGATGGTTCATTTAAAATGACACCAATGATTGGTTCACTTGCAATGAGTATTTCAAGTGTATCAGTAGTATTAAGTGCACTTACAATTAACTTCTTTAAGCCATATCGTATTGAAGCTAATTATGAGGAAAATAAAACAGTAAAGGAGGAAAATAAAATGGAAATTAAATTGAATGTTGAAGGAATGATGTGCGGTCATTGCAAGGCTCATGTAGAAGAGGCATGTAAGAGCGTTAAAAACGTTGATGAGGCTATTGCATCTTTAGAAAATAAGGATGTAGTTGTAACATATCATGATTATGTTTCAGTTGATGATTTAAAAGCTGCCATTACTAAAGCAGGCTACGAGGTAAAATAATGAAACAAGTAACTTTAAAGATTGATGGAATGAAATGTGGTATGTGCGAAGCTCATATCAATGATAATGTAAGACATCTTGATGGTATTAAGAAGGTATCTTCATCTCATATTAAAGGAACATGCCAAATTGTTTGCGAGGATAATGTTTCTATTGAAGACATTAAAGGCGCAATAACTAAAGATGGCTACCATGTTCTTGATGAGGAAAGCAGTCCTTATGAAAAAAAGGGCCTATTTGCAAGAATATTTAAGAAATAGTTAAATTTTAATATTTAAAAGCATATCAATGATTATATTGGTATGCTTTTTTGTATAAAAATATTTTTTTAAAAATATTGACAAAATACAAATTAAGTTTTATGATTAAGATAATATATTGAATTTAATTTTATAAAGAGGGTGAGTTTATGAGAAAAATATCTGTTTGCTTTATACTTTCAATATTCTTAATGCTTATTACATCTTGTACAGGTAGTGGCTTTAAAAAATATTTTGAAAAAACAGTTGAAATTAGTATTCAAGAAGATAAAAATTTAATTTATGCTACAGGAACAATTATATCAAATGACGGTCTTATTATTACTAATAAACATGTCGTCGAAAATAAAAATAATATTTTGATAAATTATTATGATAGTCCAGACATTAAATATGAAGCAAATATTATTAATGTTTCATCTAATTATGATTTAGCTTTGATTAAAATCGATAAGAAAACTTCTTTTTTTAACAAAATTGATGAAGAATTTTCTTTGGGGCAAAAGATTTATTCAATTGGTAATGCTAAAGGATATGGTTTATCTTTAGGTGAAGGAATAATTACTAGCGAATATAAAAATGTAATTTATAACAAAGAAGAAATTTTATCAATTCAAACTAATATTGAAATATATGATGGCTGTAGTGGCGGACCAGTTTTTAATAAAAAAGGTAATTTGTTAGGTCTTATGGCGTTTAGACTTAGGGATGATGGTAAATATATTCTAGGAATGAGTTTTATGATTCCTGCGCGTACTATTAATGAATTTGTAAATGAAAGGAAGTGAGTATTATTGGGCGAAGGTTAGTTTTTTAATACATAATAATAAAATTGAGGTGTGAAAATGAAAAAAATATTTTTATTTATTGTGTGTGAAATTTGTTTGTTTGTGTCATTATTATCATTTAAAATTAATGATAATAATGGTTATGTAAGAAATGTTGTTATTTCTGAAAAGTATTCATATGATTATTATAATGAAAAATATGGATTAGAAAATAATGATTCATCTTATATAACTATGGAAGAAATTTATTGTGCATCTAATTTTAATCTTAAGAAAACTTCTTCAGATGATGATATAGTTGTATCACTTAAGCTGGTGGTTGATAAAGTTGATAAAGTTGTTAATGCTATTTTTTTGATATATAATGATGGAGAATTAGTGAATGAGGTGATTAATAATTATTATATTAATATTGAAAATGATAAAATAGTAGTAACAACAAGTTTTGATACAACATTTGAATTAGAAGAATTATTAGAGTACTATGGGATTGTAAAAAAATGTGCAGGTTTTTCGATGGTTTGTGATGGCACTTACTTTAATCCTAATAATACTTATTTAGGTCCTGCTGGTGGCGGTGGTGGCATTGGATCATCCGTTGCGGGTGCAATTGGTGGTGCATTAGGTGCAGGGTTATTATTTGCATCTAGTTCTGGTAATAGTTCTTCAAATGGGTCAACTATAAGTGTCATAGGTGAATCAGCAAGTGGAGCACCTAATCCAAATAATAATAATAAAAAGAAAAAAACTGATGTAGAAAAAACTAAAGAGTTATCTGATGAGGTCCCAGATGAGTATAAGCAGAATTATCAATGTGATAAATATGCAAATTCATTAGAAGAAAAGATGAAAGCTAATAATATATCAGGTGAAAAAATAGAAGTTACTTCATCGGGAAAGTATTGTATTTCTGATGAAAATGGTATGATAAGTAAAAATGGAAAGCATTGGGCAATTAAAGTGAATGATACAGTGTTTGATAATCTTCATCCAAATGGAATACCATATGCTGAATGGTATGAGGATTTAGGAGGAGAAGTATATAATTTTTTTAATATAACAGAAGCTTGGTAATTGTATGATCATAAACTTTAAATTAAAAAACGGACTTATAAATAATGCAATTATTAAAATTAATATTTAGAAAGGATTAAATTCTATAATGAGTTATTGTGAATTAGTTAATAAAATTAAAGCTGAACCTTTAAAATATATTGATGAATATAATTTATTATATTTAAGAAATTATTTAGATGGATATTATTATTTTAAGAAATATAATGGTTTTTTTGACGATTTACTTATATTTGGAGATTATTGCTTCAATTATTTTATACAAAATAAAGTAATGAAAATAGAAAATTCTTTAGCAAAAAAAATAGATTGTCTTGGTTCGAGAAACTGGGAAAGTTACATTCCATTAGTTGAAACTGATCCTGAAAAACAGTTTGATTTTTTCTTTGAGTGCTTTGATGAATTTAAGACCTTAGTTTTAGCAGATTATGATTTTACACCTCTTGTACGAAGATTTGATAAATGTGATAGAGATACATATAAATTGAGTTTAATAAAAATAAAAGAAACAAATATTAAAACTGATTTTTTACAATTTATTACAATATTACGTGGACGAGTTTGTGTATATATTGGTTATTATAATTTAAAATATTTAAAGTATTGTATAAATGGCTTCATTTACGCATCAAAGGAATTAGGAGTAATAGATAATTTTGCAAGTTTTTATGAGCAGAAATTTAATAGTTTTTTCAAAGAAGAAGTATTAAGAAATCAAAATATAAATATTGATAGTGAAATGGATTATACCAAAATAATTCCCCTTTTTGTGACTGATCCTAAAAAACAAATAAAAACATATTTAATGTATTTTGATAAATTTGTTAGTCTATATAATAAGTAAATTAATTTATTAAGCATATTAATTTTTTTAGATTGATATGCTTTTTTTCTTGAATGATAAATAAAAAAGAGTATAATAGCAAAATGTGAGGAAGTGTGTTTTTTTTATGAAAACAAAAGATATGACTTCAGGTCATCCTTTTAAAATTTTACTATTTTTTGCTATCCCAATGATTTTATCTGTTACACTTCAACAACTTTATAATCTAGCAGATAATTTTATTGCTGGACATTTTATTACTAATTTGAATAGCTTTGAGGCTGTTGGTATTGTTTATCCCGTAACGGTCGTATTTTTAGATATTGCGGTTGGCTTTGGTGTTGGAGTTGGAGTCGTGGCAGCGAGATTCTTTGGAGCAAAGGATTTTAAGAATGTTAAGAAAACTACCACAACAGGCTTTATTTCAATGCTTGTCCTTGGTGCTGTTACAACCATTGTTGGTTTAGCTATTATGTGGCCTTTATTACGTGGTATGATTGATACATCTAAGGGTGATGGTTGCTTTACTGAAGCATATTCTTATATGATGATTTATATTGCAGGAATTATTTTCTTATTTATGTATAATTTCTCAATGTATGTTTTCCAATCATTTGGTAATTCTAAGACTCCTCTTTATTTTTTAATCTTTTCCACATTGCTTAATGTAGCATTAGACTTTTTATTTGTTATTCCTTGTCATATGTCAAGTGCTGGTCTTGCGCTTGGTACGGTAATATCTGAGGCTATAGCTGCTATATTATCAATTGTTGTATTATTTAAAAGTGTTAATAAGCTTGATTCTGATAAGGAAAAATTATTTGATTCCGGTCTTTTAAAATCTATTGTTTCTTTAGCTACCCCATCTATTTTACAAGGATGCTTTATTTCTATTGGTGGTGTTTTAATTACAACCATTTTGACAAGCTTTGGAGGAAATTCGGTTGCTGGTGGATATAGTGCAGCATATAAGATTTGTTATATTGCTATTAATATTTTTACAGTTGCTTGTAATGCACTCTCTAACTTTGTAAGTCAAAATATAGGAGCTTCTAAGTATGATAGAATAATGAAGGGTTATGTTGCTACAGTAATTATTTGTGCAATTATTTGTGCAGTATCAATGCTTATAATTTTACCATTTAGAGAATTTTTGGTCCGCTTATTTATTTCTGATAAAGCAGAAGGAGATATCGATATTATTGTTTCATCAGGTAAATTGTTTATGCTATGTGTTGTACCATTTTTTGTTTTAATGGTAGCTAAAATCCCTCTTGATGGTATTTTAAAGGGGTCAACTGATATGCTAGGATTTACTCTTGGTACATCTGTTGATTTAGCCCTTAGAGTAATAAGTGCCTTAGTACTAGGGAAAATATTTGGCTATGAGGGTGTATTCTTTGCTTGGCCAATTGGTTGGGCTGTTGGTATGTTAATTTCAATTGGAATGTTCTTTAGTGGTAGATGGAAGCGTAAATGTGGCTATCCTAAAAATTTAAATAAAAGTGTATAATAGTGAACTTAAGGCGAGCAATCGTCTTTTTTTCTTTTTATTATTTAAAAAATCGACAAAAAACTACAAATATGGTATAATCTTATCGTATCATAAATTGGGAGGCTAGATGTATGGAGTACGAAAAAATTTTAAATAATTGTCCAAGTCCAATATTTGTTATTAAACCTATAATAAAAAAAGGTCATTTCAATGATTTTACCTATCAATATGTAAATGAAGCCTTCGCAAGCTTTTTAGGTATTTCAAAAGAAAAAATTATAGGTTCCAATTTCTTATCTTTTTTTGATTATACAGAAAAAATATGGATGGATTTGTTTTCCAAAACCATTAATGAACATAAGCCCCATTTAGTGCAGTCAGGAAGTACCTTGATTGAAAAAAATTTGTTAATTCAAGCCTTTCCTATTGATAATGATTGTTGTGCATGTATTATTATTAGCTTTGAGTCATTTTCAGGAACTAAGAATCTTAATGAGGAACTTTTTAAAAGAGCTAATTATGATGCCTTAACAGGTTGTGCTAATCGTTATATGCTTGAGGAGAAGATTGCATCTAATAACGAAGAAACACCTTTAGGAGTTATTTATTTTGATTTAAATGATTTGAAAGGTGTTAATGATAAATATGGTCATGAAGCTGGAGATAACTATATAAGATCATTTGTAAAAACGATTAAAGAATTAGTAGGCGATATGCTTTATCGCATCGGTGGTGATGAGTTTGTTGCGATTTATCCCGGTACTGAGGCAGAATTTTTAATTTTAGTTGATTCACTTAAGGATTTTATGAAAAAAACATGCTTAGCCTCATTTGGTGCTAAATATTATCCTAATGGAGTTAATTTGAAAAACGCTATTTCTGAATGTGACAAGCTAATGTATAAATATAAACAACAATATTTTACTAAAAATAGTATTACAAGATAAGAATAAATATTGGTTCTTTCCAAAGTGAGGTTGATAGATGTCTACTTTAGAATTGAATGAAAAAAATGAAAGATGGTAAAAGCTATCCAAACTAGGGTAGATAATTTACTATCTTTTTTTGATAATGAAAATTTTTTCATTGAAAAGATTTTAGCTTATTTTTATACTCCATTTAGCTAAAATTGCCCTTTTTAATCTATTTTAGAGAGAAAATGGTAAAAAAGTATAACAGAGTGATACTTTCGAAAATATAAAACTTTATAAATATTTGACAAAATTTAACACTAGTGCTAATATCAAATTATAAAATATTATATATTATTTTTAGTTAATTTGGAG
>MNRZ01000045.1 GCA_001916215.1 Clostridium sp. CAG:307_30_263
TGAAAAGGGTAAAGCTGAAGGAATTCAGGAAGGTCAACTTAATGAAAAACTTGCAATAGCTAAAAAGTTATTTGAAAGTGGTCAAACTAAAGAATTTATAGCTAAAGCTACGGGGCTTTCTTTAGATGAGCTTAATGATATATTAAAGTAAAATTTAATCATTAAAAAATCAACACTAGAATAAATGGTGTTGATTTTTTTATTTTATACTATTTGAAATACTCATTTAAAATTTAAAAATGGACCAACTATAATGTTGATCCACTAATTTTTATTCAAAAAATTTATCAATAAGTGTTTTTTGAGTATCACTATATAAATCATAATTTGCTTTATATAGATCATATGTACTAATTTCTATAGACTTTGAAATTTTAATACCACTTTCATTTTCAGCAATTAGATACATATTTAACTTCATTGTTTTAGGCAATGTAATTTGAAGTAGCTTATTTGATTCTACAAGATTAAATAGTTCTAAATCTTTTCTTATTACATTACAAAATTCATTATATGTTTTCTCACCATTATATGATTCACTTATTTCATCATCATCAAGTGATGTCATAATAATGTAATACTTTGTATTGCTTTCGTTATTATTAACAATTAAATTAGCCGTTAAAGAAAGAACCTCTTCTTTTGTATATCTAATATTAAGCGCTAAATCCATATCCGCAACAAAGTGCTTCAATTCTTCTTTAGGTTGAGCCTGTGCTAACTTATATGAAACTCTTAGGCTTCCATTTTTAGTCATTTCAGGAGTATTTCCTTTATAATTAACAAGTGGTCCTGTAGCCTCTACAACATCACCAACCTTAGGCTCATATGAACTATTTAAATCAGCTCTAAAGATAGTAAGATCATTTGTACCATCGGTAATTACAAAGGTTGTGTTCTTATATTGTGTACTAATATCAGTAACTATTTTAACTGTACCACGAACCGTATAGGAAATAGATGTACCTGCTTCACCTGCACTTGCACAAATATCTAAGGCTTGTTTAACCGTTAATGAAGATGGAATATCATAGATAGCTTTGATTGTTGTTTTACTTGAAATAGTAACTGTTTCACCAGCCTCATAGGTGTTAGTTCCATCAGTAAAGTTTTTAAGATTTCCAACCCCATTAGGTGCCGTAACTAAGTCTTTAGTTGGTAATGTAATTGTTTGAGATTCTCCATTTTTTACTGTGTAGCTTGTTACTACACTGCTTGCAAATGTACCACCATTTGCATCAAGAATAATCTTATACTCATCAGATGGAGTAACTGGAGTATCTGCATATTTGTTAGGGAAAACAATATCAACATATTCAGGATGATCAATATATGGATTTCTGTTATGCTGGATTCCATATACTGCATCATTACGATTTGTTTCCTTTTCAGAAACCGGATCTTCATGTGACCATTTTGTAAATAAATTTAAGGCATAATCAGTTAAATAAGGATATGTTCCTTTAAAGACAACATTAGCACCACTTCCCCAAGTACCAACTTGTGATTTATAACGGGTAGCCATATAAAAATAGGTTCTTGCAAAATCACCCTTATATTCATCAATATGTTCAAACACCGTACCACTATATCCATCAAAAGATGAATGGCCGACCTTAGAACCATTTTTTGAAGTGTAAGTAGCGTTACTTACCTCACCAAAAGGATAATTACTTCTTTTATTATTTACATATCCATCCGTTGGATAGACATGAAATAAATCTGATCTCATTGGAGATTTCTTATTAAACCAGCTTTGGGGAATAGAGTGCTCACGATTGAACATATCTCCTTCCTTTGAATAATTACCACCATGATCTCTATCAGCGTCATAATTCTCATTAGAATACATATCCCAAATAGTATTAGAATTAGGCTTAACATCTGTTTTTTTATAAGCAGACCATAATCCATCATATCCAACATCTTTAGTTCCTTTACTAATGATTGATTCCAATGAATCAATTAAATTAGAACCTGATGACGTATCAACATTCGTATAATATGTATCACTTGAACTACGAACAATACTTGTATTTTCTTTAACAAGAGCTTTCGTTGTAAAAGCACTAGTTATAGCAAGTAATGAAGTCAATAATATATTTCTTATTTTCATATTTTCCTCACTCGTATAATATATTTGTATTAATTATTTGACGATTTGAGTAAGTGAATTTATAACATCCTGGCTCAAATCTAAATTCAAATTTAAATATTCGCTCGCAATTGATTTAAAAGAACCAATTGTAGCTTCAGTTAAATATAATTTACCATTATATTCCATATAAATTACTACAACAATTTTAGTATCATAGGACGCACCAATATCATCAATTCTAATTGATGTCATTCCACCTTCTGATGCAATATTTTTAAATTCAAGATATTTAATATTGTCATCATCTTTAACAACAGAAGCTGCGTCGGAAGCATTTGTAAGCCTAATATATTCTTTAAAATCAATATCCTTCATATAATCTTCTTTAGCAACTAATGCTCCAAATTTTACGCCATCTAAATTCTTCATTTCTTCTGTTAGCTTAACACCAAAGCGGATACAAGCATTATCAATCGTATAATTAGTATTATCATTAGTTGACCAATGATATGCTAAGGAACGAGATATTTTTAAGTTTTCAAAATTAGCTGCTTCCTCATTTTTAGATGTTGCTTTATAAAGAATTAATGGTCCTTGTGAAGACGTATAAGAAGTAAATCGCGGAGCAGATTTATTGTAACAAAAACTAAACCCACCACTACTAAAATTAAAGCCACCCTTTTCTTCTTTAATTTCAAAAGGTGTACATTCAGTTTCAAATTTGGAATTAGTTTTACCATAAATATTTAAATATTTATTTTGATTATTTTTTAATAACCATTTATTAGATTTTGACTCTAAATAGAATATTTCCTTTGGTGTATCACTACAAGCAAAAACACCATCTTTTCCAGTCATAAAATCAGATACCATATAATTAGTATCTCCACCAATTAAATAAATTCCTTCTGATATATCACTTAAGCTTTCGATTTTCTTAAAATTATAATCATCAAGCTTTAAGGATGAATCAGGTTCAGATTGTGTAGGATCTGGACTAGGTTTTGAAGGTTCAACTGGTTCTACGGGTTTAGTAGTACCCGCATATTTTGATGGATAAACATAATCAACATATTCAGGATGATCAATATAGGGATTTCTGTTATGCTGATAATTATCAAAAATAACATTATTACGATAAATTTCTTCTTTACTTACCGGATCATCATAATGCCATTTAATTAAGGTTTCTAGATTACCAAAGCGTCCATTTAAATCCGATGCGGAAGTAGTCTGGCTATTTACAAGCTTTAAATTATATTTTGTATTAGAACCATATCTGGTTTCCATATAAAACATCATTCTTGCAATATCGCCTTTTACTTCATCTCTTGGCTCAAATAAATCATTGTTTGTTTTATTACCATAAGCATCTGGTGTAGCATTTGGTACTTCACCAAAATCCTTATTACTACGTGTTGAATTAATCTTTGTTGTAGAAGGCCTTAAATGATGTGCATCACAGTATGGTTCATATGATTCATTAGGAAAGCCATGAGATTTAGCCCACACATGTTCTTTATTCCAAGCACCTGATTCTAAGGCTCTTCCTGAATAGATACAAATTGCCTTTCCTGATCCTTTAGGATCTGGATCTGTATACTTTAATACAGTATTATTCTCTTTATATGAATGCTTAACATAATTAGCACTAATAATTTGGCCTAATGTTTCTTTAATAACTTCCGGATCATCATTTAAATTTACTCTTTTATAATAGCCTTCGGGAGCAACTTCATTATAGTATTTTTCATCAAAAAAGCTTGATGCAATGCTTTGTTTAAAGTTGACAACAAGGATTGTCGAAGCCAACAATCCTGTCATCATTATTTTTTTAATATTCATTTTACTTGCCTATACGATCGAATACGTTAAAACTAAATGAATTATCACCATCTTGGTTGCCATTACCAAACATTCCCTGTCCTGATGTTGCGATAACGTCATCTAATTCAATTACTTCTTCTTTAATAGTTGGGCTTTCATATTTCTTTTTATTTTGTTCCATTTTTATCCTCCACTACTTTGATAATTGATTAAGTGAACCTTTTATTTGCTCATTTTTTAATATTTCTAAATCGGATTTTAAATATTCGCTAGCTATTACCTTTACAGAAGCAATCTTTTGTTCAGTAACATATAGCTTACCATTATATTCCATATAAATAACAACTACAAATTCTTCTGCTAGGGCTGAATCTAGATTATCTAAGCGTAATGATGTCATTCCACCTTCAGCTGCAATATTTGTAAATTCAAGATATTTAAGGTTTGAATCCCCAGCTACAACCTCAGCAGCACTTGTACATTCCCTAGCATATTCACTCAAATTGATATTGGCTACATCTTCTTTCTTTGCAAGGATAGCACCAAACTTAACTCCTTCAAGAGATTTCATCTCTTCAGTTAAATTAACACCAAAGCGTAAGCTTACATTATCAATTTTATATGTAGTTCCATCTTCTGTTTGCCAATGATATGCTAATTGATTTTTAATTTCTAATTGTTCAAATAATTCAGCAGGAGTTAATGCTTCATATTTAGCAACTAAAACTGTCTCTTCTGAAAGTTCAGTTGTAAAATCATATTTTGCATCAGTAGCTTCATTATACCAACCCATAAATTTATGTCCTGGTTTATTTGGTGCTTCAAACTCTGGAGCCTTTTGATGTGGAAGCATTTCTTCTTTATTTAATTCTTCATTATTTGGGCCCTTAAATGTTACATAGAATGGTTTAACATTTTGAGCTTTGAAAAGAGTTAAATCTTGTTGCTTACTAGTATAACTTGTAAATATTTTAGCAGACGGATTAAATTGAAAATTTAAAGAACCAGTAACTTTTAATTTAAAACCATCGGCATTAACTACAGGAGTGAAGATAGTTTTTTCCTTTTCACTAAGTGATACACTTTTTTCTGTATTAGAAATTATATACATGTTTTTAGAATTTTTTATAGTAACTGAATTACCCTTTAATTTTATTTCATAAAACTCAGTCGGATTGTCAGAACTTTTAAAACTTTTAGTAGTATTCATATCAGAAATCATGTATTTATATTCATTTGAATTACTAATATAACCACCAATTACATAATATCCCGTTGTTAATCCTTCTAATGTACTAATTTTATTAAATGTATAACCATTTAATCTAATAATACTTGTATCTTCAAATTTAGCATAAATAGTTGTATTATCTGTAATAATCGTATTTTCAAAATCAAATTCAGTAGTATAAGTATTATCTGTGTACCAACCAACAAAATTATAACCCTTCTTTGTTGGATTTACTGCAGGTTTTGTAGCCTTATTTCCAGTAACTACTGTTTGAGATTCAACTGTTGAACCACCATCGGTATCAAATGATACAGTATATTTAGCTAACCATTTAGCATATAAAGTAATATTTGTATTTACTGGTAAATTAAAATCATAAGCAGTTGTGCATTTAACATCAGTATACCAGCCTGCAAATGAATAGCCATCATTTGTTGGTTCAGCAGGTACACCTACTGTATTTCCTTTTTTTACAACTGATGTATCAAAAAGTGTTTCAGCATCTTTCATAAATGTTACAGTTTGAGTTTCAACAGCAACTGATTCTTCAAATTTTGCATATAATTTTAAATCAGCTGTAACTGGTAAATCAAAATTATATTTATCAGTAAGATCTACATTTGTATACCAGCCTGCAAACACATACCCTTCTTTTTCAGGATTAGCCGGTTTACTTGTTTCATCAAGAGTAGTTCCTTTATCAACAGTAAACGTAGAAATTACATCAGCACCATCATAATATGCAACAGTACATGTTTCCGCATTATTATATAGAAATTCAATTGATTTTACATATGCACGTTTTGCAGTTGTAGATATAGTAAATGTATTCGTTTCATATGATGTAAATGACTTCCCATCAAACTCTAATACTGAACTTTCTGGTGTAAAATCTTCACTATATTCACCACATTGAACCTTTACTTTTCCTCCATCTTTATCATTATATTTTGCTATGCCAACCTTGAATTGATTTATTTTATAATTTTGATTCAAGGTAAACGTTAGTGAACCATTTTTACTACTCGATCCAAATTTTAGTCCCTGTTTACCTGCATATACTTTTGTTGATTTAATATTTGAAATCAAATCAGCGGGGCTGTAAAAAAATAAACAGCTTCTAAAAATAAAAAAGAGGTTCAAACTCAGATTAAAATCTGGGAATGAACCTTTTTTTGTAGTATAATTTAAGTA
>MNRZ01000046.1 GCA_001916215.1 Clostridium sp. CAG:307_30_263
AGCTTAATTATTTTAGTAACCCATGATATATCACTTGCAAATACCTATGCTGATTATATTTATCATATTAAGGATGGTAAGATTTCGGATTATAAGGAACTTTCTAATAGTGAGGTATTAGAAAATAAAGGAATTAATGATGTATATTTAGGTGATCTAAAAAAAGAAGAAATTATAAATGATTCATTAAGACTTACTATTCATAAAGAAACTGAAAATAAGCTTGAAGTAGAAATTTATGAACATGATGGAGTTTATTATCTTAAAAGTACAAGTCCTTTAAAGCTTGAATATCAAAATCTTAAGCTTCATGAGGGAAAATATGAGGCTAAGCAGGTTAAGAGTGAGGATTTTAAGTATCATGATGATAATTATTTAAATATTACTTCGAAAAATGTTGGTAGACTATGGCATAGTATTAAAGAAGAGACTAGTCTTTTCTTTAAAGGAAAGCTTAAAAGTAAAATATTTAAATTTGCTTTTTTCCTAATTGGCATTATCTTTATGATCATTAATATAATGTTAATATCAAATAGTGATGATTTTTCAGCCCAAATTAATGCAGATCCTAATGTCTTTGATTTAAGTAACGATTATTCTGCGGATTCGGAGTCTTTTAATCATGATGTTTCAGATGCTATTGATAATAATTATATTGCAAACATTTCAAAAAATGAGAATTATTCAGATCATTTCATGATTTATATGAATCTAAGTATAAGAACTATTGTTTATATTAATACTGAATGTTATAATGTTTCAATGATTGAAGGAAAATTATATAATGGAAGAATGCCTACAAATGCAAATGAAGTAGTTATTACAACGGAAATTGCGGATAAATTTATTGACAGCACACAACTTAATAATTATGAGGAATTAATTGGCCTTAAAGTAAATGACTATACAATTTGTGGATTAGTTAAAAGTGATAAAAAATATATTTACAGGATGAATTCCTATGATAATTTATCAAGTACATATGAGATTGAATCAACAAGCTATCCAATGAAAAGTGTAAATGATAATATTAGTCTTAGAAATGGTAGATTACCTAAAAAGCTAACTGAAGTTTTAGTATCTTATAATATTTTTAAGCAATATAAACTTAACGTTGGGGATAAATTAGAATCAGGAGATTATATTTGTGGGGTTGTTGCGGATGGTGATGGGTGTGTTTATGCACTTGAAGAAAGATGTCTTATAAATAATGCTTCAACAAGTGGACTTCAGTGTACTGTTAATAATAGTGAAAAATTAAATGAGTATAAATCAATTATTCCTGTTAATTATTATCAAATACGGTATCAAAATAAGCTAGATGATTATAACGAAACAAAATATGTTTATTTTGCAATTGAGGCAGTTTTATTAGTTATATGTGCTATTTATACTTTCTTTACAATGAAGTCAAGAATGCTTCAGGATATTTATGAAATAGGTGTTAGAAGAGAATTAGGTCAAAAAAGAAAAAGCATTATAGGCAAATATGCCTTAAGAAGCTTTATGACTATTACTCTTACAATGATGCTAGGTTATATTATTTCTAATTTAATTTATGGCTATATTGCCGTTAAGGTTAATTCACTAGGGGGTTATTTACCATCTGTATTAGTATCAGCTTCAACCTATTATTTGATTTTGATTATTTATGGAGTTGGTATTTTGTTTGGAATTATCCCTGTTTTGGGACTTTTACGCAAAACTCCTGCACAAATTGTTAGCAAATACGATATTTAATATTTTATTTGTTAAAAAATTTGGTATAATAAATGTATATTAATTAGAAAGGATTATGAAAAATATGGCAAAACAAAGTAAAATGGCAAAATTTAAAGCATTACCTTGGGCATTAATTACCTTGATTGCACTTTGTGTTTTAAATTTAGCTTTAATATTAGATTATACAATTATTGATTTTGTAGGTAAAATTGCATTTAATGAGGTTGGCTTTAATAATTTCTTAATTGTTTTTACATACATTTGTAATATTGCATTTATCGTTATTCATATTCTACTTTTATTTATTAAGGATAAATCAAAGAGTATGCTTTATATTTTAGCAAGTGCAGGTATGATGATTATATTCTATATCATCCGTTTCTGTCTTGTATGGTTCTAGAGGTGATAAGATGAATTTTTTAAATAAGCTTATTTCAAGAATAACAGCTATAGTAGCATTATGCTTAGTATTTGCACAAATTACAGTTGCATATAAATACGATGATAAGGATGTTATGGTATTTGTTTTATCAATTGTATTTGTAGTTTTAACACTTGCTAATTTAGGCTATGCAATTTATTTAACAAAGAAGTATGGATTAAAGCCTGAAGATGGTTCTAATGATGTTAAATATAATCTTATTACATCATCTTGTGCTGCAGGAGCATCTATTATTATCTTCGCTATTTCAATGATTTCATATTTATATTTAATATGGTAATTAAGAGCTTTAGGTTTTCCTAAAGCTTTTTTTGTTTTACATTTATATTTATAAGTAGTATAATCTTTTCGGTGGTATTTATGATATTTAATGTTAAAAATCAAGATGAAACAATTAAAGTTGGTGCGTCCTTAGGTAGTCTTTTAAATGCAGGTGATGTTGTTCTTTTAGATGGTGACCTTTCAGCAGGAAAGACAACATTTACTAAAGGGATTGGTCAAGCCTTAGGTGTTAAAAGGGTTATTAATTCGCCGACATTTACGATTGTTAAAACATATAGTGGAAGATGTAATTTATATCACATGGATTTATATCGCTTAGATGGACTTGGAACTGATTTTGATTTATATGAGTATTTTGAAGGCGATGGAGTATGTGTTGTAGAATGGCCTCATCAGGTCGATGAATTACTTCCTTGTGAGTATATTCTTGTTAAGATAAATCGTACTGGTGAAAATGAAAGAGTAATTGAAATTACAGCACATGGAAAAAAATATGAAGAAATTGTAGGTGCTTTAAAATGTACACTTTAATAATAGATAGTGCAACTAAAATTTTATATGAGGCTTTAGTTTGTGATTCTAAGGTAATCGATGAAAGATATATTACGGGCCAAAATGACCATGCTAAAAATATAGTAGCAACACTTGAAGACATGCTTAAGCGTGAGGGAATTGAAACTAATGATTTAGATCAGATTGTTTGTGGAATTGGGCCAGGAAGCTATACAGGTGTAAGAATGGGAGTTACCGTAGCTAAGATGATTGGAGCATTCCAACATAAGGATATATATGAAATTTCAACGCTTGATTTAATGGCTTCAGGTTCGACAGAAGAGACGCTTGTGATGATTGATTCAAGAAGAGGAAACGCTTTTTGTGCTCATTATGATAAAGGAATCAAAACTGATAAGGAAGCTATAAGAAATCAAAGCGAGTATAAGGCATTATATCCAAATGCTAAAATTTTAACAGAATCTAGCTTCAAGGTTGATCCTATTAAATGTATAAAAATAGCCCATAAGCATGATAATCCTCATTCCCTTGAGCCTAATTATCTTCAAGAGACAGAAGCGGAGCGTAATTTACATTGCAAAGATTAATGAGTCTTGATGATGTTTTTGAAGTTAAAAAATTAGAGTTAAAAACATTAGGTACAACTCTAGGTGATGATATGCTTAAGGATTTAGTTTTAAATCCGATGCTTAGAGGCTATATTGAAGAAATTGATGGAAATATAGCAGGATATTTATCACTTTCTTATGATGGTGATATTATTGAAATTTATAATCTTTGTGTAGATGAAAGATATAGAAGAAGACATATTGCATCTAATTTGCTTCTTCACGCATTTGAAACTCTAGATGCTAAAAGCTCTATTTTAGAGGTAAGAGCTTCTAATATGAGAGCACTAGCTTTATATTTTAAGCTTGGCTATAAGGAAATACACAGAAGAAAAGGTTATTATCAAAATGAGGATGCAATCGTTTTAGAAAAGAAATTTTAGGTGATTTGATGGAAAAGACAAACGCAATGCGAATGCTTGATCAAAAAAAAATAAAATATGAAGCACTTTCATATCCTCATGAGGAGGGTGTATGCGTGCCAGGTGATGAGGTTGCCAGGCTTACAGGAGAAAATCCTGATAATGTATTTAAAACCCTTGTTTGTGTTGATAATACGAAGCATTATCATGTATGTGTTATTCCGGTACTTGAAGAGCTTGATTTAAAAAAGGCTGCCAAGGAATTTAAGGTTAAAGCCTTAGAAATGGTACATGTTAAGGAGTTATTTGACTTAACAGGTTATGTTAGAGGTGGCTGTAGTCCTATTGGAATGAAAAAAGTATTTTCAACCATTATTGATATAAGTGCAGTAAATAAAGAATATATTGTTTTTTCGGGTGGTAAAATTGGTACCCAAATTAAGATGAATCCCTTAGATTTGAATAAGGTTATTAAAGTTGAATTTAAGGATATTAAGGAGTGATTGTATGCTAGTTTTAGGTGTTGAATCTAGCTGTGATGAAACAGCTTGTGCAATAGTAAGAGATGGTAAAGAGGTATTATCAAATGTTGTGTTAAGTCAAATTGATATTCATACCTTATTTGGAGGAGTAGTTCCTGAAATAGCTTCTCGTCAACATGTATATAATGTATCAATGGTATTTGAGGAGTGCTTTAAAAAGGCAGGCCTTACACCTTCAGATATAGATCTTATTGCGGTTACACAAGGCCCTGGTCTTATTGGCTCCTTACTTGTTGGTGTAAACGCAGCTAAAACATTGGCTTTAATGTATCATAAGCCTATTATTGGCGTTAATCATTTGGCGGGACATATTTATGCTAATAGTATTGAGCATGATATGAAATTTCCATCAATTGCATTATTAGTTTCTGGTGGTAATACAGAACTGATTTATATGAAAGAACATTTTTCATTTGAAATTTTAGGAGAGACCCTAGATGATGCTGTAGGAGAGGCCTATGATAAGGTCGCTCGTGTTGTTGGTATTGGATACCCTGGTGGACCTAAGGTTGATAAGCTTGCTCATGAGGGTCATGATACCTATCATCTTCCTCGTGTAACCTTGGGTGATAATTATAATTTCAGCTTTTCAGGTCTTAAGAGTGCTGTTATAAATCTTCATCATAATGCCATTCAACGTGGGGAAGAAATTAATGTTAATGATTTGTGTGCATCATTTCAAGAAAGTGTTACTGATGTTTTAGTTAGTAAGGCTTTAAAGGCATGTAAGGAGTATGGTGTTAAACAATTAATTGTAGCTGGTGGTGTATCAGCTAATAAGGGGCTTAAGGAAAAATTTGCTCGTGAAAATAAAAATCCTAATTTAGAGATTTGTATCCCATCAATTAAGTATTGTACTGATAATGCCGCAATGCTTGCGTGTGCTGGATATTATCGTTTTATGAAAAACAATAAGGTAGATTCACTTGATATGAACGCTGATAGCGCAATGGAGCTAGAAACTATTTTAAGAAGTAATGATTAAAGAGGCAAGTCCTCTTTTTTTATTAAACTTCATATAGCTTATAAAGCCATTGTGTATATTATTAAATTTTATATAATAAAGATGTCAAGCTGATAATTAATTGAAGTGAGGTTTTATAAAATGGATAAAAAGAAGTTTTGAAGCTTTATTAAGCAGGCAAGGTTAAATAAAGGTTATATGCAAAAGGAATTAGCCGATTTACAAAATTAAGTATTTTTGTCATTTAAATAGTTGAAAAAAACATTTTCATAAAAAAGATTTTAATCATATTTTTTACTCCATTTAGCTAAAACCTTTCTTTTTAATCTATTTTAGAGAGAAAATGGTAAAAAAGTATAACAGAGTGATACTTTCGAAGCTAATTTTCGAAAATATAAAACTTTATAAATATTTGACAAAATTTAACACTAGTGCTAATATCAAATTATAAAATATTATATATTATTTTTAGTTAATTTGGAG
>MNRZ01000007.1 GCA_001916215.1 Clostridium sp. CAG:307_30_263
CTTAAATTATACTACAAAAAAAGGTTCATTCCCAGATTTTAATCTGAGTTTGAACCTCTTTTTTATTTTTAGAAGCTGTTTATTTTTTTACAGCCCCCTAATTTTTTTAAACATTAAACTTAAATAACATTATATCTCCATCTTGGACAATATAATCCTTTCCTTCTTGTCTAACACGGCCTGCTTCTTTAACATGTGCCATTGACCCATATTTTTCAAGGTCTGCAAAAGAAACAGTCTCAGCACGAATAAAGCCTTTTTCAAAATCACTATGAATTATTCCGGCACACTCAGGAGCTGTCATTCCTTTACGGAAGGTCCAAGCCCTTACTTCTTTTTCACCTGCTGTAAAATAAGTTGCATAGCCAAGTAAATCATAAGTGGCACGAATTAATAAATTAAGACCAGCCTCAGGAATGCCAAGCTCTGACAAAAACATATCTCTTTCTTCTTGGGGCATAACCGCAACCTCAGCTTCAATTTCTGCAGATATTGGAATAACCTTACTACCTTCATTTGCTGCATATTTAACTAATTCATTATAATATTTAGAGTTTGTTGGATTTGCAATTTCTATATCAGACATATTAGCTACATACATAATTGGCTTAGCTGTTAGGAAGCCATAGCGCTTAATATATGGCATTTCCTGTTCTGAAAACTCTAAGGTTCTAACAGGCTTACCATCAATTAAAACCTCACGAATCCTTTTTAATAACGCAAATTCAAAAGGTGCGTCATCAATCTTAGATTGAGCCTTTTTCTCAATTTTAGGCATTCTTGTATCAACAATATCAAGATCGGAAAGAATTAGCTCCATATTAATGATTTCAACATCACGAATTGGATCAACGCCACCCTCAACGTGTGTAATATTAGGATCATCGAAACAACGAACGACCTCAAGGATAGCATCACAATTTCTAATATTAGCAAGGAATTGATTTCCAAGTCCTTCTCCTTTTGATGCACCCTTAACTAGACCAGCAATATCTGTAATTTCACATAAAGCTGGAACTAGAGATTTCGGTTTATACATTTCATTTAAATATTCTAATCTCTTATCAGGAACAGTTACAACACCAACATTTGGTTCAATTGTTGCAAAAGGATAATTAGCTGCAAGGGCACCTGCTTGAGTAATTGCATTAAATAGTGTTGATTTACCAACGTTTGGCAAACCAACAATTCCTGCTGTTAAAGCCATAAATAATACCTCCATCGGTTTTAAACCTTTTTTATTATATCATTTTAAATTATAAAAGGAAAGTCAAAATAAAAAAAGCTCCTAAGTATTAACTTAAAAGCTATTTTTCTTATTTTTCAAAAGTATCCTCATAAAGCTTAATCGCTCTTTTAATTGCTTCTTTAGCGTCATTACGACCATAAACTTCTTTAACAATGGTTTCTTTTCCTTCAAGTGTTTTATATACAGAGAAAAAATGTCTAATTTCATCTTGCATATGTAAAGGAAGTTCGCTGATATCATTATAAATTGAATAGTCAGGATCATTACATGGTACAGCTAAAATTTTTTCATCCTCATCTCCCTGATCAAGCATTTTTAAAACCCCAATAGGTTTACAATTTAAAATTGTCATAGGCAAAATTGCTTCACTACAAATAACAAGAACATCAAGAGGATCATGATCTCCACAATATGTATGAGGAATAAAGCCATAGTTTGCAGGATAATGCGTTGATGTATATAAAATACGATCTAAAAATAGCATTCCTGTTTCCTTATCTAACTCATATTTATTTTTCATTCCTTTTGAAATTTCAATATAAGCCAAAAACTTTTCGGGTGTGACACGCTTAGGGTCAACTTCTTTCCATATATTCATTGTCAATACTGATATAATATTTACAATCCATTATATTATATCTTCCTTTCTTATATTTTAGTTTGGATTGAATCGCTTTCTATTCCGATACTATTATATCAAATATTGACATCTTTTTATAGTCTAAATTTATTTATTATATTTATTCTCTTTTCATATAATCATACATTTCCTTTAATGCACTTTTTTCAAGCCTTGAAACCTGAGCTTGGGAAATATCAAGATCACTTGCGATTTCCATTTGTGTCTCATCTAAAAAATATCTTTTATAAATAATTGTTTTTTGTCTTTCATCAAGTCTATTGTAAGCTTGTCTTAGCATTTTCTTTTCAACAATCCTATCAAGCAGCTTTTCATCATATCCAAGTTGATCAGAAAGTTCAATTACATCAGAGCCATTATCATAAATTGGGGTTGACATTGAAACTGTATCTTGAATTGATTCAAGTGCTAAAATTACATCAATTCCTTCAACCCCTAAGCTACTTGCGATTTCCTCAATTTTAGGTTCACGTCCATTTTCCTGAAAATATGACTCTTTAAAATTAAGGCTTTTATAAGCTAAATCCTTATATGATCTTGATACTCTAATTGAACCACTATCTCTTATATAACGTCTTATTTCACCAATAATCATTGGAACTGCATAGGTTGAAAATTTAACATTATGTGATAAATCAAAGTTGTCTATTGCCTTCATAAGTCCAATCGTACCAACCTGAAAAAGATCATCGTTATTTTCCTTTTTATAACTAAATCTTTTAATTACACTTAAAATAAGTTTAAGATTCCCTTTAATTATTTTATCTCTTGCATCAATTGAGCCATCATGAGCTTCCTTTATTAGCTTATTTGTCTCTTCAAAACTTAAAGCCTCAAGTTTTGATGTATCTACTCCTGTTATTTCTACCTTATACATTTTATCACCAGTAAAAAGTGTTTGAAGCTTTTGAATAATCATACATTTATGCATAATTATTATTGATTTTTTTTACTTTACATCTAAGTGAATTGCAATATTTTCCTTTAATTTGTCAATTATCTTTTTTTCAAGTCGAGAAATATAAGATTGTGAAATTCCCAAATAACTTGCAACCTCATGCTGCGTCATTTCTTCCTTCCCAAAAAGGCCAAATCTTAAGGAAATAATTTCTTTTTCTCTTTTAGAAAGCTTATTAAGTTCTAAATACATCATCTTTTTTCTTTCATTATTAATAACATTATCTAATTGTGAAGGCTCATTTGTTGAAAGTACATCAGCTAAAATTAGTTCATTTCCATCCGCATCAACGTTTAATGTGTCATCTAAACTAATTTCAAGCTTTTGCTTTTGAATCTTTCTAAAAAACATTAATATTTCATTTTCAATACATCTTGAGCAATATGTTGCAAGCTTTATGTTTTTATCCTTTTTAAAAGTTTCAATTCCTTTAATTAGCCCCATTGAACCAATAGAAATTAAATCCTCAAGCATAACCTTTGGGCTTTCAAATCTTTTAGCAATATAAACAACAAGCCTTAAATTATGCTCAATTAATGTATTTCGTGCTTGTAAATCCTTAAGAGCCACTAAATCTAAAAGATGAGATTCCAAGTCTTCATCTAGTGGTTCTGGTAGATTCATCGGAAAATACATATATGCACACTGATTAATTCTAAACATTTTTCTAAAAAACTTAATTAAAAATGCTATCATCCTTATCCTCCTAGCACATTAAGACCAATGATTCCATCACCTATATTATCCCGGAAAATTATTGATCCTGTAAATCTTATATACTTTCTTTTAATTTTGATATACAAATCATTACATTTATAACACACCTCCTTTGTTGAACCATTAATTGTTTCTATATCAACTGAATGCAGGGATTTTTGACAGTAAGCTTTATATTTAGCATTAATAATAATCACCGCTTTATTTTCATCATCATAAAGCCTATTACCTGTATCTAAAAACAAAGCTAATCTCCTTCTCCCTTTTTTTAAAATACATTCATAATATAATCCTCTTTTAATAAGCCCTTTATATTTAAAGATATAAAAAAGTACAATAATCAGGAGCAAAAACAAAATAAATAACACATAAAACCAATGATAATTATAATTAAAATAGATAATCGATGAAATACCACCTAGTGTTGTATTTAGTAAAAAATAAACCATTAATGCTACAATATTTTTTTTAAATATAATAATTGCAATAATTAAAATTAAACCTAACTGCCACTTTAAATTAATATGAAACATAAAATATAAAACTACAATTATTATATTTAAAATATCCGAAATAATTATTCGCCCCCTGTTAACATTTATAAGCGTTAGCACTCCTGTAAAAAAAACTATAGTATGATGGATAAGTAAATCAATTAAAATTATTTGTTCTATATATATCATCTAATCACAAAATGATTATATAAAAAGGTAACCGTAATTTATGTAAAAAAAAGACGTTTTGGTAAAAATACCAAAACGCATAAAAATGATTTGTATCTGTAGAAATAAGTTAATTTACCTGTTTATTTACTAAACATAAAAAGTGTGAATTTTTTGATTTAAAATAATCAATATTTAATATTAATAAACAATATAAATTTATGTATGTTGTGGATTATATCCACTTGAGTGATTATGTAAGATTATTATCTTACATTATTTGTTTTCTGAATCTTTTTTAAATTCATTTGACGACAAAAAGATGACCCTTTCACCAGTTACTTGAATACGGTTAAAGTACGGACCACTTTCTAACTTATCATAGGCAGCTGTAAGTCTACCTTTAACAGCTACTAAAGATCCCTTCTTTAAATAACTTGATGCAACATCACACAATTCATCCCAGATTGAAACTTCAATGAAGTCTGTATCATAGGAGTCAGTTTGTGGGCTTTTGAAGGGACGATTAATAGCGAGTGTAATGTTAGCCACTTTTTTACCGGTTTTAGTGACAGTAACAGTAACATCATCTGTTAAACGACCAACAAGCATGACATAATTATAAATATTTTCACCTCCATATAACAATTTAACACATGTGTAATTGTATTATAAACAATGTGGTCAAACTTTGCAAATTGCTATTTTTAAGGCCAAAATAGCCATTTTTGGCTGTTTTTCGTTCTAAAATAAAGGCATTTTAAAAAAATTAATTAATTTTTATAATAAAATTATCGTTTTTTTCTATAAAAATATCAAAAAGTAAAAAATAAAAAAAGTGTCATTTTTTAACACTTTTTCCATTATAAAGCTATATTAAACTAACTTTGTAGTCCATTCTTCAGCATTATAAATAACATCACACAATCCTTCGTAAAATTCAGGTTCATGAGAAACTAAAAGAATCGTTCCCTTATATTTCATTAAAGCCTCCTTCAAGGCTTCCTTTGATAAAGGATCAAGATGGTTGGTTGGTTCATCTAATACTAAGAAATTAGTTTCTTTAAGCATTACCTTACAAAGCCTAACCTTTGCTTGTTCACCACCGGATAGGACTAACATCAAAGACTCAATTTTATCCTTATTTAAGCCACAAGATGCTAAGGCACCTCTTACTTCAGCATTTGTAAAAGCAGGGTACATATTCCAAACCTCATCCAATGCTGTTTGACGAGATGCATTGTCCTCTTGTTCAAAATAACCAGGCTCAAGCTTATAATCAAGTTCAACATGGCCAGATATAGGCTTAATTAAACCAAGCATTGTTTTTAAAAGGGTTGATTTACCTATACCATTAGCACCTCTTATGGCAACTTTCTGTCCTTTTTCAATTACAATATTTAACGGTTTAGACAAAGGACTATCATATCCAATAACTAAATCTCTTGTTGTTACAACAAAGCGACCCGTTCCAGAAGCCTCATTAAATTTAAAATTAGGCTTTACTTGCTCAGATGGCTTATCAAGTATAACCATTTTATCTAAAATACGTTGTCTTGATTTAGCAAGATTAGTAGTTGCAACACGTGCTTTATTTTTAGCAATAAAGGTTTCTAGCTTTTCAATTTCCTTTTGTTGCTTTTCATAAGCAATAGCCTGATGACGAAGCTCTGTTTCATGTAAATTCATAAACAAGTCATAATTTCCACTATATCTTGTAAGAATTCCCTGTTCAAGATGATAAATGACATTAACGACATTATTTAAAAAAGGAATATCATGAGATACTAGAATAAAGGCATTTTCATAATTATTTAAATAATTAGTTAGCCATCTAATATGTGATTCATCAAGATAATTAGTTGGTTCATCAAGAATAAGAATCATCGGATTTTCAAGTAAAAGTTTTGTAAGTAATACCTTAGATCTTTGTCCACCTGATAATTCAGTTACATCCTTATCAAAGCCAATATCTCCAAGACCTAAACCATTTCCAACCTCTTCAATTTTACTATCTATAGTATAAAAGCCTGATGATTCAAGTTCGGATTGAATTTCACCAATATCTTCAAGCATTAAAGCCATTTCTTCTTCTGATGCTTCCCCCATTTTTTCGTACATTTTATACATTTCCGCTTCCAAATCATACATATGAGCAAAAGCAGTTTTTAAAAACTCTCTAATTGTTAAGCCTTTTGTAAGCTTAGCATATTGATCTAAATATCCTGTTGTGATACGTTTACACCATTCAACCTTACCACTATCGGGAGTAATAGCACCTGTAATAATATTTAAAAATGTTGTTTTACCTTCACCATTTGCTCCTACAAGACCAATATGCTCACCCTTATTCATTTGAAATGTTGCATTATCTAAAATTGTTCTTTCTCCAAAACCATGAGAAACGTTCGTTACCTTTAAAACTGACATAGTCCACCTCTTCAACAAAAAAGATAATAACAAATTTGAAGGGAATTTTCAATTACTTTTTTTAAAATTAAATATTTCTTAAGTTTACTACAAATACTAATTATTAATCAAGATTATGAGTATTCAAAAAAAAAATAAGTCATCTCATAACATCAAAATATTATTATATTTAATATTAAGGCTATCAATTAATTAAAAAATTTTTAAGTCAAAATTTCCTGTTTTACATAAAATGAATAATTCAATTCCAAAAATTAATAATGATGCAATAATAAAAAATATAACAATAACAATAAATGTTTTAGGCAATATTTATTCTCTGCTTGAATATACTCTTATTCCTTTATATTTGTTAAATGTATATTCAATATCAAATATTTTTGCAGGAAGTTTCTCTTCAATTGCATTAATTACTACAAATTTACCTTCCTTATTTTTAGAATATTCAGCCAATGAAATTAACCATGATTTAGAAATAATAATTACTATTATTCCTACAAATAACAATGCAATTCCAGTTAGCAGCAAATTATTCAATGCAATTGATGCAGTTACTAGAGAAATCAGTGTTACACATAGTGATTTAAATTTCTCGCTCATAACATTTCGACGTTCAATCAAATTTTCAGATGTTTGTATCATTAATTCATATTGCTTCAATAATATATCATAGTATTCTTTTTTAATTCAATATTATCATCAAAATTATTAGTTGTAAATAAATTCTCAGTAGACCAATTTGCATATTCTAAAACTATTTCTTTCCCCTTTTTAAAATCAAAATTCTTATAATTTTTATCATTTATATTATTTTCAGAATAATCATACCCGAATAATTGAGATGCTACATCTTCATTATCATTTATAATATTATTATCTAAATTATAGTTTTTCAAATATTCTTTAATTTCAAAATTATTCTTAGAATAAATTGTAATAATTTTTCTTTTAAATTTTTTTGCAAGATTAAGTTCCCATTTAATGTTTCTTATATCTTTAGAATTCAATATAGCTTCATTATCATAAAAAAATAAAACAAAGTTGCATTCTCCCATTTTCTTTTTAGCAATTTTTTCCCAATCATAATATTTCTTCATATCATGGTAATCAAATTTAAAAAAAGCAATATTTTTATTTGCATTTTATATTTCATTTAGTCTTGCATCAACAGCTTCTCCCATCGAAAACTTATAAATGACGTAGATATTTGTATTTTCATTCTTCATAACTAATTCATCTTATTTTCTACTTTTTAATTCTTTACAACTTTTTTATTTTACATTTTTTCTAACATAGTATACTTAGTTTTTCATATATAGTAAAAAAAACACATTTCTTGTATAAAAAATAGGAATGTGTTTTTTCTATATTAATAAAGATTATTTTTTAATTACTTAGGTTGCTTACCAATATAAGCTAAAATTCCACCATCAACATATAAAATATGTCCATTTACAAAGTTAGAAGCATCAGATGCTAAGAAAATAGCTGGACCTTGTAAATCCTCTGGCGTACCCCAACGAGCAGCTGGAGTCTTAGCAATAATGAATTGATCAAATGGATGACGTGATCCATCTGGTTGAATCTCACGAAGTGGAGCAGTTTGTGGAGTTGCAATGTATCCAGGTCCGATACCATTGCATTGAATATTGTGCTCACCATATTCTGAGCAAATATTCTTAGTAAGCATTTTTAAACCACCCTTTGCAGCAGCATATGCAGATACAGTTTCACGACCAAGCTCTGACATCATTGAACAAATGTTAATAATCTTTCCATGACCTTTCTTAATCATACCAGGAATACAAGCCTTTGATACAATAAATGGTCCATTTAAGTCAATATCAATTACGCGACGGAAATCAGCAGCTGACATCTCGCACATAGGAATACGCTTAATAATACCAGCATTATTAACAAGAATATCAATAATACCTACTTCTTTTTCAACTTGAGCAACTAAAGCATTAACCGCATCTTCATTAGTTACATCACAAACATAACCATGAGCCTTAATACCAATTTCTTCGTAAGCCTTAAGTCCTTTATCTACTAATTCTTGGTTAATATCGTTAAATACAATTGTTGCACCACATTTAGCATAAGCTGATGCAATCGCAAAACCAATACCATAAGATGCACCAGTTACAAGTGCAATCTTTCCACTTAAAGAAAAGCTATTTAAATCTGTCATTTATATTTCCTCCTAATTTTACTTTAAATCTGTTGTTTTAATATTATCCATATCATCAAATTCTTGATTTTCACCACACATTGCCCAAATAAATGAGTAATTTGATGTACCAATACCTGAATGAATTGACCAGCTTGGTGAAATAACAAGCTCTTCATTTTTCATTACAATGTGGCGAGTTTCATCCTTTGTTCCCATCATGTGGAAAACAACGTTATCTTGAGGGATATTGAAATAGAAATAAACCTCCATACGACGTTCATGTGTATGACATGGCATTGTGTTCCAACCAGAACCTTCTGCAAGTTCAGTCATTCCCATTGCAAGTTGACATGATTTACAAACATCTGGGTGAATATATTGATTAATTACACGCTTATTTAAAGTCTTAGCATCACCACAAGGACGATGATTTGCCTTTTCAAAATCAATATAGTATGTTGGATATGTTGTGTGAGCAGGACATGATGAAATATAAAATTTAGCAGGATTTTTAGCATCATCTGATGCAAATACTACATCACGAGTTCCCATTCCTACATACATTCCATCCTTACTTTTAACATTGTATACCTTGCCATCAAGAGTTACTGTACCATTTCCACCAATATTAATGATACCAAGCTCACGACGCTCAAGGAAATAATTAGCACGTAATTCGTCACATGTTTCAAGCTTTAAAGCCTTATGAACAGGATAAACTCCACCTGAAATAATACGATCTTGATGAGAATATACTAATGAAATCTCATCTTCAACAAAAACATCTTGCTTTAAATAATGTCTTCTTAAATCTTCAGTTGTATAATACTTTGAATCATCAGGATGATTAGCATAACGAACTTCAATTTTCATTTTATTTTCCTCCACTTTTTTTATAACCTAATTTATTAGAAATAGTTTTAGAGGCTTTTATTAGGTCACTTATTAATTCCTCAGAAAAATCAAAATCTATGGGAGCTTTATAGGTTAATGCTCCGCAACATCTTGATTCAAAATTATAGATAGGAAAGCTTAAGGATTTAAAATTAATATCCTCTTCCTTAAAATCTTCTGTATATCCTTTTTGTATTGCAACATCAAGGTTACCTTCAAGCTCCTCTTTATGAACAATTGTATAAGGAGTTACAAGCTCTAAATCAGTTGGCTTATAATTTTGGAAATATTTATCAAATGCCAAATAACATTTGCCAATTGAATTTGTATGAATAAAAGAAATGCTACCTCCTATCTCGAAGGTAGCAATCTTACTTTCATCATTTTCGTATTTATGTACATAAACAATATTATTATCTACCCTTTTAGTAACAATAAGAAGATTTCCGTATTTGTTACCAAGATTTTTAACAATAGGCTTACATACCGTAATCAAAGATGAGTTCTTCTGATAGGCTTGACCGATAGCATATATTTTAGAACCTATTACGTATCTTTTTGATACCTCATCCTTAAAATATACTGCATCAGCCTTATATAATGCTTGAAGGAAATCAAAGGCAGTTGATTTAGGAATCCCAAGCTCCCTACTTATTTGTGATAGGGTGATTCCATTAGGATTTTTAGAAATTAATTCCAAAATTCTAAGGATTCTATCAACTGACTTATTATCATTCATAAGTTAATTAACGTTGTACACGTCCGTTTGCGCTACCACCAGCTAAAGCTTCAACTTCCTTAACAGAAACTAGATTGTAGTCACCATTAATTGTGTGCTTTAATGCAGATGCGGCAACAGCGAATTCAAGAGCTTCACCTTGAGTAGCCTTAGTCATTAAACCATAAATTAAACCACCAGAGAATGAATCTCCACCACCAACACGGTCAATGATTGGGTTAATATCATAGCGCTTAGACTCATAGAATTCTTCACCATCATAAATTAATGCCTTCCAACCATTATGAGTAGCTGATAAAGACTCACGAAGTGTAGAAACAACATACTTGAATCCAAATGTTTTTGCCATTTGCTCGAAAATCTTGTGGTAACCTGAAGCATCAGTATTTCCACCTTCAACGTCTGCATCTGGTTTGAATCCTAAGCAAAGCTCAGCATCCTCTTCATTACCAATACAAACATCTACATACTTCATTAATGGCTTCATTACAGAAATAGCTTTTTCTGAAGTCCAAAGCTTCTTACGGAAATTAAGATCAACTGAAACAACTACATTATTCTTCTTTGCAGCAATTAAAGCTTGCTCTAGGCATAATGCAGATGCATCAGAAATTGCAGGAGTAATTCCTGACCAGTGGAACCAACCAGCATTCTTGAAAATTGCATCGAAATCAAAATCAGCAGGAGTTGCCTCAGCAATTGCTGAATGAGCACGATCATAAACTACTACTGATGGTCTCATTGAAGCACCAGTTTCAGAATAATAAATACCAATTCTATCACCACCACGAGCGATATATTGAGTATCAACACCATAACGGCGTAAAGAGTTTAAAGCTGCTTGACCAATTTGGTTATCTGGTAGCTTAGATACGAAGCAAGCATCAAGACCATAGTTTGCACATGATACAGCAACGTTAGCTTCTCCTCCACCAAAAATAATATCGAATTGATTAGCTTGAACGAAACGAGTGTTAGCTGGAGTAGAAAGACGAAGCATAATCTCGCCCATTGTTACTACTCTTTTAGAATTGAAAGTTAAATTTTTCATTAATAAATCTCCTTAAAATAATTAGTCTTCAATTTTAATCTTAAATACGCACTTTTCAACAGTGCCACCATTTACATCACATTTTGCAAGATGAATATCTTCAGTATAAACTAAAGCAAAGCCTTCTTCAAGAATAAAGAAAACGCCTTGATCTGCACTATATTTTGTAACATCCTTTTCAGGATTATATGGTGTTGTAACCTTTAATGTTGGATTTGAAATATCTGTATAAGCAAAATATTCCTGTCCCTTTAAAACAACCTGAAGATCCATATACTTCTCATGATTTTCAAAGAAGCAATCCTCAAGTGGCTTTGCAACATAAGTATCGCGATTAACATATACATTGTCGCCATCGATAATTGTTTTTCCCTTAGGAAGTGCTAATAGGTCATTATTAAGAATATAATCAATAGCTGTATCTATATTCTTAGAAATTCCCTTATATCTACTAATATTTTTTAATTTTCCAATAATCATTTTCCTACCTCTGAACCTCTGCAGTTCCATTAGATGCCATAAACTGTTCAATATCCTCGCAAGAAAGAACACAAGCATCACCATAAATAGTATGCTTAAGTACTGATGTATTTAAGCCATATAAAACTGCATAATGTGGATCATTATAATCCTTTAATAAGCCGTGAATAACGCCTGATGCAAATGCATCTCCACCACCAATTCTATCATAAATCATAAAACGAATTGGATTAGTTAATTCAAATGTATCCTTACTATAATAATAGCCAGCTAAAGAGTTGTCAGTTGAACTATAAACTACTCTATCAGTACCAAATACATAAGATAAGCCATATTTTTCAATCATTTTAGGGAATACATTTAATCTCTTTTCATGCATAGACTTATCCTCTAAGCCATCATCAAGAGGGATTTCAAGGATTGTATTGCAATCATAGAATGAAGCAAAAACAACGTCAACATATGGCATCATTTTCTTATACCAAGGACGAGCCTCTTCAATTGTCCATAATTTTGCACGATAATTGAAATCAAATGAAACCTTAACACCATGCTCATGGCAATACTTAGCAGCTTCTACTGCAAATTTCGCTACACGCTCATTAAGTGCAAGGGAAATTCCAGATACATGGAACCATGTTGCATCACAAAACACCTCATCAAAGTCAAACTCTGATAAATCGATTCTTGTAATTGCACTATGTTTACGGTTATATATAACCTTACTAGGTCTTCCACCAAATCCTGTTTCTAGGAAATAAATACCTAAAATTGTTGAACCACGTACAATATAATCAGTGTTAACACCATGCTCCATTAAATGAGCAATAGCGCCATCACCAAGCTGATTTGGAGGAAGCTTAGACATAAAATAAGTCTTATGTCCCATATGAGACAAGGCAACTGCAACGTTAGCCTCTCCTCCTCCATAATTAGCAAGATATGAATGGGTCTGGTTAATTGTTTGATGATCTGGAGTAGATAATCTTAGCATTATTTCTCCAAATGTGATGATTTTTTCTTTTTTAGCCATAGAACCCTCCAAAAAAGCTTTATTATTACTTAGCTAATGAAGCCTTAGCTTTCTTGAATTCTTCAACAAACTTCTTAGCAGTTTCAGTTACTAAATCGAAATCGCCAGTCTTTGCTCCCTTATAAATAGCAGAACCTGCAGATACAGCAACAGCTCCAGCCTTTACCCAGTCAGCAACGTTATCAAGGCTAACACCACCAGATGGCATTAAGCTAGCATAAGGAATTGGTCCCTTAACATCCTTAATAAAGCTTGGTCCTAAAATATCGCCAGGGAATACCTTAACTACATCTGAACCATAAGTCATAGCTTGTACAACCTCTGTTACAGTTTGAGAGCCTGGTACATAAGGAACTTGATATCTATTGCACATAAGTGCTACTTCCTTATTGAATGAAGGTGCAACGATAAATTGAGCACCAGCTTCAATAGCACCCTTACAAGTTTCAGGGTCAAGTACTGAACCAGCACCAATTAATACTTCCTTATTATCTGCATACTTAGCAACTAAATCTTCAATAATTCTACGAGCACCTGGTACTGTATAAGTTAATTCAATTGAAGTAACTCCACCTTTAATGCAAGCATCTGAAATCTTAATTGCTTCTTCAGCATTTTTACCTCTAACAACGGCAACAACACCAGCTTTAGAGATTTGATTTAAAACATCAAACTTTTTCATTTTAAAAATTCCTCTTTCCGATATAAATTTTTACATCAAGAATATTATATAATTTTACTTCATATTTTGTCAATTTATAAAATGAATTTTGTTCAAAATATTGAACATTTTAATTATTTGATATTGTTATATTTTAAGTTAGTGATTATAATAATTCAGGAAGTGATTTTATGTTTATTGGTTCAGTTATAATTTCTGTAATTACAATTATTTTTTTAATTCTTTCGGTTTTATTTAAGCCAACCATTAAAATTAAAAATTTAGAGCTACAAACATTTTGGATTGTTACTCTTATAGGAGCGCTTTTATTAATTTTATTTAAAATGATTCCACTTAAAGAATTATTTAATAGTTTGACCCAAAGTTCTTCTGTTAATCCCTTAAAAATACTTATTTTATTTATTTCAATTTCTTTTTTATCAATTGTTTTAGATGAACTAGGCTTTTTTAACTATATTTCCATAAAGGCGATTAATCTAGTTAAAAATAATCAATGGTCTTTATTTTTTATTATTTATTTTCTTGTGGCAATTCTTACTATTTTTACCTCAAATGATATTGTAATCCTTACATTTACACCCTTTATTTGTTATTTTTCTAAAAAAGGGAAAATTAATCCTATACCTTATCTTGTAATGGAATTTATTAATGCTAATACCTATTCAATGCTTTTATCAATTGGTAATCCCACTAATATTTACTTGTCAGCAAGTTTTAATATTTCCTTCCTTACCTATTTTATTAAAATGCTCATTCCAACCTTATTTGCAAGTCTTGCATCCCTTTTAGTTCTTATTATATTATTTAGGAGTGAGCTTAATAAGCCTATTTCTAATATTAAAATTACAGAAATTCCTTTAAAAAATAAAAAACTGGTAATAATTAATTTAATTCATTTAATTATTACAACTATTTTTTTAATTATTACAACTATTTTACTTGCTATATCTAATTATATTAACCTTGAAATGTGGCTTATAGCACTTATTTGTGCAGCTTCTCTTTTAATATTTGTTTTAATTCATACCATTAAAGAACATGATAGTTTAATAAAATATACTATTAAAAGATTACCTTTTAATTTAATACCTTTTTTAATTTCAATGTTTACCATTGTTTTATGCTTAAATTATCAAGGGGTAATTGGCAAAATAGCTAATCTTTTTATTAACCTGTCTTCTAACAAATATGATACCTCTCTTTCTTATTTAATATCATCAACCATTTCTTGTAATCTTATTAATAATATTCCAATGACAATATTATTTTCTAATATTATCAATTGTGCTAATCCTTTATATCTTAATAATGCAATTTACGCAACTATTATAGGTTCAAATATCGGAGCATATCTTACACCAATTGGAGCATTAGCAAGCATAATGTGGATGAGCATTTTAAAGAAACAAGAAATTAAATATAATTTTTTATCCTTCGTAAAATATGGCATTATTATTGTACCTGTAGTTATGTTATTTGCTTATTTAGGACTTATGATTATATAAAAAGTGCACCATGTAGTGCACTTTTATTTTAAATAATCACTAACAAGCTTATCTAAAGTTTCAAAGCCTGCCCAACCATGTGATAAAATTATCTTATTAAATTCAATTTCATCATATTTAGATTTTAACTTATTTTTAGCCTCTAAATGATATTTATGCATTTTTAAGGAGCCATATCCATATGATGCATACACAGTTGGCATTTCAATTAATTGATCATATAGCTCTTCTGCCACGTCACCATTAAAGCCATTTTCATTTAAATATGAAGCCAATTTTGTAGTATTCCATCCTTCATAATTGATTCCTGCATCTACTCTCGCATATAAAAGATATGATACTAGGAAATTATATTTAGAATATTCACAATAAAGCTTGTAAGCTTTACTACTAGATTTATCGGCTAAATAATCATAAAGCTTTTCTTCAACATAACAAGCCCAGCCCTCGCCATGACCAGTATTAGTCATTAAAGTTGCGACATTTGAAATTCCAAGCTCCTTTAAATAAACATATTCATATAAATGACCGGGATAACCCTCATGGGCAATTGTTGTAATAAGCTCATCAGTATCATTATTTAAATATAATCCATTCAAGGTTATATATTCTTTAAGGCTAGAATCAATTGGCGACTTAGTATAATAGGCTACTGTATTTGTAATTTTAGCTACAGCATCATCCATATAAGAAAATTCTATTTCTGGGTCTGAACTTAATTTAGGTACAATTGTGGAGGCGTAGCTCTTTAACGTTTCTAAAATTGTACTAGGATCAGTTTCATTAGATAGCTTTAAATCACCATTTACATATTTTAAAAAGTTTTCATATTCCTTATTTGAAAGCAATTGTAATTTCAAAATAACCTGATTAATACTAGTCATATAAGATGATATTCCCTCATCAAGCTCTTTAATATAATCTTCAATATTAATATCGTCATATCCTAATAAGCTTTCCAGGTTATATTTATACATTTGTTTAGCCTTATCACCATATTTAGAATAATAGCCCTCATCACTTTCTTGAAGACTGCCCTTTAATGTTTTTAAACTAGAGCTTAAATCATTAACCGCAGGAAGATAACATTCTTTAAGTGATTCTTCAAGTAAAGGAAGATAATTATTTTTATCATCTTGTGATAAAGTTGATGAAGAAATCTTATCTTCTACGACTGTAAACAAATAATAATCTTCCCCCTGACTTGTAATATCATCTAAAAATGAAGTCATTCCATCAATCGTTTTGTCAGATAGGGCATAGCCCTTTTCTATTTTATCTTGAGCATATTCAAAATAGGAATTAAAGGCGGTTGTTGTTGAAGAAATATATGAGTTCATATCAATAACATCATAAACCGTATTTATATGATAGCCTTTTATCATCGAATCAAAATCCGCTACACTTCCTCCATTAGAATCAATATAATTAAGATCAAGATAATCATCAAAACCATTTTCGGGATTATAATATTCGGCCTGTTTTTCTAAAAATCCTGCTATATAATCATAGGTTATTTGTTGATTTGATGATAATTTTTCGTAATTATATTTACTTATAAGCGTAATTTCATCTTGATACATTTGGTACGTTTCTTTCATATCCTCATCAGTTGATTTCAAGTAGGTTGTATACGATGCCTTATAATTTTCATCTCTTTCATACCCAAATGATTTTGGATTAACCGTAAATACGTTCCAATGATATGCATTATTACCTAAATAACTCAAGAAAAATTCATTACAATACGTATCAAAATCTTCTCTTTCCTTTATTGTATCTTCATCAAGTGAGATTTCCGGAGTTGTTTGAGTATTATTTTTACTACATGAGAAAAGTAATACCACTGGTATTAAAATAAATAAAGCTTTCTTTTTCATCTGATCACCTTCAATATGTTTACATTATACACCTTTTAAAAAAATAATAGTCTTAAAAAGTAAAAAAGTTTAAATATCATTTTTTAATGACATCTAAACTTTAAATTTTATTCAACAAATTCAAAAACGTAATCAAAGATTCTTACTGTATCGCCATTTTGTACGCCAAGACGACGAAGCTCATCATCAACGCCAAAGCTTCTTAACTGACGAGCAAAGCGACGCATTGCTGTATCATTTTCAATATTTGTCATTTCAAATAGCTTCTTAAGCTTAGCACCTTCAATAACATAAACACCATCAGAATCACGACGAATTGTATAAGGCTTTTCTTCCTCTTCAAACTTATAGTTAACAACCTCATCCGTTTCATCATCCTCAAGTAAAGAGAATGATTCTGTTACATCAAGTAAATCTGCAATCTTATAAAGTAGCTCATTTAAGTGTTCTTTTGTAAGGGCACTAATTGGTAAAATTTCAACATCAGGATACTTTTCCTTAAAGCGTTTCAAATTCGAAATAGCCTCAGGCATATCCATCTTATTAGCTACCACAATTTGCGGACGTTTTGATAAATTCATTTTATATTCTTTAAGCTCATCATTAATCTTAACGTAATCATCAAGCGGATCTCTTCCGTCAACTCCTGCCATATCAATTACGTGTACAATAACACGACATCTTTCAATATGACGAAGGAATTGAAGTCCTAAGCCAGCACCTTGTGATGCACCTTCAATTATACCTGGAAGGTCAGCCATAACAAAACTTCTTCCATCAGGAACCTCAACAACACCTAAATTAGGAACTAATGTTGTAAAATGATAAGCAGCAATTTTAGGTCTACATGCTGAAACAGCACTAATTAAGGTTGATTTTCCTACACTTGGGAAGCCTACAAGACCACAATCAGCTAAAACCTTAAGCTCACATCTAACAAAGCGATGCTCACCAGGCTCACCCTTTTCTGCAAAATCAGGGCATTTATTAATACCGCTTGCAAAAGCCATATTACCACGGCCTCCACGACCACCCTTACATACAACAACCTCTTCTTTGTTTCTTGTAATATCACCAATGACACGATTAGTATCCTCATCATAAAGAACCGTACCTAATGGTACACGAATATAAGTATCCTCTGCTGACTTACCATACATACCTTTAGTACGGCCATTTTCACCATTATTTCCTTTAATAACCTTATTATATCTTAAATCAAGAAGTGTTGATAAATTTTCATCACCTATAAAAATAATGGAACCACCAGCACCACCATTACCTCCATAAGGCCCACCTTTTTCAATCTTAAGCTCTCTACGGTATGCAACAATACCATTACCACCTTTTCCAGCAGTAAGCTCAACCTTGACCTCATCTACGAACATAATATCCCTCCTTCGAAAAAAAATGCCCACACCAAAAGCGTGGGCTTAATATCAAATTACTCTTGTGGGTAAACTGATACTTGCTTCTTGTCGCGTCCTTTGCGTTCGAACTTTACAACGCCAGTAACCTTTGCGAATAAAGTATCATCTCCACCGATACCAACATTATTACCTGGGAAAATTTTAGTTCCTCTTTGACGGTATAAAATTGAACCAGCAGTAGCGAATTGCCCATCAGACTTCTTTGCTCCTAAACGCTTTGATTCTGAATCACGGCCGTTCTTAGTAGAACCAACACCTTTTTTAGATGCAAATAATTGAATATTTAAAAATAACATGATAGGTACCTCCTATTTTTCAGATTTTATATATTTTGGATATGCACTTGCAAGCATATCTAGGGAATCACTTAAATTATTAAGAATTTCCTTTAGCGTATTATCACTTAACTTCATATTTAAGCTAAATAATCCTTCTTCACAAACAGGTGCTGTGATGTTGCAACGAAAAAGATTAAGTCTTTCTAATAAATTATAAGTCATAATAAGCGCTGTTGAAACGGAGGCGCATACAATATCAGATCCATAAGGATTTTGATTTGCATGACCCTTCACTTCAATTTTGTATTCATCGTCACATTTTGTGACCTTATATTTAATCATAATTAAGCATTGATTGCTTCAATAGTAAGCTTAGTGTATGCTTGACGATGTCCCTTCTTAGTACGAGACTTCTTCTTTGGACGATACTTGAAGATAATAATCTTCTTAGCCTTACCATTCTTTTCAACCTTAGCAGTTACAGTAGCACCTTCAACATATGGAGCACCAACCTTAGTTTGCTCTCCACCAACGAATAATACCTTGTTGAAAGTATAAGTTTCACCGATTACAGCATCATTTAGTAATTCTACATAAATGCTTTGTCCAGCTTCAACCTTAACTTGCTTTCCACCAGTTTCAATAATTGCGTACATGTCGTTACACCTCCTGAAAATTTAAGACTCACTATACAGGTAAGCTTAGCTTTTTATAACCTGATCTAAGTGGTGCATGTTACAACAGCATAATTATATATTAGTTTAAATGCTATGTCAACATTTTTTTGAAAAAATTTATTTTTTTATTAGTTATTATTTTTCATTAATAAATCAATAACCTTACGAGTTACTAAATCATGAGCAAGATTTTCAATATTTGCTTTCTTAAATTTTTCAAATTCTTCATTGTCTAAACCATATTTATTTTTATATTGCTCGAATGTTGCATTAATTTCGGCATCATCAGCTACGATTCCTTCAATAGCTGCAATTTCAGCAATTACTAAATCACTTTTTACTGCTGAGGTTGCTTGAGCCTTAGCTTGTTCTTTTAAAGTTTCCATAGTCTGACCACTCATACTTAAATAAGCATTAATATCCATTCCATATTGACCAATATTTTGTTCTAAATACTTAATAATTTCATCAGTTCTTTTTTCAACCATATCGGGTTCGATTTCAACTTCAGAATGGTCAACAATTTCTTTAATAAGCTTACCTAGATATTCATTATCAGCGTCATTTTGTTTTTTAGCATTCATTTGACGTTCAAGTTCTTTTACTAATGCATCAGCTGATTCTAAGCCATATTCACGTGCAAAATCATCATCAAGCTTAGCCTCAACTCTGGTTTTTACCTCATGAATATGGCATTTAAATACAACCGCTTTTCCCGCAAGATTTGGTGCGTGATATTCACTAGGGAATGTTACATTAACATCAACATCAGAGTTAGCCTCAAAGCCAACAAGACCTTCTTCAAAGCCAGGAATAAAGGAATGGCTTCCAAGTTCTAAATCATAATGCTCAGATTTTCCACCTTCAAATGGTACACCATCAAGAAATCCTTCATAATCAATATTAACCGTATCACCGATTTGTGATTTACCATTTTTAGTATTATAGCTTACCTTACTTTGAAGAAGCTTTGTAAGTTCGCTATCTACCTCTTCCTTTGTAACCTTAGTTGGTTCAGATTTTCCTAAGTTTAAATTTTTATAAGTTCCAAGTTTCATTATTATATCTCACTTTCTTTTATATATCCTATTATACATATTTTATTATTTTAAACAACAAATTAAACTAATTTTGCTAAATTTACGAATATTTTTCCACCCTTTGATAAGCCTCCAATACTTTCAATGACTCCCCTTCCATATCCTTTTAAGGATATAACATCATGCTCGTGAAGCTCATAGGAGGTGTTATCTATAATTCTTTGATTAACCTTACAATCCTTATTTTTAATAAGCTCTTGAGCCTCTCTTCTTGATAAATTAAAAATTTGAGCAGTAATTAAATCAAGCCTAAGACTTGCTACGAAGGCCGTTTTAGTTTTCATGTTTTTCTTTATTTGCCCTTCAATTTCCTTTTTTTCTTCAAGTTCAACTGCTTGATGAGCAATAACTCGTAGTTCAGAAATTAAATAAGGCTCAATTTCCTTTGTTGCATAAAAATAAACATCATTACCTGTTGTAATATAAATATCTCCAATAGTATTTCTTTCAATCCCAAGACTCATAAGAGCACCTAATATCATACGATGATTGGGCTCTAAATATTTTTTATTATAATTAAGCTTCAAAAGAACAGTTTTAAATTCCGGCTTTATTTCAAAAGGGGAAATAATTACTCTTTTATATTCATCGCCACAACTGTCAATATAAAGAAAGGTATCATCTTTTAATTGATTTAAAATTTCAATTTCTCTTTGATTTAAAAACCTTAATAAGGTAATTTTATTAGAATATTTAGCATCTAATATAATTCCCTCACATTTTTTAACAAATGGCAATTCTTCATTGTTATAAAAGCCCATTAAGATTCCTTCTTTTCCATCAATTCAAAATATCTTTCCGTCTTAGTTAAAATTTCTGCGTCAAGCTCGTCAATCTTCTTTTGAACATCCATCATTAAGGTATATTCTGTTGTATATGATGCAAGCTCCTTACGTAAACCTTCCATTTTTTCATCAAGCTTAGGAAGCTCGTGCTCTAAATCATAAAGCTCATTTTTTTCCTTTGATGTCATCTTATGTTCATTTTTATAGCCTTGATTTTTACTAATTGCTTGACTAGACGTTCCTAAATCACTAGCAATAAATTCTGAAAATGAACCCATATAGGAATTGATTTCACCATTTTTATAATATAATAGCTCATCACATACCTTATCAAGGAAATATCTATCATGGCTTACGCATAAAACTGGTCCCATAAAGGAATCAATATAATCCTCTAAAACCTCAAGCGTTTCAATATCTAAATCATTTGTAGGCTCATCTAATATTAAAACATTGGGATTAGCCGCTAAAACTCTTACAAGCTGAAGTCTTCTTCTTTGACCTCCCGATAAGCTTTTTACCATTGTATATTGTAAATTAGCATCAAACAAGAATCTTTCAAGCAAGCTTGAGGCTGTAACTGTACCTTCAAGGGTTTCAATAGTTGATGATACCTCTTTAACATAATCAATAACTCTAATATTTTCATCTATAGCATCAAAATGCTGTGAAAAATATCCTATTCTTAAGGTTTCACCTAAAATAAGCTCACCGCTATCTAATGATTCTTGTTGCATAATAATTTTAAACAATGTTGTCTTACCAGCACCATTATCACCTACAATACCGATTCTTGCCGTTCTTAAAACATTTAAGTTAAAATTTTTAAATATAACCTTATCGCCAAAGCTTTTAGAACCATTTTTTATTTCAATAATCGTTTTACCTAAATATTTTGATACAGAATCAAATTCAAAGCCCTTACGTTCACTAAATTTAATTTTTGATAGCTCATTAAAGCGTTCAATACGATATTTTTGTTTTGTACGTCTAGCCTCAACACCCCTATGAATCCAATCAAGTTCATTTTTTAAAAGACGTTTTAGCTTCTTTTCAGCTTTTTCCTCTCTTTCAAGACGAAGTGCTTTAAGATTTAAGAATTCCGAATAATTTGCCTTATAGGTATAAATATGACCATTATCAAGTTCAAGCATATTATTACAAACTCGTTCCAAAAAATATCTATCATGAGTAACCATAAATAAGCCATGATTATACCTTTGAAGATACTTTTCAAGGTATAAAATCATATCATTATCAAAATGATTAGTGGGCTCATCAAGAATTAAAAAATCACAATAAGTTACTAAGCATTTAGCAAGAGCAAGTCTTTTCCTTTGGCCACCTGATAAATTATTAGTTAAAGCCTCTGGGTCAAGCTTAAGCTTCGTTAGCATTGATTTTGCCTCATAATCGTTAACCTTGTGATCCTTATCATTATTTTTCATAACATAATCTAAAATTTTAGTATTTAAAGGAATATCGGGTTCTTGTTCTAAATAAGAAATTATCATATTTCCTGATTTAATTATTTCTCCGCTTTGGGGTCTAATTTCATCTTCAATTAATTTAATTAATGTTGATTTCCCTGTACCATTAAGACCAACAAGTCCTGTCTTATCCTGGTCGGTAATAGAAAAAGAAACCTTATCTAAAAGGTTCTTATCTGTATATCTAAAAGATACATCTTTAAATGTTATAACCATAAAATCACCCTATAACTAATCAGCAATCATTAATGTTTCATCAGGTGCTGACTTCTTATTTTCTTTATTTTTACTACCAAACATATGAACTATTTTTTTAGGAATAAAGGTTAGCGTTCCATACAAAACCATTGGTAGTAAGATCAAGGAATCCTTAAATGCTGATTTTCTTATATCATCTTTAGTAATTATATTACCATCTCTAAATAAATACTTTCTTGTTACACAACCAATTCTAATTGTAAGCAACGCATTGGCAATACCCTGTGTAACTGATGCCATAACTGGCTTTATAAAAGGAATTTGACCCAAAGCATTATTAACACTATTAGGTAAAATGTCATCAATTGAAATTGATTCAAGGCCTTCAGCGATTAAAGCCGTTGAAAAAACATTAATCGTAAGCTTTGACAAATTAGTCATATTAGGTCTAAAGCCACATTCTGTAACTAAACCTTTGATCATATTAAGATTAACTGAAAAAACCGTAATCATATCCATCCTAGCATTTTGACAAATAGCAGTTGAAATCAAAACCGTTTTAGCTTTCTTTATAATAATATTATTCAAATTCTTTTTGATACAATCATGAAAAACTACCGTCATATTCATTTGAAGCTCATCATAATTTTTATATTTAGTTAAAAGTAGGCGATGCTCTTCATCCACATTTTGATTTTTAGCCATATTTCTAGCAACAGCTCTGTATACACTTCTTACCTTATGACTATCAGGATCTAGGGTTGTACAAATTTCAAAGCTTGGACTTGTAAGAATAATTCTAATTGGATTAATTATTACCAAAAAAACAATTAAAAAAACCAAAACATAAAAAGCAATTTCTACTGATACATGAATTTTCCTTAAACGTTCACCAATATTAATAACCGAGCTTAAAAGCATTAAAGTAAATACAATTAAGCAGCCAATTGCAATCGAAATCCAAAAAATCTTTGTTTTACTTTTTTTCATAATTTAAAACAACACCTCGTCATCATCAACACTATTACGTTTATAATAAACAATTCTGTAAATCATTACACCAGATCCAATACCGATGAAGGTTAGGGCAACATATACCTTTAAAATAATTGGAATACTAACTGTATTAGTAATAATATAACCCGCAAAGATATACTTCAAAAAATCCATAAAAAATTGATTAAGCTTATTTTCAGAAATTATTATTCTAAAAATAGGCATTATAAGATAAAAGGCACCCAAAAAGAAAGAAGCTGTTTCACTATAATAAAAATTAATTGAACAAACACCAATAATAATACTTATAAATCCCTCAACAATATCAATCGTATATTCTCTTTTTCCAAGAGCCTTAATATCTGATATTATTAACTTGTAAAAGCCTACTGCAATAATACTAAGTCCAACTACATATCTAAAGGTATGTCTTATAACATTGTGAGGAAGAAAAAGACAAATAATACCTATTAATATAAAGGATAAACTAAAGTAAAAAAAACGATTAAAAAAAGTTTTTGGCATACTATCAACTCCTCACAAAAGTCTATTTCTATTATAGCAAATATTATCATAAAGTAAAAGAATTAATCTTTTGATTTAAAAAAAAGTAGATTTTTTGAATCTACTTTGACATACTTGCTAAATCTTCTTTTATTTTTAAAGCAGCAATCGCTCCATCACTAACAGCCTTAGAAACCTGAAGAAGGCCACCAACAACATCGCCACCAGCATAAATATGAGCAATATTTGTTTGCATATTTGAATCAACTATGATATAGCCCTTATCATCTAAGGCAAGACCCATGTGATAGGCAAGGCTCATTCCTGACTGTGTCCCTAAAGCAATAAATAAACCATCTAGCAAATATTCCTTATCACCAGCTACAACCGCCTTAAGGTTAGAATCACCCTTTAACTCTTTAATCTTATCCTTAACAATATTAGCATTAATCTTTGTTTCTTCTCCTTCAGTAAAAATAGTTATATCCTTACTAAAATTTTTTAGCACATTATATTCACTTTCCATAAATGGTCCAGCACCAGCAAGACCAATTTTTTTATTTTTAAAAAAGAAGCCATCACAAATAGCACAATATGAAACACCATGTCCATCAAAAAGATTAGCAGATTTTATTTTAAGTGTATTTCTCTTTTTCCCCATCGCTAAAAATAAAGTTTTAGCCTCATAATCACCACTGGTTGTCTTAACATAAAAATGATCTAGCATTTCAATTGAAATAACCTCAGCATCTACCATTGAAACACCTAATTCTTTTGCTTGTCTAATACCTGAGAGGGCAAGATCATTGCCGCTTAAATGACTGACTCCATAGTAATTATCAATAAAGTGAGCATCCTTTAAAGCTCCATTATCATAAGCTATAATTAAGGGATTCAGATTAAATCTTTTAAGATAAACCCCACAGGAAATTCCTGCAGGGCCTCTTCCGATTATTATTGTATCATAAATCATTATTTTATAAAATCCTCAACAAATTGTTTAGAATTATAGCCAATGAATTGCTTTACAGCTTTACCATTTTCAAATAAAATTACCATAGGAATAGACTGACAATTAAACTTTCTTGCAAGCTCTTCATTGTCATCTACATTAACCTTCGCAAGTGTAACATTGTTTTCTTCACAAACCTCTTCAAGAACAGGACCTAGAGCACGACAAGGACCACACCATGGTGCCCACAAGTCTACTACTACCTTATTATTTTCATTAATAAATTGTTCAAAATTTTCATTATTTAATTTTGTCATATTTAAAACCTCATTTCTATTTATAGTTTTATCATAAAATAATTAATTAATCTAATGATTTGCTTAAAAGCATTAATTTTTCAAATTTAAGTTTTTTAAAATTACTTCATTATAACTAGTTGGTGCATATTTTGTTTTAGAAGATAGTTCTCCTCCACCAGTAATGTTACCAAAAATTTTACCAAAGCCATTTCTATAATTTAAATATTCCTGGAAATCATTATAATGATTATAAGTGTAAAAAACATATTTTTGATTAATATCTAAATCATTCCCCTTTTTATCGTATCTTGCATAAACAAGACGAGCTGCACCTCTTGTAATCTTTTTTCCATCATTATATGGTAAGGCTGGATATGTAGGATCACAATCAGTACCTGTAGTACCAAAATCTACCTCGTAATATTTATAATTTCCACCACAGCCAGAGATATTTGGTAAAACAGGCTCATAAGGATATTTAGTTGTATCACCACTAAATGAGCTATGATTTCCTCTCATATATTTACCCCAAGGAGATCCGGATGCAGTTGATGGTCTTGATGAAATATAATTTTTAGGAACATCATTGAATGCTAACAAATATGGTGCTACCTGTTCTAATGTAATATAAGCACCTGATTCATAAATTTTATCAACAATATTACCATTTTCATCCTGAATATAATATGTCTTTTTATCAGAAGAATATATTGTACTACTATTTCTTACAAATTTACCATTTTCCATAGGCTGTTTTGATGCAATAGTTGGTTCTTGTGAATCTAAGCTATTAGTTCCTGATAGCAAATAGTGAGTTGTCCTATAATAGGCATCCATATAGCTTGTAGCCTCATGATAATTTTGGTAAAACTCGTCTTTATTTACATTTTCATAAGGATCACTTGAAATATCAGAAGCATTTTCAACCATAATAGAAATAGAATCTGATTGATTTTGATATGAAACAGTAATATAACAAAGTCCAGCCTTACATGCAGTTACTTCACCATTATTATATGATAAACAATCATTAGATAATGAAACCTCGATATTAAGTCCGTCAAAATTAGTTTTAAGTTCTAAGGTATTAGATACTGTTAAAACAGTTGATGATGTTAATATACTTAAATCAGTAGGATTTTTAGTTGATTCAATTGGATTTTTAGTTGATTCAATTGGATTTTTAGTTGATTCAATTGGATTTTCACTTGTTGTTACTTTAACTTTACCACAGCTAGCTAAGGATAGTGCTAAAACGGTAAGTCCTAATATATACTTTATTTTCATAAAATTATCATTCCTTTAAATATTTTTTTATATTTTGAGGATTTAAATAATCCTCAACCCTACCATTAATTTTTAAATTAACCCCCGAAACTGCAATATTACCTAAATTAATCACAATAAGATTTCTTCCTCTAAAAAATTTAACAAAGGAAGCTGCTGGATAAACTACTAAAGATGTTCCTGCAACGATTAATGTATCAGCATTGCTTATTTCATAAATAGCTTTTTCAATTACATCATCATTTAAAGCCTCCTCATAAAGAACAACATCAGGCTTAATAATTCCCCCACAGCTACATCTTGGAATACTATCAAATGTAATATCTTCAAGAGCGTAAAACTTATGACACTTCATACAATAATTTCTATAAATAGATCCATGAAGCTCAATAACATTTTTACTGCCAGCCATTTGATGAAGTCCATCAATATTCTGGGTTATAATCGCTTTAAGATAGCCCTTTTCTTCAAGAATTGCTAAAGCCTCATGACAAGGATTTGGCTTAGCATTTTTAAAAACTAAATTATCCTTGTAAAACTCATAAAATTCCTTTGTATTTTCTAAAAAATAATGATGAGATATAATTTCTTCAGGGACCTTATTATAAAGACCATTTGCACCTCTAAAATCCGGAATACCTGAGGCTACAGACACTCCTGCCCCACCAAAAAAGACTATTCTTTTACTATTTTTTATAATTTCATATAGTTTTTCTTCTTCCATTATAACTCCTTATAACCTAATTAACAATTCCAAACCCTTTTAGCAATATCACGAACAAGCTTAAGCTTAGACCATTGTTCATCTTCTGTAAGCTTATTTCCAATCTCACAACTAGCAAAACCACATTGAGGTGAAAGACATAAATGGTCTAGAGGATGATAAACGCTAGCCTCTTTAATTCTTTTAATGACAAGCTCTTCATCTTCAAGCTTAGGTGATTTAGTTGTAACTAAGCCTAAAACAACATATTTATCATCAGGAATAAGTTTTAAGGCTTCAAAGCCACCACTTCTTTCATCGTCATATTCAAGATAAAAGGCATTAACCTTTTCATGCTTAAAGACATAAGGTGCAACACCATCATAAGCCCCCTTAGAGGCATAGGTTGAATGGAAATTACCACGACAAATATGGGTATTAATAATTAAATCCTTTGGTGAACTTTCAATAACCTTGTTATTAACTAAAACAAATTGTTCCTTAATTCTTTCAAGGCCTAAAACATTAGTATTAAATACACGCAATGCTGTATCATCAACCAAAAGCCCCCATGAACAATCATCAAATTGAAGATTTCTACAGCCTGCAGCGTAAATATCATTAATAAAAGCCTTATAGCAATTTACTAAATCATTAATAACCTCCTCATCATTTTGATAATATTTCATCGTGTTTTCTCTAGCAAAAGGCATAATAAGTTGTTCTAAAAATTGAGCAGGTGCAGGAATAGTAAGCTTTGCAATATGATTTTCATCTTCAAATTGCTTTAAAAAAGTAAAATGATTAATAAAAGGATGATCACCTTTATACGCTAAACGACCTGTTAGATAGGTATCATCAATCATTGCCGCCTCCCCGTGAAATGGAAGTCCATGATTTGTCTTAGAATGACTTATTCCCTCAAAGCCCCACATAAAATCTAAATGCCAAGTTGCTCTTCTAAATTCTCCATCAGTAATTACATTATAACCAAGTTCAATTTGTTTATTTACAAGCTTTGTAATTTCTTCATTTTCAATTTGTGTAAGTTCTTCAAAGCTTATTTCTTTGCTTTCATATTTAATTCGAGCTTCCTTTAAAGCTTTTGGTCTTAAAAAAGATCCTACATAATCATATCTAAATGGTGTTTTCATATTACTTCCCCAATACTTCTAAATATTTTTTGGCATGATATTTTGCCATATCTAAATTAAGATCAAGATAATTTCCACATTCAATCGGACTTTGACCGGGAATCTTACCTTCAAAATTAATAATAAACTTCATACATTCAATTACTTCTTCTTTTGTTTTTGAGAGTGATGAAGGACCTGCCATAATTAAATAAAAGCCTGTTCTACATCCCATAGGACCAAAGTACATTGTTTTTTCGGGATATTTATTTCTAAAGAAGGTAGCTCCTAAATGCTCAATTGTATGTAAAGGTGCGGTATTAAGCACAGGCTCAAAATTTGGTCTTGTAAATCTTAAATCATAAGTTGTAAAGGTAAAACCATTAATTGTATCCTCTCTTGATACATATATGCCTGGTAAAAGAGTTAGATGATTAACTTCAAAGCTTTTAATTTTTTCCATAATTTCTAGGTAGCTCCTTATATTATTTTAGTAATTTCATTTGCATTTTTCTTCTTAGGTCTTAAAGGGACTAAATCACTATAGCCAACAGCGATAACCGAAACGATTGTTTCAGTACTAGGAATATTACAAATATTTCTTAATAATTCTTCATTTCTTATTCCCATTATCAATGAGTCTAATCCTCTATTTTTTAACGCTAAAACAAAATAAGCATTATTAAGACCTAAATCATATAAACCAAAGCCATTTCCAAGCTCAGATTCAGCAAGGCCTGTTTCCTTACTAAAGCCTGAACGATTATTAACATAGGTTGTAATAACAAGCTTAGCATTTAAAGAGCTTTCTTGATTAAATTCTGGTAAGGCATTTTGAATTTTATTTATAGCTTCAATACTACTAATTAAATAAAAACGTGATACTTGGCTATTTTTCCAAGATGGACAATTAACAGAATCATTTATTGCATCAAAAATAATATTATCTGGTATTTCTTTTTTAATAAAGCTTCTTACACTTCTTCTTTTTAAAATTAAATCATTAAAATCCATATTAAGTACCTCATATAGCAAATAAATTATATCATTTTAAATAAGAAATTTCTATAAAATAAAAAATATAGCTATTAAAAAAATTGAATTTATAATATCAATCATACTTCTTATAAAAAATAAAAAAAAGTTGTTGACATGAAGAAAAAATTTGGTATAATAATACGTGCAAACCGCTATGCAGGCATAGTACAACGGTTAGTACTTCACATTGCCAATGTGATGATACGGGTTCGATTCCCGTTGCTTGCTCCAAATGCAGTAGTAGTACAACGGTTAGTACTCCACATTGCCAATGTGGTGATACGGGTTCGATTCCCGTCTATTGCTCCAATAGCTAATTAAAGTGATATTTTTTATAAATATCACTTTTTTTGTTTTTATAAAAAATGACTTAGTTATCTTGTTTTTTAAAAATGATAAAAACCATTTTGCTTATTTTTATTTCTTTGTTTTTTTTCATTTTTTTCCTTTTTTTACCTTTTTTTGCCAAAAAAGTGGCAATTTTCAATTATTATTGAATTCTAACTACTTAAATCATCATTTTTATAACTTAAAGAGCTATAATTTAAAAAGTCACACCTATAAAGCGTGACCACTAATATATTCTCTTAAAATTGCTAAATATTGCTTAGTAATTTCCTTCATTGGTTTATCACTATCATAAATATAAACCAAATCCATAACTTCATCTGTTTCAAGTGGAATCGAAATAATATTATTACCATCTAGACTTGAAGAAATCATACCTGATGAAATTGTATATCCATTAAGACCAATTAAAATGTTAAATAGCGTTGCTCTATCAGATACAACAATTGCTTTTGATACAGACTCAAGAGCGTGAGGCTCTTCCGAATAGTAAAAGGAATTATTAAGGCCTTGATCATAGCTAAGTCTAGGATAAGCATCTAAATCATCAAGAGTAAGTCTTTCTTTATTTGCAAGAGGATGATTTTTACTTAACAAAACATGCGGCTTTGCTTCAAATAAAAATTCATAGGAAAGTCCATTTGATGAAATAACCTTTTTCATGATTTCTGAATTAAATCTAGAAAAGTAAATTACACCAAGCTCACTTCTTCCATCCTTAACATCATTAATAACATCATATGTTTTGCACTCTCTTAAGGAAAACTCATAAGTATCCTTTCCAAGCGTTTCAACAAGCTTAACAAAAGCATTTACAACAAAGCCATAATGCTGAGATGATATAGCAAATATTCTTTTAATACTTTCTTTATTTTTATAAATATCCTCAAGTAAATTAGCTTGTTCTACTACTTGTCTTGCGTATGATAAAAATTTTGTCCCATCATCTGTTAATAATACACCTTTATTAGTTCGGTTAAAAATCGTTATTCCCATTTCCAGTTCAAGGTCTTTAATTGCCTTGGAAAGATTAGGTTGGGTAATAAAAAGCTCATCAGCTGCAGTATGCATACTGCCGCTTTTAGATATTGTAATTACATATTTTAATTGTTGAAGAGTCATAACATCATCTCCTAATAATAGTATGATAACATAGTTATCTTAGAAAAAAAATAGCCGAAGCTATTTTATTTGTTTTTATTTAAATAATCAATTGCATAGCCTGCATACATTGCAACTGAAACAAGTAAGCAATCCTCATCAATATCAAAATATTCATTATGATGAGCTACACCTGTTTTAGAGTCCCCCTTTTTGTGAGAGCCAACAAAACCATAGCAGCCAGGTGAAACAATAATATATTCAGCCATATCATCACCACCAAGAGCAGGCTTACGATCAGTAATAATGTGATCAGCACCTACAACTACATCAGCTACCTGTGCAGCTTCAAGGCATGATTCTTTATCATTAATTAAAGGAGATGTAAAATCCTTCCATTCAAATGATACCTCACCACCATAAGAGGCAGCTACATTAGTAGCAATTCTTTCAATTGCTTCCTTTGTCTTCTTTCTTACCTCAGGTGTTAAACAACGAACAGTACCTTCCATTTCCGCACTTGGGGCAACAATATTATAGGCTTGGCCAGCTTCAAGACGACCAATTCCAACTAAAACATTATCCATTGGAGATGAAAGTCTTGCAACAATTCCCTGAATATTACATACAATTTGTGAAGCGATATATAAAGCATCAACTCCTGCATCAGGTGTTGAAACATGAGCTGCTTTACCCTTTACCTTAATTTTAAACCAATCAACTGAAGCATTATTAGGACCGGGTGTTAAAGAAATATAGCCGGTTTCAATTGCAGAGGCAACATGCATACCAAAGGTACGATCAACATTTTTAACAAGCCCTCTATCAATAAATTGTCTTGCACCATAGCCAATCTCCTCAGCTTGTTGGAAATTAATTACAATTTTTCCATAAATATCATCCTTGTGATTAACTAAAATACGACATGCACCAAGAAGTGATGCTGCATGAGCATCGTGTCCGCACGCATGCATTACACCTTCATTTTGACTCTTATATGAAACATCATTCTTTTCATGAATAGGAAGAGCATCTATATCAGCTCTAAGTAAAATTGTTTTTCCAGGATGATGCCCAATAATTTCAGCATAAACTCCTGTTTCGTCAACTCTTTTATGACTAATTCCTAATTTATCTAATTCCTCTTCAATTTTATTTGCAGTATTAAATTCTTGTCTTGAAAGTTCAGGATGTGAATGGAAATATCTACGGAGTTCAACAACATATCCATGATCTTTTTTTGTTTCTTCTTTGATTTCATCTAAAATACTCATATTATTTGCTAAAAAGCTTCGCCTCCAATATTATAATTGAGCTTTAACCATAAAAGATTAAAACTCAATCATTTAATTAATTATTTTTTAAACCTGCTGCTTCCTTTAATGCATCAAGAGAACTATAAGTCTTTGAATATAATGTAAGAGGTGCAATTAAGGTATCAGCAAGAGATTCAATTTTATAATTCTTAGCAGATACTTCACTATTTAAATAAGCCTTGTGTTGGAATGAATTTAAATCAACCTCTTTTGAGTTTAAAGCTGAATTAGGTAAATTAAAGGCAGAGAAAATCTTTAATTCAATTTTAATATCTGCATTTTGCTCATCGAGTACATATTGAACAGCCTTCCAATAATCATTTCTTGCGCCACAAACACCAATTGTAACCTTCTTTGAATATGTTTTATTCTTTGTAGATGATGCGTAATCATCAACAGTTTTTACAGTTTGACTATAAGCATCAGCTGTTTTTGCCTCATATGTAAATGCTGGGAAAAATGATTCTTCATATTTTCCAATTAAATACTCAGCTACAATTTGAGTATGATATGCATCTGCAATTTTCTTATAATCAGCATTATCCTTATCTTCTGTTCTTACCGCGATAATATTAACATATGGATTTTCACCTGAGCCATCTTGTTTTTCAATTATAATACCATCCTTTGAAGGTACAAGGCCTGCAGTTGAAGCATAAGTTCCATTTATACATGATGCACCATAATCACTTAAAGTATTTGCTAGTGTGTCAGCTGCCTGTGGTACAACTTTTATATTATAAACATACTTTGTAATATCCTTAAGTTCTGGTGAATAACCTGCAGCTGGATCAAGTTCAATAAGTCCTGCTGCTTCTAATAGCTTAAGACCACGACATTGATTTGTTCCATCAGATGGAATAGAAATTTGAATTTCCTTTGTATTTTTTCCACATGATGCTAATGCTACTGCTCCTACTCCTGCTAAAGCTGCTACTGATAATATTTTTTTAATTTTCATTTTAAATTTCTCCTTGTTTTTTTATATTTTATTTATTATTTTTATTTTTTTCTTATAAACAAAGCTCTATTTGTTGTTTTTTTAGCTAATAGTGTACCAATACCTTGAATAATACAAATAATAATAACTAAAACAATTAAGCATCCATATACAATATCCATATGATTTTGTTGTTGTCCAAACGTGATGGCAAAATCACCTAAACCACCAGCACCAACGGCACCAGCCATAGCTGTTAAACCAATTAAGGAAATTGCCGTTATCGTTGTAACCTTAATTAATTCAGGTAAGGCTTCTTTTAAATAAACTCTAAAAATAAGCCCCAAAGCTCCACTTCCCATTGATCTTGCTGCTTCTATCTTACCAGGGGATACATTATCAAGGGCAGTTTCAACCTGTCTTGAATAAAACGGAACCGTTCCAAATACAAGTGGTATAATTGCTCCTCTTACGCCAATTGCAGTACCAACAATTGCTCTTGTAAACGGAATTAAGAAGATAATTAAGATAATAAAAGGAATTGACCTAAATAAATTAATTATAACGCTTAAAATTGTATAAACAATTCTATTTTGCTTTATTCCATCCTTCTTAAAAATAGTAAGAAGAACACCTATAAATAACCCTAATACTAAAGAGATAATTCCTGATTGGAAAAACATGGCTAAAGTATTTCCGATTTGCTCCCAAAACATATCATTATAAGCTGATAAATTTGGAAATAGCTTACTATATAATCCTAAAATCATTATTAATTATCTCCTTTCTTTAATATATTAACCTTTACATTTGCTTGTTCTAAATAACTAATTGCATTTAAAATAGATTTATTATCACCACTAATAATTGCAATAATACGACCAAATTGACTATCATGAAGGGTTTCAACATTTGCTAAAACAATTGAAACATCAACACTAAAATCTCTTGACACCTTACTGATTAGTGCATCACCAACAGCATCTTTACCAAATTGTAATTCAACTAAGGTTTGCCCTTCTTTAACCTCAACTATATTAGAATGCTTCTCTTCAAGCTTTTCAAGCTTGCCAAGAGATGAGGTTGAAGACATGAATTTTTTAGTAATAGGCTGCTTAGGATTTGCAAACACATCGTAAACGTCTCCTTCTTCAACAATCTTACCATTTTCCATTACTGCTACACGATCACAAATTTCTTTTATAACTGCCATTTCATGCGTAATAATTACGATTGTAAGATTTCTTTCCTTATTAAGTTTCTTTAATAATGCCAAAATTGATTCTGTTGCATCAGGGTCTAGAGCTGATGTTGCTTCATCAGAAAGTAAAACCTTAGGATCATTTGCAAGTGCTCTTGCAATCGCAACTCTTTGCTTTTGTCCACCAGAAAGCTGTGTAGGATAGACATTTCTTTTTTCTTCAAGATCAACAAACTTAAGTAAATCATTAACCTTTTCTTCAATTTGAATTTTTGTAAGACCAATATGCTTAAGAGGATAAGCAATATTTTCAAAAACAGTTAAACGGTCAAGTAAATTGAAATGTTGAAATATCATTCCGATATTTTTTCTTGCTTCTCTTAGCTCTTTACTCTTAATCTTACACATTCGTACACCCTCTTTTTCATCAGGTACATTATAGGTAAGTTTAACACCATCGACAGTAATTTCACCAGCATCTGGAACCTCAAGTAAATTAATGCATCTTACAAGAGATGATTTACCTGCACCAGAATAACCAATAATACCATAAACCTCACCATCGTTTATTGATAAAGAAACATTATCAATTGCATGAACATCTGTATTCTTTAAATGATATGTCTTATCTAGGTTCTTAATTTCTATCATATAATCATTCCTTTCGCTACCATAAAAAAAGCCCTTTATGTTTATAACACAAAGGACGAATATATCGTGGTACCAACCTTTTTTCACTAATTAAAATTAGCCTATTTAAGCTCTATCAAGCCGCAACGCTATAAAGGGCGTATCCCTCACCTCTTACTTACTTAAGGTGAAACTCCAAGACCATCTTCATTATACCTTCGTAGCTTTTTTCACCAACCAAAGCTTCTCTTAAAGTTCAGTATAATTACTCTTCTTTTCAACGTTCATTTTTTTATTTATGCCTTATTTTTAAGACGATTAAATTATAGCATTAGTCATTATTTTTGCATAATCTTTTAATTTTATAGTCTGCGATAAAAAAAAATAATCACAAAATGATAAAAAAATAGCCGAAGCTATTTTTACTTAATTAACAATCGTAAATCAATTTGTGAAGTTGAATCACAAGTCATTGCGCCTAAATATGTAGTTTTAAATAATTCAAAAAACTCTTTTAAAAGCAAAGCATCGGTTATAACATCAATCTTAGCCTTATATGTAAAATCAGATAAATAATCATTCTTTCTTATTGTTAAAAAATTTAACTACTCTTTATTTCACTGCCTATTAAAATTTATCTTCAACTGAAGACGAGATTATTATAGCATCTAATAAACTGCTTGCATAATCTTAAAATTTTATAGTTTGTGATAGCTTTCAGTTAAATAACAAACTCATAACATCTCAAAAAATAGGTATAAAAGGCTGTTAGTGACACAATATTTTGATTATTTTGACTCAGTTCTTGAAGCATTCTAGCATATAAATATAATGTTTTTTCACTATATGATGCTAATTCACCTTTTAAGTATGTTTCATAAGAAGCATTATTATAAGTATCATAGCTACTATCATTATCACGCATTTTAGCATGAGGGGTCTTATCAAAAAGATTTTTCATCTCTAGTACAACATCTGATATACTAGCTATAACCTCTTTTTGAAATTTGGTTAGCTGAGGTAGCCTTGATGATATTTCTTTAAAATGATTTGGGTCTAGCGTTTCTTCCATAAAACCATATTTTATTTCTAATAAATTATAATTATTATTTAAAGCTTCATGTAAATCTTCTAAATATGATTCTAAAAGATTAATATTAAATGTTAAATATTGAGCTTCCCTCATAAGCTTAAAATATAGATAATTTCTTTGACATGAAGCCTCACCTCCAATATTTTTTAAAGATTTAAACATTTTATATTCAATTTCAACAATTTCATTTGTTAATTTTCGCTTAATATCCCATTCCTTAATAAATGATGTAATTTCTTCCTTATAATCTTCTATATAGAGCGTATTAATTCTTTTAATTACATTAAAATTATGAAGTGTTTCAATAATCTTAGCACTAATTTCTTCATATAGCTTACTAATATCATCATGATCTAAAATATAATAAATCCATTTTTTAATGATACTATTATTATCCATAAGCTTTAACCTTAGCTTGTCATGAGGCAAATACATTTTATGATATATGTAATAAAATTCTATTAAATGATTAACTAAATTATTTTTTAAGCTTTTGAATGTATATAAGTCCCCTCTATCTAAGCTTCTTTTTAAGTTATAGGGAATATATTTATTAATTTCTAAAGCCTTAAGTGATAAATCAATTAAGAAATCATAATTAGAGTTTTTTCTAATATCATATCTTAAATTAGCGAATGTTGAGGCAAAGCCTTGATAAAAAAGTTTACCATTTAAAAGTAATGCCTTAGACTCGTCACTAATATTTTTAATATCATTTACTCCTAAATAATTTAGATATTCCTTCATATAATGAACGCCATGCTTGGTCTGATTTAAAAGACAAAAACGTTTATAAAGCTTAGGCAAGCAATCATATGCTTGTTTAATTTTCAAAAAATCAGTTAAAGGGACACTATCTTCAACTAAAATAATAAAGCCTTGGTCAAAATCATGATCCTCAGATATTTCATCATCAACACCATAGCACTCGCTTCCAAAGCCAAATAGTCCAATCGTTATATATTCTATGGCATTAGAAGGTATTTTTTTAAATAATAACGCTTTATTTTCATTAAAAAAAGACTCGGATAATTCTAATCCTTTAATATGACGTGCTATATTATGCTTATCATATAGCTTAAATAATTCATCCTTTAATTCATGATAATAAGTATTTTGACCTACCGTTTTTAATAAATTAGCTAAAGCTTCCTCATAATAATTAATTGCCTTTCTATCTTCTTTGATTAAATTATAGTATTTAGCCTTTAAGGCTAGAAAGCCACTATAATGAAAATCATTTTTATTTTTTTCAAATATTGTTTTTGATATTTCTATTTCACATTCTGCAAGTGCTAATTCATTTAGCTTTAAATAGCACATTCCTAAATTGACATGAGTTGAGGCTATTTTTATTTCATCATTTACAAGCAAAAGTGCTTGTTTAAGTAAACTAATCGCTTCTTTAATTTCATTCTTTTCTTCATAAAGTAAAGCCCAATTGTTATATAAGGCTGCAAGCAAATTAGAATCATTAATATTTAGATCAAATAAAGATTTTGCTTCTTTAAAAATTTCAGCTGATGCTTCAAGTAAGCCCCCAGCTCTAAAGGCATTTGCAATATTAATTAAACATGTCGCCTCATCCTTATAATCAAGTTTCATTTTTTTTATTAGATTTAATAAAGCATTTGCATATTTAACACTTGTATCAAATTCCGATAAATCTCTATAAAATCCAATCGCTTCATTAAGAATTTGGATGATTAAGGCCGTATTATTATTTTTTATTGCATGCTCAAGTGAGTCTTCAAGTAAATTTCTTGCATCATTTATTTTATTTTCTTTTAATAATTTATCATAGCTTGTAAAAAAGTCCATTGTATCAGCTCCTATAGTTATTATAAACAATTAGAAAAAAATAAGCCAAAGATTTGCATAAAAAATACCAGCCATAGGCTGGTACCAATTACATTGATTCGTGTATTGTACGACTAATTACATCATCCTGCTGTTCTTTAGTTAGCTTAATAAAGTTTACAGCATAGCCTGAAACACGAATTGTAAGCTGTGGATATTTTTCAGGATGCTTTTGAGCATCTAGTAATGTCTCACGATTAAAAACATTAACATTTAGATGATATCCTCCATCTGATACATATGTATCTAACATTTGAACTAAATTATCTACTTTTTGTGACATAATTATACCTCCAGTACAATTACATTATAGTTTTTATTTTTTTCGTTAGCAAATGATTTGCATATATTAACAATTCTTTATTGAAACATTTTCTTTGTAATAAGACATTCCTTCATTAATAAAATATTCTTTTACAACATCACATGCACTTATATATTCAGCTAAATGTTTCTTTACTAAGTCTTTATAATTATTAAGATATTCTTCTGTTATATCAATATTATTAGGATTATCAATATTAGTAATTGTGATATTATCATCAAATCTTTCACATGTAAATTCAATATTTACAACGTTCTTAAATTTTGATTCATCATATGGAAAATCAATAAAATCTTTATCAAATTTAAAATATATATCACTTAAATAATTACTATCTTCAACACATCCATATTGCGTTTTAAAAGTCATATTTTTTTGTGTTGGATCAAATTCATAATGAATAATATTTTGTGGTTCATGCCAATCACTATAATTTTCAAGACCATACATATGATATTTGCCTGTCATTTTAGAGGTATAATAACTTTCTAGTAAATTAAAATTAAAGTACATATAATTTTCTTCAGTTCTAAATGGTTTTGTTACAAATTCTGCACGAAAATATATACTATACAAATCTTCTAAGTAACAATAATTGCTATAAAGTTTTTTATCTTTTACATATCCATAATTTCCGTCACCAGTTATTCTTTTATATGGCATATCCTTCGGTGCCCAAGTTGTAATAAAATATTTATTAGCGTTTAAAGCCTCATCAGAAAAAGTACCATCATAAGAATGAAATGCATTATAACATCTTTCTGATGTATATTTTTCATCATTAATATAATACTTATATTTTGGCTTTTTATCGTTATATTGCCAAATACTTGATATAACCACTAATAAAACTACTAAACAAATTATACTACTCCATACTATTATTTTTTTCCTCATTGCAATCTCCTCTTTCATATTTTTTTCTTTTTCAACTGTAATCTAATGATAAAAAATATTTTATCTCTTTTCTAATTTCAGTATATATATTATCATTCAAAAAGTCAATAAAATTGCCTAACATGTCGTTTTTTTGGCCTAAGATGCAAAAAAGACCTATTTTTCAATAGATCTTTCATAATTTTATTATTTTTTAATTGAAGCTAAATGAGCCTTTACCTCATTATATTTTTCTTCGTACATTGCTTTCTTATCTCGTTCAGCTTGAATCTTTGCCTCTGGTGCTTTATTAACAAAGTTAGGATTATTAAGCATATTATTACTTCTTAAAAGCTCACCCTCAAGCTTCTTAAGCTCACCCTCAAGCTTCTTAATAACTTCTTCAATATCAACTAAATCATTTGTTGGAATATAAATTGTTAAATCATTTAAGACTACAACAACTTGATTTTCAAGATTCGCTTTATCTGTTGTAATTACAAGCTCATTAGGATTAGTGAACTTTAACAAATAAGGCTTAGCAGAATTGAGGATATCACATACCTCTTGTGATTTAGCCTCAAGACGAATATTAATTTTAGCTGATGGAGCCTTTGATGCTTTTGCACGTTCATTTCTTACGGCTGAAATAATTTCCATAACAATATTTAAGGAATTAATTGCCTCTTCATCATTAAAGACCTCTTCTACAGTTGGCCAAGAAGAAATCGTAATTGATTCTTCCTTATGTGGAAGCGTTTGATAAATCTCTTCTGTGATAAATGGAACAATTGGATGAAGCATCTTAATAATTTGCATTAAAACATAAACTAGTACATTTTGCGTAATGTTTTTATTTTCAGCGTCATCTGATTGTAAATCAACCTTAGAAATTTCAACATACCATGATGCAAAATCATTCCAAACGAAATTATATAAAGCTTTATTTCCTTCACCAAATTCATATTTATCAAAGTTATAATCAACCTCTTTAATAACCTGATTTAGACGAGCTAAAATCCAACGAGATGCTAAATTAAGCTTAGCCTGCTTTAAATCAACCTCATGATAACCCTCAATATTCATCATTACATAACGCGAAATATTCCAAACCTTGTTTAAATAATTCCAAGATGATTCAATCTTTGTTTCATCATAGCGAAGATCTAGACCTGGAGATGAATTAGTATTTAAGAAATAACGTAAAGAGTCACAACCATATTTTTCAACGACATCAAATGGATCAACACCATTTCCTAATGATTTTGACATTTTTCTACCCTGAGGGTCACGAATTAATCCGTGAATTAAAATCTGCTTAAATGGTGCATGACCAGTAAATTCAATACCTTCAAATAGCATTCTTGAAACCCAGAAGAAAATAATATCATAGCCTGTAACAAGAACATCAGTTGGATAATATCTCTTTAGCATTTCTGTATTTTCAGGCCAGCCCATTGTTGAAAATGGCCATAAGGCTGATGAGAACCATGTATCAAGAACATCCTCATCCTGAGTCCAGCCTTCACCTGGGCTTTTTTCACAAACCTTAGTTTCACCATTCTTATACCATGCTGGAATACGATGACCCCACCATAATTGACGAGAAATACACCAATCCTGAATATTAGTTAACCAATTTTTTAAGGTTCCATTAAATCTTTCAGGTACAAATTCATATTCTTTATTTTCAAGAACCTGACGAGCAAGAACATCCATCTTAACAAACCATTGCTTAGAAAGACGAGGCTCTACTACAACACCTGTACGTTCTGAGTGTCCAACAGAGTGAACAATCTTTTCAAGATGATCAAAAAGTCCACTTTCCTTTAAATCATTAATTAAAGCCTCACGACAAGCAAAACGATCCATTCCTTGGTATTTTCCAGCCATTTCATTCATTGTACCATCATCATTCATACAAAGAGGCATTGCTAAATTATGACGACGACCAACCTCATAGTCATTAGGATCATGAGCAGGAGTACATTTAACACAGCCAGTACCAAATTCCATATCTACATATTCATCTGTAATAACAGGAATTTTAATTTCGGTACCAGGAATATAAACCTCTTTACCAACGATATCTTTAAATCTTTCATCCTTAGGATTAACCATAATTGCTTGGTCCGCAAACATAGTTTCAGGACGAGTGGTTGCGATCATTACATAACCAGAAGCGTCAACAAAAGGATATTTAAAATAATAGAAGGCACCCTCATCATCTTGATGAATTACTTCAATGTTAGATAAAGCTGTTTTAGCTTGACAATCCCAGTTAATAATTCTTTCACCTTGATAAATATAGCCTTTATTATATAAGGAAATGAAAACATAATTAACGGCCTTATTTAACCCCTCATCAAGAGTAAATCTTTCCTTTGTATAATCAAGAGAAAGACCAAGTGCTGCCCATTGCTTACGAATAATAGATGCATATTCATCCTTCCAAGCCCAAGCCTGCTCTAAGAACTTTTCACGACCAATGTCATAACGAGAAATTCCTTGATCCTTTAATCTTTTATCAACCTTTGCTTGCGTTGCAATACCAGCATGATCCATACCAGGAATCCATAAGGCATCATAGCCTTGCATACGCTTTCTTCTTATTATCATATCTTGAATAGATGTATCCCAGGCATGACCTAAATGTAGCTTTCCGGTTACATTTGGTGGTGGAATAACAATTGTAAATGGTTGTTTAGAGGTATCTCCAGCTTCAAAGAAACCACCTTTAAGCCAAAAATCATATTTTCCCTCTTCTACAGCCTTATGGTCGTATTTAGGACTTAAATTTTTCATTTTTATCATTCCTTTCAAATTCATCATTAGTTAAAGTATAAATCATACAATCAACCATATCACCATTATATAGACGCTTATAATGTCTAATAATACCATCATAATGGAAATTTAATGCTTCAATTACATGCTTTGAAGAAACATTTTCTATCATTGTAACACAGGTTAATATATCAATATTATAATGATTAAATAAATATGGAATAAATGTCCTTAAAGCCTCACTCATAAACCCTTTATGCCAAAAGGGAATATCTAGGGTAAAGCCTAGCTGAAATGAATCCGTAGATCTTCTTATTGGGTCAGTATAGAAATTTAAATCACCAATAAGCTCACCTGTATTTTTCAATGTTATTGCATAATAATCATGTAGCATTAAAATATTTTGAAGACGATACTTCGCACTTTTTAGGTCAGGATAAGGTTTATAGCCAGCATAATATGCAAGCTCATGATTTGCTTTAAGCCTATAATAAGCATCTAAATCATTAATATTAAAATCTCTAATAATTAATCTTTTTGTTTCAAGATGCATTACATCACCACCTAAAAATAAAAAAAGACATCCTAAAAAAGGACGTCATAAACGCGGTACCACCTTTATTCTAGAATAAATTCTAGCTCTTAAGATCCTTAACGAGGATAAATCGAGGATAGCTACTAAACTCACAATCCCAGCTCCAAGACTACAATTTATAAACTCTTAACTATTTCCACCAACCATAGTTTCTCTAAAACGGAAGTATATAAATCCTTCTTTTCAAAGCTTTGTTATAATTTTACTTTTATTTTATAGCTTTGTCAATAGCCATTTTATTATAATATAGGTCAAAAAAGAACTAATGCTGTTTAGTCATTAATTCTAATATATAGCATATATCTAATGTTTCATCACTAATTGTAACACTATAATATGAATCAGGTTCTTTTTGTTTATTAAAAGATACTACAAATAAATTAAAATGACGCCCCATTCTTATAGCATACATTCGGTAAAATTTACTTGTAATAAAGCCCTGACTAAATTCTTCAATCGAATCAAAATTATATCCCTTACTTGGTAGGTAATCAGGTGCATCATCAAGAGTAATATTTTCAACATAACCAAATTTAGTTAAAACCTTAAAAACATCATTTTGATTATAAGAAAGCTTAAGGCCTACATTCTCCTTAAGAAAATGTGAGGCCCACAAAAGCTTATCATTTAGATATTTTTCTTGATCCATGCTTCTTCTTAACTATCCTATAAGTTATATATGACGTTGCACCAACAATAACAACACTACCAAATGCTATACAACATACAAGACCTAAATTGTTATTACTTTCTAATGCTGATTTGGCCTGATTTACAATCGTTTCACACTTTGTCATATAGTTTGAATCCTTAGGCTCAAACAAATAAACATTAGATGAATTATATAATGGATTTAGATAAAAAGGATACTTAGCTGTAAGATTGCCTAAAGTAACATTACGAGAAGGGTTTTCACTATCCTCATAATAAAGCTCATCCTTATTTTCAATATATAAATTAGCGACCGATTTTAAAGTTGGGCTATAGCCTACTGCAAGCGCATTTTCGAATGCATTTTGAGGATCAAGCATAAAATTAATAAATAAATTAGCAAGCTCTTCATTTTTAGTTGTAGTAGGAATTACCATTGAATCAAAGAAGGCTGCAGTTGTTTTAGGAACATAGACATTAAAGTCTAAGCCCTCAAGTCCATCACCCGAATTATTTTTATCAAGTCCTTCATCTAAGGCTAAATATAGAGCATCAAAGAAATCACCAAGCTGAGTAAATACCAAATCAAGATCACCCGTTGCGACCTTACGCTTTAGCTGGTCATCTCCCCAAACATCAAAGCTAGCTCCTTTTATTCCGGATATAACATCATTATCATTAAAGCTTTCCTCATTAGGATTAAAATTATTACTCATTAGATAACTTGCAACAGCCCAACGAGCCGTTGAATACATTCCCATTTTAACATCAAAGTCATATAACGATTTATCAAATAAGGCTTTAAAATCATTTTGTTTTACAATTTCTTCAACCTCGCTATTCTTAGTTGAATAAATCATTGAATAAGCGCCCCAGAAATAAGGCATTGAATAGGTAATGGTTTCCTTCATATTAGCTTCTCTTAGCTTGGTAAGGTCATCATTAAACATTGTTTTATAATTATTAAGATTTTTAAGCTCTTGATTATTAACATCAATTTCCTTAAGAAGTCCTTCCTTATAAAGCTTTGTAACCATATAATCACCAGGTATTGCTACATCATAAGATGTAGTACCGGCCATTATTTTTTGATACATTGTCTCTGAGGAAGTTACCGTTTCTTCAATAACAATAGCATTATACTCCTGTTCAAATTTAGTAATAAGCTCTTGATTAATATATTCACCCCAATTTAGTAAATATAGGGTATTAGCATTACCACCACTACTTAAAGCAATACACGCAAAAATGGTAAAAAGAATTATAATTGAGCCAATAATTGATATTTTTTTCATTATTTAGCCACCTTCTTCTTTCCCTTTTTACTTGTTTTAATAGAAATAAATAAAACAATCGCAAGTGTTATCATTGTAAGTAGGGCATTATACGCATAAGAACCAGCCGAGAAATTTTTCTTAGTATATGAATTATAAACATAATTAGAAAAATTATAGAAGCCATTGCCTTGCGTAAAGTAAGAAATTACGAAATCATCAATTGATAAAGTAAAGGCTAAAAGTGCTCCTGTCATAATAGCAGTTTGAAGAGAAGGTATAATAACCTTAAATAGGCTCTTTATCGGTGAGCATCCTAAATCCTGAGCTGCCTCAAATAAAGATTCATCAGTTTGTTGAAGCTTAGGAAGAACCATCATAATAACATATGGGGTTGTAAAAAAGACATGTGCAATTAGCATTGTTGGAAAACCAAATACATGAGGAATAATAGGCAATAATAATGAGAATATTATCATTATTGATACACCTGTTACAATCTCCGATTGCATCATAGGCATTTCATTTAAGAAATTCATGGCCTTTTTAGCTTTACCTGTTAAAGCATTAATACCAATAGATGAAAACAAGCCTAATGTTGTCGCTATTGCTGTTGCCCAAAATGAAACTAAAAGAGAATCTAGAATATTACGATACAATTTAGCATTTGTAAAAATTTCCTTATAATTTTTAAAGGTAAATTTGCCAAAATGAAGGGCTTGCATTGCATTTGCATCAGAGTTAAATGACTGATAAATAATTACAAATACTGGAATATACATTAACATGAGGGCAATAACGACAAATACTGTTTTAAAAATTAGAGGAAGATATTTTCTAATACCTGTAGCTTCTATCATAGTATACCATCCTCCTTCTTTGTTTTACCAAGGACAATAAGAACGAAAATAATAATAACAGAAACAAAAATAGATAATAATGATCCTAAATTATAATTATTAGCTGTCTTAAACATATTTTCAATAATATTACCAATCATATTAACCTTACCATCACCAATAATAGCTGATATTGCAAAGCCTGTAGCAGCAGGAAGGAATACCATAATCATACCAGAAATCGCACCATCAAGTGATAAAGGAAGAGTAACCTTAAAGAATGTCTTCCAAGCAGGAACGCCTAAATCCTTTGAGGCTTCAATCAAAGAACGATCAAGCTTTTCTAAAATTGTATAAATTGGAAAAATCATAAACGGTAAATAGGTTGTAACTGTTACAAAAATAACGGCACCCTTACTACCAATTAGACTAAGACCTGATAATAAATCAGATGAAAATAACTTATACCATGATAGTATTCTTAGCATGGAATTACACCACATTGGTAAAATCATACACAAAAGGATTAAAACCTTATGCTTTAAATTAGAAAATGAGATAAAATAGGCTACCGGATAACCAATTAGTAAACAAATAATAGTTGTCCAAAAGGCGATTACTAAGGAATTCCATAAAGCCTCCCAATAGGCAAAATCGGTAAGCTCCTTATAATTCTTCATTGTTAGTGTAGCACCATTCAAGCTCATTCCGTCGGATTGTAAAAAAGTTAATGCAAACATTAATACAAGCGGTAAAACCACAAGTATTATTAGCCAAACGAAATAAGGGATTGAAAAACACTTAAATCTTTTCATATTAATCCTCAGACTTCATCATATGAATTTCATAAGAATCAATCTTTAAGCCAATTCGTTGTCCGACCTCAACGTTTTGGTAATCTTCAACAAGCAAATCCATTCCTTCACACAAAACATGCATTTCAAAATGAATACCTGTAAATACTGATTTTGTTACTACACCCTGTAAAATAGCACTATCAGGGTCATCTAAAACTAAATCAAAATCTTCAGGTCTTATAACTGCATTAACATGCTCACCTGGTTCAAATGTTGTAATATAAGTATCAAAATCTGCGCCAAGAAAATTAAAGACATTCTCGCCAATAAAGCTACCTTCAAGAATATTAGCTCCATCATAGTTAGCAAGAATTTTTTCCTTCTTTTCCGTAATAGACTCAACGTAAATATTATTTGGTGAGATTGTAAAGCCAATTTCATCACCTACAGAAAACTTATCCTCTGATGAAACATGAATAACTGTACCATTAACTTCAACATCCATAATATAGGAATTAACCTGGAATTTGACTGACCTTACATGACCAATTAATTTAGCAGACTCAAGTGGAGCAACGTCAAAATCTTCCTTTTCAACAATTATATAAACTTTATCTCCAACTTCAAGGTCTAAGGAAGAAACCTTAAATGTTTTATTAAGCATTGTAAGTCTTCTTTTATCAGAATATACACCAGGAATAATATTAGCCTCACCAATAAATGATGCAACAAAGCGATTAGTTGGTGTATTATAAATATCTTCAGGACGACCAATTTGTTGAATTTTACCACCATTCATTACAATAATTGTATCAGACATAACCATAGCTTCTTCTTGATCATGAGTAACAAAAATAAAGGTAATACCTAGTTTTTGTTGAAGATCCTTAAGCTCAAGACGCATCTTCTTACGAAGCTTTAAATCTAGTGCTGAAAGTGGTTCATCTAAAAGAAGAATACGAGGCTTATTAACAATTGCTCTTGCAATAGCAATTCTTTGCATCTGTCCACCAGATAATTGATTAATTTGACGCTTTTCATAGCCTTCAAGATTAACAAGCTTTAAAGCCTTTGTAACTTCATTTTTAATTACTTCTTCTTTAAACTGACGCTTTGAAATACGATTTAACATTTTTTGATAGACATCAAGCTCTGCAGTATCCTCTAGCATCATTTTAACTGTATCCTTATAAGAATCACCCTTAAGCTTTACTGCAACATCATGACGAACAAGAATTTCTTCAAGAAGCTCTTTATAATTATGAGCCTTAGCTTGCTCCTTTGTAATTTCCTTTAATTCTTCTTTAATACTTTCTGTTACAGATAAATCCTTAAAATATTCAATTGCAGCTTTTTTTACATCTCGAGGTCTATCAAATTTAGCAAGATACTTGATAACATTATCAACCTCTTCCTCATCAAAGCCATATTCCTCCATCATTTCCATAACGCCAAGGTCATAAACATTTGAATAGACATTGTTTCTTAAACCAAACGCAACATTATCATAAATGTTTAAATGAGGAAACAAAGCATAGCGTTGGAAAACTGTATTAATGGGTCTTTTATGACTTGGTAGCATACCAATTTCTTCTCCATCAAGTAACAGCTGACCTTCCTGCATTGTTTCAAATCCACCAATGATACGTAAAGATGTTGTCTTTCCACATCCAGATGGACCAAGTAATGTAACGAATTCATTTTCGTTAATCGACATATCGAAATCTTCAAGTATTACGTTATCTCCGTATGCCTTTCTGATTCCCTTAAGTTCAACTAAAGTACGGGCCATTTCTTTCTCCTAATAATATAATATTTTTTTGGTTTTTAATAATACTTTTTTGGGGTATTCTATATAACTAGCACAATAATAGCATAAACATATTTCAAAGTAAACATTAAAATTATAAAATATTTTTTAAGTCTTTTTAATTAATGAAACTTAAGTGAAATATCAAGAGCCTTTGATGCATAGGTTAGGGACCCTACCGAAATAAAATCAACCCCTAAAGCTGCAACGCTCTTAACACGCTCAAGACTCATATTTCCTGAGGCTTCAAGTCTTTTTTGCTTATTATTTAATTTAACACATAAAGCCATTAGTTCATTTGACATATTATCAAGCATAATAATATCTGCTCCTGTAGCTAAAGCTTCCTTAAATTGTTCAAGTGTTTCTACTTCAACTTCAACGGTTAAATTAGTTTTTGCTTTAGCAAGACTAACCGCCTTAGTAATTGAACCAACTGCATCAATATGATTATCCTTTATTAAAACCATATCTGATAAAGAATAACGATGATTAAAGCCACCACCATCTCTTACCGCTTGACGTTCAAGAATCCTAAGATTTGGAGTTGTTTTTCTTGTATCAAGAATTTTTGTTTCTGTTTCAATTTCACTTACAAAATTATGAGTATTAGTTGCGATACCTGACATTCTTTGCATAATATTTAGGCTTAATCTTTCAGCTTTAAGAATTGTTTTAGTATCACCATCAACTACACCAATAATATCACCTTTATTAATATAATCGCCATCTTTAAAATTAAACTCAAGCTTATAGCTTCCGCCTACTTGCTTAAAAACTTCTTTTGCAACCTCAAGTCCTGAAATAATTCCACTTTCTTTAGCAATAAACTTAGCATGAGACTGGTGCCCATCCTCAATTAAACTATCAGTTGTAACATCACCATTTGGCATATCCTCCTTAAGAGCACTTTTTATAATATCAATAATTTCTTCCTGCATAATATTTAGTCTAGACGGAAATGACAGCCTAGAGACTCCTTTCTTTCAATGGCAGCATCAATAATTAGCATTGCAACTGTTGCCATATTTAATGTTTCATAATAATATCTTGAAAATACCTTAATTTTCTTTAGATTATTTAAGTGATTAGAAATAATTTTTTTAGCTAATAATAAGCCTTCTTCTTTACGTACAATAAAAACATACTTTGACATTGTATCTCTTATATCAACTCTAATATCCTTAAAATTATAAGGCTCATGAGTAAATTCTAAATCCGGTAAAACAATATCAATCTTGCTAAAATCAGTTGATTCATTAATATCCTTAGCAACTCTTGATCCAAAAACAACACATTCTAGTAAAGAATTTGAAGCTAAACGATTGGCCCCATGTACACCTGTACGAGCACATTCACCAACAGCGTATAAATTTTCCATAGAAGTTTTTCCATTGATATCCGTTTTAATTCCACCACATAAGAAATGCTCAACAGGGCAAACAGGAATATAATCAACAGACATATCTATACCATGTTCTAGACAATGCTTATAAATAGTTGGAAATCTTTTCATTAAAAATTCTTTGCTTTTATGAGTAATATCAAGATATACATGATCAGACCACGTATCAAACATTTCTCTATAAATAGCTTGCGAAACTACATCTCTTGGGGCAAGCTCCATTCTTTCCTTATCATACTTAGCCATAAAGCGTTCGCCCTTAATATTTCTTAAAATAGCCCCTTCACCACGTACAGCTTCTGAAATTAAAAAGGCTTGTCCCGTTTTATCCTCTTCATAAAAGCCGGTTGGATGGAACTGAACAAATTCCATATCTTCAATTTTAACATTAGCACGCTTACACAAAGCAATACCATCACCACAAGCAATCTTATCATTGGTTGTATTTTTATAAATACCACCAATTCCACCAGTTGCTATAACAATCTTATTAGCTAAAACATATACCTCTTCATTGTTTTTATTAATAACAATTACACCTAGGGCTTTATTAGTATTTTCAAGAATTTCAATTGCCATTTCATCCTCAAAAACACTAATATTTGGTCTTCCCTCTAAAGTTTTGCGTAAATCCCTCATAACATGAGCACCAGTATCGTCACCACCAGCATGTAAAATACGACGTGATCGATGGCCACCCTCAAGAGTACGAACAAGCTCACCATTTTCATTTTTATCAAAATTAACGCCTAGATTTAAAAGATTTTCTATATTTTGGGGTGCTTCATCAACTAAAATTCGCGTAGCCTCTTTATCATTATGATATCCACCTGCCCTTAAAGTATCTTCAAAATGCTCTTCCATTTGCTTAGGCGAAAAAATGGTTTCAGCCGCAATTCCACCTTGAGCTAAATTAGATGAACCTACATCAATCTTATCCTTAATGAATAAACCGATTTTTAAATCTGACCTAATATTTAAAGCTGTGTAGATTCCGGCAAGACCTCCTCCAAGTACAATAACATCAAATTGCTTTATTTCTTTCATACTATACCTCTTTATAATCAATAATGTCCTTATTAACCTCAATAATTCCCTTATCACTTAAAATATCAATAACACGGTCAAAATAAACCTTCGTTTGACTTGAACCCTTAGGATAACCAACTAAAGTATTAAACTCACTATATAAAATTCTTTTACTAGTTGTTTTTACATGCTTTATAACCCTTTTGAACCCATCTTCAAGCTCTTCAACATAAATTCCATCAATTTTAGGGTAGTATAAATCCGATTTATACATTCTAAAATCAACGCCATATAAATCACTAGGCTTTAAGACAAAGCCAATTACCTTATGAAGCCCATTTTCGCTGATAATCTTGTCAAGTTCTACTTCCATTTCATGTTCAAGATTTAAAGTCAGCCTACTTTTCCCATACATTGGTAAAATCAGTTTTTTCAAATCTAAAATTCGAATGGGTGCAAGCTCGTAAATAATCTTTAAAATAGCATCTTCCTTACTATGTTCATTATGAATTGCATCAGTAATAATTTTTAAAGCATCAGGATATGACATAAATAAAGAATCAATCGTAATGGAATTACTACTATCTTCACATTCATAATCCGCATCATTATAGCACTCTTCATGATTTTCTTCACCATGAGCTAAAATATTTATGATTTCATTATGATATAGTTCTGGATTTTTATAATAAGAAAGACTCCAAACATGATATAAAGACCAGCCTCTTAAGCTTAAAGCGTTATCAATTAAAGAATTCCTGTCCTTAACTGTTTTAAGATGCTGATAATTTTCACCATCCGTTAAAATTCCTAAAATAACATGCTTAGGATCATTAGGATCTAGGACCGCTAAATCAATTTTATAGCCTGAATAACCAATATTTCTAACCGTTTTATATTCATGCTCTTCTAAAAATCTAGCAATTGAGGAAATCATACCATTATCAGTTTGATTTTCTTTAAATTCTGAAGATTTAATATTACTTGCAAAAGCAATATAATCATGAAGCATTATAACTCCCTTATTGGTTGTTTTAGACAAATTAAACATATCTGGGGAAAGTGATGTTGCAAGAATTACTCTTTCCTTAGCACGAGTTATTGCAACATTTAAACGTCTGTAGCCTCCATCTTTATTAATCGGACCAAAGTTAAGACTAAGCTTACCAGTTGAATCAGGACCAAAGGTTGAAGAAATAATAATTATATCTCTTTCATCACCCTGAACAGACTCAAGGTTTTTAACAAAAAATGGTTCTTCCCTCTCTTCACTGAAAAATTCCTCACAATCTTGATTTTTTAATCTTTCACGATGAATTAATCTTTCAATGTATGACTGTTGTGCCATATTGAAGGTAACGACACCTAATGATTTTGCAGGATTATTTTTAGCAATTTCCATTACAAGATCAACAACTCTTCTACCTTCAGCCTCGTTTATTCTCTTACCATGAATATATAATCCGTTTGGTACAAACTCATAATGAAGGCCAAGATGATCGTTTTTAATACAGCTTGGAAAAGTTGTAAGATCATGATATATTTCTTTATTAGAAAATGTAATAAGTGATTCATCCTTCGATCTATAATGCCATTTAAGCATAATTTTAGGAAGACTTGTCAAAGCTTCATCAAGAATTGATTCATAAACCTCATATTCTGCCTCTTCATCATCTTCATCATCAAATGACATATCAAAGAATGATGTTGGAGGTAGCTGCTCATTATCACCAACAATAATAATTTGATTTGCCCTATACATAGCACCAACGGCATTTTCACTTGTTATTTGTGACGCCTCATCAAAAATAACACAATCAAAATGGAAAGTATCACTGTCAAGGTAGGTCGCAACGCTTAAAGGTGACATCATAAAAATAGGTTTTAAATTCATTAATATAGTTGGAATTTCTTTAAATAAAATTCTTAAGGTTTTAAGCTTTCTTTTCTTATTAGCCTCTGATAATAATGTCTTAACCTCAAGATTTGAAGCCATAACCGAATTAAGCTCTGGCCATGATTTAGTAACCTGCTCTTTAATCTTTATCTTTGAAATTTCCTTCATTTTGCCATCAATTTCTTGATATTTAGCAATAATATTATTCAAATATGCACCAGAATAAATATCAAGACGAGAGTTATTGCCTAAATATTCATTTAAGCAAAGCTCATAATAATGTTTTAAAAAGGCATTTTTATAATCATCCGGCTTAATATTAAGCTTTAAGCATTCCTTTTTAAAGGAGCTAATTCTTTTATCCAACCGTTGATATGAATTAATAAAGTCAATATATTCATATATTCTATCAAAATAAATATAAGCCATATTTAATCTTTGATTTAAAATAAGAGGATTTTCCTCCTTCAAATCATAATCAAAATAATCATTTAATTCATCAATAGAATTTTCAATTTCTTCTTTAATATTTTTTATTTTATTTACTAATAAAATTAAATACGCTTCATTTTCAGGCTTTTTAAGTAATTCAAGAAAATCCTTATAAGAAGAAACACTAATACTCTTTGTACCATCATCATATATTTTAAGGGCGTATAAAAGACGATTTAATTCATAAAAATCTGTTAAGGTGCCAAAATATAATTCTGGTAGCTTTTCCGCAAGAGTGATATCAATTCTTTTGGCCTCTAAATAGCCATCCTTATATTCCTTAAGCTTTTTCAAATCCTCTATTTCTTCTTCGTATTTCATATTTTTAGGATTTAATAAATAGCCTTCAAGTAAAGTATCGAGTTTTTTATAGCCAAACATTCTTTTAACCTTTGACTGATACTCATGCATCTCCTTATAGATAGTATCAATATCAAGATCAAGAAAACTAAGCTTATATTTTTTAACTAAATAATCACGTAATTCTTTATTTTTATCGTATATTTTTTCAAGTTTAACAGATGTTTCATATAATTGACTTGGATTTGCAAGCTCTAAATAAGTAGGAGCTACATCCTTTAATATTAAGGCAGCTTCCATAAAAGAAACAATTTCATCAATATTCTTAATATCATTAATCTCTAGATTAAATTTATTTTTGGTATCCTTTAAAATATCCATAAGACGACCCAAAATATTACGTGATTTAATAATCTTATCCTTTAAGGATGCTTCATCTTTTTTAGTAAGCTTATTTCGATTAAAAAGATAAAAAGGATGAGACTTAGGGTCATCACCAAGACGCTTTGATACGGCTGAGAAAATTTCAATTTGCTCTATATATTCATCAATCATTTTATTTGTAATCAAAAGAGGATTTTCTAAGGTAAAGCTCATTGATGTAATTCTGCTTAAACCTGAAATTTTTGATACTAAATCATATATACTCATATTGATAGGTTCAATCTTTGTTAATATTTCTTCTAAATATTGATTCATTTTCATCATTAAGTTTTCATCTGTTGCCATATCATCACGAGCTTTATCAGAAACCTTAATACGATTATTTTGAACAGAATTTAAATTATCGTAAATTCCTTTTACAATATCCTTTTTATTAGCCTTTGTGTCAAACAAAGGAAGAGCATACATATCCAAACTACATTTTTTTAAGTTCCTATAAACAACCTCAAGAGCAGACTTCTTCTCACAAACAAATAAAACTTTTTTATTTTTAGCAATTAATTCAGCCAACATATTAGTGATTGTTTGACTTTTTCCCGTACCTGGTGGTCCTTGTAAAACAAAACTCAAACCTTCTTTAGCATAATAAATAGCCTTATATTGACTTGAATCTGCAGCTAATACCTGATTTTGTTCCTCAAGTCCCTCTGCCTTATCTAAATTAACTTCATCAAGTTTTATATTTTGATTTAAGGTTGTATCCAAGCCTACAAGAGCTCTTACAACTGGGCTTTTAGTAATTTTATCTTCGTTATTTAATATATCTTGATACATCATTATCTTTGAAAATGAAAACAATCCAATATAAACACTATTAATTACCTTAAAATTAAGTTTACCTACTTTGGCATTAACAGATGTTAAATATTTTTTTAACTCCTCACCATCTAGTCTTCCTAAATCTATTTTGTAATCAAGTTTAAATTTATGAACAATATTGTCATTAATAATAAAATCATCGTCAAGCGGACGAACCTTAAAAGGATCAGCAACTGAACGTTGACTTATTTCAATAGGTACTAAAGCTAATGGTGCCAAAAACTCTTGTCCATCTTCAATATACGATAAAAAACCAAAAGCCATATAAAGAGCATTTACTCCATTTTCTTCATAATATAAGCGACCCTTTTTACTTAAATTATTTAAAACATAATTAAGACGTTGATAGATAGTTGTCGAATATAAATAATTTTTCTTAGGATTTGGCTTAAATCGTTTTCTTATTTCATTAATTTCTGAAATTTCATATCTATCCTTATAATAAATTGTTTTACCTAAAGCATTAGTTAGCTTTTGATCTAATGATTCTTCAAAGGCTCCATCAAAATCTCCAACTGTATCAAACAATTTAGCAAATTCATATGAGTTTGAATCCATAAAATCGTCATATAACTTATAAAAATCATCCGCAATAATTTCAACTGTCGACGCTATTGATTTTCTAAAATTAATTAATCTATTTCTTTTACCAACGTCTAAAAGCCTTCTTTTCCATTTTGTAAGCTTCTTTTTCAACGTCATCACTTCCTTATCATTTATTATAACCAGCTTATTTACTATTACCCTTCAAAATATCAATTTCTTCTTTTGTCAATAAGCGATATTGACCTAGATTTAAGGTATTATCAAGTGTAATATCACCAAAGCCAACTCGCTTTAAATAAGTAACTTTCATATTCAATGCCTCAAGCATTCTTTTGACCTGATGATATTTTCCTTCATGAATATAAATATAAGCTTCATTTTCTTTGATAATTTCAAAACAAGCCGGTAAAGTTTTATAACCATCATCTAAAATTATACCTTCTTCAAAATTATGCTGATATTCTTCCTTATAAATACCATCAAAGGTTAAATAATATTTTTTCCAAACATGATATTTTGGCGACAATAGGCGGTGTGCTAAAGCTCCATCATTTGTAATTATTAGCAGTCCCTCTGTATCAATATCGAGTCTTCCGACAGGAAAAACTGACATTTTAGCATATTCAGGCATCAAATCAATTACCGTTTTGTACCTTGGATCAAAGGTAGCTGAAATAACGTCTTTTGGTTTGTTAAGCATAATATATACAAATTCATTATATTCAATAACGCCACCATCAAAGGTAATTTCATCATCTAAAGGTGATACCTTAAAATCATCCTTATAAATCGTTTCTCCATTTACCATAAAATAGCCCTTACGAATATATTCTTTAACCTCTTTTCGAGATCCATAATTTAAATGTGAAAGAATTTTATCTAAACGTTCCATATATAAACCTCAATTCATAAAATTGCATTATCTATTATACTTTAAAATAAGCTTAAATGAAATAAGAAAGAAGAAAAAAAGGCTAAAATTGCCTTTTATAAATTAAATTAATATACTTTACTAATTTATTACATCTTTTGAATTTCATCAGTTGTAAGACCTGTAGCTTCTTCAATTTCTAAGGTTGTTTTCCCTATCGATTTTAATAATTTAGCATAAAATGTAATTTTTTCTTGTTAATTTTTTATTTGCTCGTCCTTTTGAGATAGTTGCTCCTGTTGATTCATTATTTGCTCGTCCTTTTGAGATAGTTGAGCATCCTTTTGAGATAGTAACTCTTTTTGAGCTTGAAGTTCCCTCTCATTTTGAGCTTTAACCCATCTTTCATTTATTTGCTTCCACTCAGCTTCAAAGGCTTGTCTTCTTTTAACTTCATCACTATTAAAGGCTTCTACTTGTTTTTTTAGCATTACAAAACCTCATTAACTATGAATAATATATTTAGCTATATCTTTTCAATCTCATCAGTTGTAAGTCCTGTAGCTTCTTTGATTTCTAATGGGGTTTTTCCTAATGATTTTAATAATTTAGCATAAGATATAAGTTTTTCTTGTTGATTTGTTATTTGCTCGTCCTTTTGTAATAGTAGCTCTTTTTGGGCTTGAAGTTCCTTCTCATTTTGAGCTTTAACCCATCTTTCATTTATTTGTTTCCACTCAGCTTCAAAGGCTTGTCTTTTTCTTTCTTCATCACTATTAAAGGTTTCTACTTGTTTTCCTAGCATTTTCATTAATAAATCACCATCCTTTTTAAGCTCTTCTGCATTTTTGTCAAAGCATTTCAAAAACTTTTTGTACCTTTCGAAACGTACTTTTCCTAGCTTCATTTTATCATTTTTAACATTAGATTGCAAATGATGTATCATTATCCTACCTTTGTAATATTCCCTACATTTATCTTCT
>MNRZ01000008.1:0-998 GCA_001916215.1 Clostridium sp. CAG:307_30_263
AATGGCTATTTAGCATCAAAAATGGATGAACTTGGTCATATTGAAAGATATGAGAATGATTCCTTAGGTAAGATTTTAAAATCTACTGATGCCTTATCACGCGTAAGTCAGTATAAGTATGATCAATATATGAATTTAAATAATTTAGTATTAAGTAATAATCATTCAACTAATTATACATATGACACTCGTCATCGATTAAGTACAATTAGTAATCAAAGTGGAATTAAATATAGCTTTACATATGATAATTTTAATAATGTTATTAAGGTAGAATTAAATGGTATAACCCTATTTAAGTTCACATATAATGATGAAATGCAGCTTGTAAGCCAACAATATGGGGAAAATGGGGATATTTATAACTTTAAGTACGATACTAAGGGAAAAATTGTAGAAATTAAGTATGGTTCATCAACTAGATATAAATTCAATTATAATAGCTTAAACCAAATTGTATCAATTCTAAATCAAAATGGACAAGTATTAAATAATTATGAATATGATATTAATGGTAATGTTACAAGAGAATATAAAACAAATATGGATTTAAAGTATGAATATGATAAGGAAGGAAATATCATAAGAAGTGAGTCTAATGTTAATGGTAAAAAGATTTATCAAAGTTATAATGTACTTTCAAGATCACAAAGTGCATATCCTGAATCAATTGTAGGCGAATTTGTAGATGCTAATATTAATGTGGCGACATATTTAACAGACTCTAATTTGATTGGAAATAATAAAATAATCTATAGTTTTGATAATTCTTATAATCAATTTTCAAAAACCGTAAGAAGAGATAATAGTATTCCATGTCTAGATTTTAATTTAGATCCAAATGGTATTTTGTATCATGTTGATGGTGAAAATTACGGTCAACCAATGGGAAAGGTTGCAATGTGGTTTAAACCATCATCATTAAGTACAACAGAATATTTGTTTAGTCAAAAAAATAATAAAGGTAATGGATTTTTGGGAGTATATATTAAGGATAA
>MNRZ01000008.1:1119-21400 GCA_001916215.1 Clostridium sp. CAG:307_30_263
TTTGCTTAAATGGTAATATTCAAACAATGGAAATGACAGGAAGAAACTATGGACTTGAAATGGATAAAAATCCTGCATATCATATTGGACATATGTATTTTAATGGTGAAAGCTCAGGCTTTTCTGGTAAGATAGCATTATTAATGATAAGCAATAATGACGATAGCGATATAAGCATAAGTACATTGATGAATTATTATAAATTAACAAAGGACTATATTTGTGATAATCAAGGCGACACACAGTGGAGATGTGTTAATTCATCAAGTTCAAACTTATATACAATCGATTCAAATATTCAAAACAATTATGAAATTTTCCCACTTCAAAATGATTTAAAATCATTAAAAGGAGTTTCTCCTATTAATTATGATCTAAGAGCATATGCTAAATGTGATAATGATAGATCTTTTAATTATAATTATTTAAATAAAGGATTTTCATATGTAGCAGATGGACAAGTGTTAGAATATGAATTAACACCAAAGGATTCCGGAACAATTATGCTAAGAGCATATACGGATGCCAAAACTGATAAGCAATATTTCTTTGAAGGATTTAATGATAAGCAAACCTTAGGCTTATATCGTAATGCAAATAATAAACTATGCTTAGATTTAGATGGTAAGGTTGTAGAATCTTCCATTACAGTCTCAACTGGTTCATGGCATACAATCGGTATTTCTTATGATACTGAAGATCCTAATGATTCACAGGTGGTATTTAAATATAAAAATATTCGTTTCTTTGTGGATGGACTGATAGATACACATCAGATTGAAACATGGTTTAATTATAAGAGCTTGTCATTTATGATTGGAAGATGCTACGATGAAAATATGATTGATGACTATGCAAATTCATATCCATTATATGGTCAAATTGAAATGCTAGCTGTATCAAATTATTATGTATCTGAAGCTACATTAAGAAGCTTAAGTAATGAACTTCAAGGCTTTTCAACGATTAATGAATATGATGAATTTGGGTTATTAAAATATAAAGAACTTCATAGTTCGACAGTAAAGATTTTAAGAACATATTATGATACTAAAACAACAAATGCTCATAAGGAAGCTAAAGTACCAATTGTAAAATCAGAAATCAAATATTATGGTTCAAAAAATTATACAAGAAATTATGAAACAGATAATATTGGAAATGTAGTTAAAATTACAGATTCAGTATTTGGCAGTCATAATTATACTTATGATTACAGGGGATTCTTAACTAAGGAAGATGATATTGAATATAAATATGATAATAATGGAAATGTTACAAAGGCTGGAAATGATACCTTTACTTATGATAATTTAAATCGATTAAAGACGATAAATGGATGGCCAGTATCATTTTCTTCAACAAATCCAGGAAATCCTGCAACCTATAGAGATACCGCATATAGATTTGAAGGAAGAAGATTAATTTCAATATCAGAAGAATTAGGTATTGATGAGCAAAAGAGTATTGATTATACTTATGATAGTAATGGCTTAATAATTAAAAAGGTTTTAGGCTATTGGTATGATGACGATAGAGATTCGGAAGAATTTACAACGCAGTATTATTATGATGGTGATAAATTAATAACAGAAATAAATCAATATTGTAGATTAGATTTCTTATATGATGAAAATGGCATGTTATATGGTTTGATTAAAGATAATTCTAGTAAGTATTTTTATGTAAGAGATTATCTTCAAAATATTTTAGGAATAGTTGACCAAAATGGTAAACTTGTTGTAAAATATAAATACGATGCATATGGTAATAGTAAGGGAATAGAAGATACAAGTGGATGTAATTTAGGTACTCGTAATCCATTTAGATACAAAGGATATTATTATGACGATGATACAGAAATGTATTATTGTAAATCAAGATTTTATGTACCAAAGTGGAGAAGATGGCTAAATAGTGATAGTATTAACTATCTTGAGCCTCAAAATATTACTTGTTTGAATTTATTTGCATATTGTAATAATAATCCCGTAATGTATGTGGATGAAATTGCGTCTATTGCAGCTATCGCAATTGCATCTATGGTGGCAACGTGTGGTATGGCTGCATATGGTGCTGGTTTTCTTGCTTCTATGACTGCAACTTATATGGGAGCTAGTGCAGCTGTATCTGCGACGGCAGCAACAGCTGCAAGTATAGGTGTGTATGCAACAGCTGCATTATCGTCTATTGCTATAACTTCTTTTGCTGGCGCTGAAATTCAACAAACAATTAGTGGTAATAATTATATGAGTTGGCTTGGAGATTCGTATGATTCAGTTAAAGGAGTTGCATATAGCATAGCTTTCGCAATGCCTATGCTTGCAGAGTATGCTCCAATACCATCATCATCTAATACTGGATGTTATTTGATAAAACGTGGAAATAAGGTTGTTTATGTTGGCAAAGGATCAATGGATAGAATGTATACTAGTATGAGAAATCATTGTGGCACATCGTGGGTTTATTATCCATGTACCAATGAAAAAATGGCATTTGCTAATGAAGCCTTTTTTATGCAACATTATGGTGGGGCAATAAGTATGAATGGTATATTAGAAAATAAAATAAATAGTCCAGGATTAAAATTGCTATTCGAATGGTTTTAAAAAAAATAGTGAAGCTATGTTAGGTTATTTATCAATTGTATGGTTAAATATTGACTATTAATTACAATATGGTTACAAGGAGGGGAGAATATGGAAATAAAAGAAATATATGAGCCTTTTTTTCAAGAAAATGCAGGAATAATTATTGACGATGCATATGATATCCATAAAAGATTAGTTTATGATAAATATATCACTTCAAATAAAATAGAATATATATATGCACAAGATAATGATATTTCAAATTTTTCTTTTTTATCTAAAGTCAAGTATATATCTTTAAACAAAGATTGTGAAAATTATGTTTTTTTAAATAAATATACTAATATTGAAGGTATTAGCTTATATGCGAGTACATTTAATAAAATGAATTCATATGATTTTAAAAGATTGGAAAAGCTTTACATTATATTTGATGAAGAAATAAAAATGACATTGCCTAATATTAAAGCTTTAAAATTTAATGCTTGCATGTATGAACCTAAGCAACTAGATTTCAAAAACTTGACTTATGTTAAAGAACTTGTTTTAATGGGATTTAAAAAAATTAATAACTTAGAATTTTTGCCTTTAAATATTTCAAATTTAATAATTGATTATTGTCCTAAATTATCAGATATAAACTATCTTGTCAACTTAAAAAATCTTGTTTCTTTACAACTAGTGGATTGCAATAAAATAAACAATGTGGATAAAATTGTTTTTGATTTGAAAAAACTTGATACTTTTTCTATCTATAGTGATGAAACTTTTAAATCTGGACATTTTAGTGATTTAAACTTTATAAATGACATGCCTAATTTAAAAAAACTTAAAACTGATTATATGGTTGATAATAATAATTTAAAGCCACTATTAAAACTTGAAGATGTTACATTGTTAAAATGGAAGAAATACTATAATTTAAGGGATAAAGATTTACCACATAAATTTGTTTTGGTAAAAAAGGGGGAAAATGAAGTAGCTTTTGAAAATGTTGAAAAATTAGAAAATGGAATTAATAATCAGAATATAATTTGGAATGACAAACTATAGATATCAAATAAAATTTTTTTATAGATAATGTGAACCTTAGGAATCTTTTTTGTGTTAATTGTGATGGATATTTTGAAAATAAATGTTTAGATGTGATTAGACAATTTCTTGGTAATATAAAATTAAGATTTATTTATAAATTTTTGATTATCAAGATAAACTAATTAAAAAAAATTGATTATAACATATATTTTTCAGATACATAAAATTCAAACGGAATTGAATGTGACAATTTGTTTACATTAGAAAAAACTTAAAAAAAATTATCGTTTTCTAATAAAGGAAACAAGTATTTAAAGAGAAAGTATTGCCATTAACAATACTTATAATATATTGGTATATGGAGGAAACTTCATATACCATTTTTCATAATAATTGGCTATTTTAGGAATGGTTGACCAAAATGGTAAACTTGTTGTAAAATATAAGTATGATGCATATTGTAATAATAATTTAGTAATGTATGTGAATCCAACAGGTGACATTGCATTTTTAGCTTTGGTTATTGGAAAAATTATTGGAGCTTGTATTGACTTTGGAACATCTGCTTATATTGTTCCTAAAGATGGATCAATGTTTAATGGTGATGTTAAATGGTATGATTATTTGGGAGCAACAGCAGGTGTTACGTTTGCTGTTGAATTGACAATTAATGGAGTTCAAATTATAGGAGTAGCGAGAATTGTTGGATTAATAGTTATGATGGTCAAAACAAATGGCAAGTCAGGTGAATATACAGTGAAGCATATCTATTCTAATGACTATTATCTTACTCATTTTCATATTTATGGTAATGATATTATCAAGAACTTCACATCATCAGGGTTGGATTAGATGGTAATTCATTAAAAGGATAGACAAATTTACCATATGGAGTAGGAAAAGCAATAAAGAAGTTATGGAAAGAAATAATTAATGCACTTGAACAATGGATGAGGTAATATATGATTTATGATAAAATAATGAAGTTTGGATATCATGATACTGATGCTACAGGAATTTCTTATGATGAATCAAGGATTATACTGGATTTTGAAAAAGGCATTTATAATCTCGATGAAAGTGGTAGAGAAAAAGATTTAACATCTTGTGCGAAAATAATTATTACAGTTGATACTAGATATGATAAAATAACTAATTGTGTGGAATTTTTTGAGATTGGTTCCAAATTTAAAACTATTAGTCTTGAAATATTTTGTAATCTTGTTAAAAAAAGTACGTTAGGTATTAATAATGTATATTATAGTAGATTTAATAGTACTATTTTATTTGAATGTGGAATTAAAGATAAAATATATATGTTTCATATTGATGGTTGTACTAATTTTGAAGTGTTTTTTCTCGATAAATAGCATATTGGTGAATTTTAAGACGCTAAATTCAGATAAGGATACACTAATTCATTATAGTTTACGGGAAGGAGAAGAGCAATTATGAAAAAAGTCTTTAGACCTAACAGTGGATATTATATATTTTGTTGCATTTTAATGTGTTTAGTTTTGGTTCCAATTATTATTATGGGTTGGATTGAATATTATAAAAATTTTTATGTTAGATGTATGATTTATACTTTGATCTTAATATTTGTATTGATTATATCTATTTTAGTTGTAACAAGACTTAAATTTGTTTTCTATGATGATTATTTTATTATTCAAAATGGAACGTATAGTGACCATTTAAAAAAGAAGGATAAAATTATTTATTACAATAAACTAAAAGATATTTGTTATATTGATACAAGTATAGGAGTACCACATATTATATTAAGGGTTGGCAGTAAAAAAATATTGGTAAATACTATTTTATTTTCAAATAAAAAAGCTTTAGAAATGTTAGAGCTAATTAAATCTAAAATAGGCATTAGAAATAACTAATATCAATTATTGAAAGCGTATAGAGATGACTTCTTTATACGTTTTTTCATTATATAATATTTGAAAAATATAAAATTCTTTAAATTAGTAAAAAATCTATTATTTTTTTGTCAAATATTGTATAATGATGTTATAAACTAGTTATTGTTTTAGAGAAAATATGTTTTTTATTGGGCTTGAAACAATAATTTATTATTTAATTATATATAAAGGGGGAGAATTATATTGAGTAATAAAGGTATAAATAAATATGTGCAAGATAATTTTAAAGATAAAATAGTTAAAGAATGTGAAAATTTTTTTGAAAGTCATAGATATATGGTAAGAGAAGAACTTGGATTTAAATGCTATAGTGGCAATTTAATTTGTGGTGATTCTAATATAAATTCCTGTATAGCTTATGATAAAAATGATAAAATTGGTTTTGATATTATTGTAATGATTAAAATATTTGGAACAATTCGTAAGGGTCAGAATAATTACGTTGGAAAAGACTTATGGTTGAATTTACTTTGTGAAGGTACTATTGAAACGGAATTTAAAGATTTTAATATCATTAATGTAAGAATATATGATAAAATAAGGGTTAAACATGAAAGAAGTTTAAATGAAATGCTAGTCCCATATATTAAGAAAAATGAACTAGATTTTATTGCAGAAGAATTTTTAAGGAAGTATTATCCAAAAGCATTGTTAAGTCCAATAAATGTTGATTCAAGATTAGTGGCTGAAAAAATGGGACTTAAAGTATGTAAGCATAATATTGTAAAGGATAAGTCTATTTTTGGAAGAATTTTTTTTGAAGATACATTGGCTCCTTTTTATGATGCTAGTTGTGATTCTATTACAAAACTTTATGTTGATGCTAACACAATTGTTTATGATCCAAATTCTTATTTTATGAGTAATATTGAAAAGGAAAATAATAATACTATTATTCATGAGTGTGTACATTTTTATTTACATAGATATGCTATAAAGTTTCAAAAGATTTTTGATAAAAAATATAAATGGTTTGATTGTGATATTAATGGCAGAGCTAATATGAATTTAGGAATGGATATAAATATAATGGAGTGGCAAGCAAATGCTTTAACACCAAGAATCTTGATGCCATATAAGGCTTTTAGTGAAGAAGCTTTTAAGCTAATTAAAGAATTTAGACTTAAAAATAATAGTGATACAATAGATATTCTTCCTAATGTCATTGAGACTTTATCAAATTTATATCACGTATCTAAATTGTCTGTTAAAATTAGATTGTGTGATATTGGCGTTACAGAAGCATATGGCTGTGATATATGGTGTGATGATTACAAAGTTCCTGATTTTTCATTTGAACCAGGTACTTGTGAGTATAATGAAACATTTGTTATTCCTGCAATTGATGCAATTGCATTATCTTCAAATCCTATAATATCAAAAATGATGGAAGAACAAAAATTAGTCTATTTAGAATCTCATTTATGCTTGAATTCTGAAAAATATATTGGAAAAGATTTTTATGGGAAGAAATATATAAAGTATGAAGCAAGAAAAAAACTAAATAAATTTTGTATAAAAATGAAAATGACGATTGTAAATTTTGATTCGTGTTATGAAAGAGAATGCCTCTTAAATCGCAATAGAAATTCAAAGTTTCATACAAAGTTATGTTTTGAAGGTAAAGAAAAAGATATATTTACTGAAGCAAATATAATGAAAATTTTAGAAGAAGAGCGAAAATTTAATAATGCATTTTTTGATTTAAATAATGATTATGTTACATGTATGAAAATTTTAAAGGAAAAAAGTGGCTTAACGTATGAACAAATAGAAGCTGAAACAGAAATAGAACTTTCTTCTGTTAAAAATATTATTGCTGGTAAAAGGAATGGCTCATTATTAAGATTGACTCTTATTTTGATGGCTATAGGAGCAGAACCGGATTCTGCGTATCATGTTATTGATAAGTCAGGTGTTAGATTAGATAGAGATAATGCAGAGCATCAATTGTGTAGATTCATAATTAATACTATGCACGCTGATACTATGGAAAATATTATTAAGTGTGTTAATAATGCAAACTTTAAAATTTAATTTTATTAAAGCAATTATATAGAAATAAAAAAGAACCGAAGCTTAATTCGATTCTTTTACATTTTATTTAGCTAAAATCTTATTTAACTTAGCAAATCTTGGAAGACCATCTTCAATTGGTGCGGCCATTTCACCCTGAATAAGAGGAAGCGCATATTCGATAAATTTTTCATTAACGTTATTTTGCTCGTCATTTAACCAATCAAGAGGCACTTTTTTCTCATCATTTGCAACAATACTTAAATCTACAAGATTATATTGGCAAGTATATTTACCATCCTTATATACACGATTAAAAGCTACCATTTTATCAGTAACACCATTAACAGCTTGTTTAACAGCTTCTTTTCCAGCACCAAAGGCTTCAAGAATATCTGTTTTAGATGCTAAATGCTGTGCACATCTTTGCATTAAATTAAATTCAATTGCACGAACCTTACATTTAAAATGCTCTTTTATTTTTTGCGCAAGGATTTGAGCAGTACCACCAAGCTGAGCATGTCCAAATGAATCTGTAGACATTTCACCTAAAGCCTCAGGAATATATTTGCCATCCTTTGTTTTAATTCCTTCAGATACAGCAATAAGAACGTGATTATCCTTTTGGTAGCATTTTTCAACATCTTTAATAAATTTATCAAAGTCAAATGTTACTTCAGGTAAATAAATAAGACTTGGTCCATGTCCTTTATATGATGCAAGTGAAGAAGCGGCAGTAAGCCAACCTGCATTACGACCCATAATTTCACATACGCAAATCATTGGTGTATCATATACACAAGCATCCTCATAAATTTCCATCATTGTTGTGGCAATATATTTGGCAGCTGAACCATAGCCAGGAGTATGATCTGTGGCTACTAAATCATTATCAATCGTTTTAGGAACACCGATGCAATTACATTCATAGCCTGATTTAGCCATATATTTAGAAATTTTATTACAAGTGTCCATTGAGTCATTTCCACCATTATAGAAAAAATAACGGATATTGTATTTTTTAAATACTTCTAAAATTCGTTTGTAGTCTTTATCATCAACCTCTGGATTAGCAAGCTTATATCTTACTGAACCGATTGAAGAAGATGGCGTTGTTTTTAACAACTCAAGCTCTTTAATATCTTCTTTACCAATATCATAAAGCTCTTCATTTAAAATACCACGAATACCATGCTTAGCACCGTATACTGCAGTAATGCACTCTTGATTAAGCGCTTCTAAAAATACACCAGCTGCACTCGCATTTATAACTGATGTTGGTCCACCTGATTGTCCAAGAACACAGGCACCCTTTAAATTCTTCATATTAACTTTTCTCCTATTTTCAAAGATAATTCTATTATATCTATTTAAATTAATAATTCAAGTCTAAGGTAATTAAAAGAATTCATATTTTGAAAAAATATTACATTTTATGGTTATTTTTTTAGCATTTGTAAACAAATAATTTAAAAAAATCAAAAAAATTGTTAAAAATTAAGTTTAAAAATATTGTCTAAAGCAAAAACTATGATATAATAAAAAAGGGTATAAATTTTACACCTGAAATTATTTTTTAGGTTTTGCCTAAAAATTAATGATAAATTAAACAAGAATAAAAGGAGAAATACTATGAAAAAGACAAAAATGGTATGTACAATTGGACCAGCTTCTGAACAAAAGGACCAATTAGAGGCACTTATCAATGCTGGAATGAACGTTATGCGTATGAACTTCTCTCATGGTGACCATGTTGAGCAAGGCTTCCGTATTAAGAACGTTAAGGCTTTAAATGCTGAAAAGGGCTGGAATATTGGTATCATGCTTGATACAAAGGGACCAGAAATTCGTACTGGTTATTTAAAGAATGACGAGCCTGTTATGCTAACTGAGGGTAACACTATCCGTATTACTATGGATTATTCTTATCTAGGAGATGCAAACAAGGTTGCTATTTCTTATCCAGGTCTTTATGACGATATTTCTGTAGGTGGAAGAATCCTTATCGAGGATGGTAATTTAACTTTAACAGTTACTGAAAAGGATGAAGCTAATCATGAATTAGTTTGCCGTATTGAAAATTCTCGTAAGCTAAAGAACAAGAGAAACTGTAATGTCCCAGGAGTAATTCTTAATATGGATTATATCGCTCCAAAGGACAAGGACGATATCGAATTTGGTTGTGATGAGGATGTAGATTTCATTTCTGCTTCATTCATTCGTCGTCCACAAGATATTAAGGATATTCGTGATATCTTAGCAGCTAAGAAGAATGACCACATCAAGATTATTTCTAAGATTGAAAACCAAGAGGGTGTTTCAAACATGGAAGAAATCATTGCTCTTTCTGATGGTGTAATGGTTGCTCGTGGAGACTTAGGTGTTGACGTTGATGCTTGGGATCTTCCAGCTATTCAAAAGGAAATGATTTATCTTGCTCAAGCTTCTGGTAAGATTGTTGTTACTGCAACTCAAATGCTAGATTCTATGCAACAAAATCCAAGACCTACACGTGCTGAGGTTTCAGACGTTCATAATGCTGTACTTGATGGTACATCAGCTACAATGCTTTCAGGTGAGTCTGCTCAAGGAGATTATCCTCTTGAGGCTGTAACTTACATGGCTAAGATTGATGAAAGAGCTGAAGATGATATTGATCATGAATTAATGATTGATAATGTTCTTTCTTATCCAAATGAGAAGAATGAAATTGACGCTATTGGTTTAGCTGTTGCTCAAGTTGCAAATAATTTCGAAGTTGCTGCTGTTGTTGCTGAAGGTGATCAAGAGCTTGCATTCAAGATTTCTCAATATCGTCCAGCTGCTGACGTATTCTTTGCTACAAAGGAAAGAAGCGATTGCCGTTCTTTACAATTAGCATGGGGTGTTCAACCAGTTTGTGGTAAGCTTGAGGATGCTTATAAGGCTGCTGTTGCGTCTTTAAATCTTGAAAAGGGTGACTCTATTCTTGAAGTTACAAGAGATGGAGTTAAGTTTACTCAAGTTAAGTAATTTCTCATTAAATAAATAAGAGCTTTGCTTATATATAGCAGGCTCTTTTTTTTAGGAGGTTTAAAATGAATCAAGAATTTTTAAAATATTTAGAAGAAACATTAACTAAAAAAGAATATGAATTAATGCTTGAAGAATATCAAAAGAAGCCTGTAAGAAGTATTCGTTTAAATAAAATTACTTATGATACTTTTCATAAAAATCTAAATATGCCCCTTGAACCTATTAAATATGATCCCGAGGGCTATTATTTAAATGATGAGGAAAAATATGGAACTCATCCATATCATCATTTAGGTGCCTTCTATTTTCAAGAGCCTTCTGCGATGGGACCTGTTAATATGTATCAGTTTAAGGGCGATGAGACGGTTCTTGATTTATGTGCAGCTCCTGGAGGAAAGTCAACACAAATCTTATCAAGAATTCCTAAAGGTATATTATATTCAAATGATCCTTCAAAAAAGAGAAGTCAAATTTTATTTAGTAATATTGAACGCCTAGGCTATCAAAATTGTGTTGTTTTAAATGAAACACCTTCTCGTTTAGCATCAACATTTCCTGGCTTTTTTGATGTAATTTTAGTTGATGCACCTTGCTCAGGTGAGGGCATGATGCGAAAAGATGAGGAAGCTATGGCACAGTGGACAAGAGAGCTTCCATTAGCTTGTGCTAAAATGGATTATGAAATATTAAAATCAGCCGATAAAATGCTTAAAGAAAATGGTATTCTTATTTATTCAACCTGTACATTTTCAAAAGAAGAGGATGAAGATATTGTTTCTTTTCTTGTAAATGAACTTGATTATGAGGTGTTACCAGCTAATCCTTTGTTAAAGGAATTTACGAAGGAAGCTAGTATTAAAGAAACTTTAAAATTTTATCCTTTTACTGGTAAAGGAGAGGGTCAATACATGGCTCTTTTAAGGAAAAAAAGAGCTGAGGTATCACGTGTAAGATATGATAAGTCAAAACAAAGTGATGAATTGAAAATTGTTATAAAGTTTATGAAGGATAATCTTAAAGAAATACCTAAGGGTGATATTAAAAAAATAGGAAACCGGTATTATCTTACTGTATCAAATATTGATATGTCAAAGCTTAATGTTAACACTAATGGTGTTGAGCTTGGTGAGGTAATTAAGGGCCGTTTTGAACCATATCACCATTTTTATAAAGCTTTAGGTAAATATTTTAAAAATATATTAAAGCTTGATGTTAATGATCCTAGAGTTTTAAAGTATTTAGTTGGTGAAGAGATAGAAGCGCCACTTCCTAATGGTTACGGTGTAATTGAAACAGATGGATTATATCTTGGTGGCTTTAAAGCGACTAATGGACATTTAAAAAATCATTATCCTAAAGGACTTCGCAATTTAAAGTAGGAGAATTGTTATATATTAATTTGACAAAAAAATATATTTTGTTAAAATACATTTAGTAGAAAGGAAAAGAGGAGTAATGATGAAGTATATTAAAGATATTATTTTAATTTTGGGCTCAATAGTATTTATTGTTTTGTTTTTTGTATCTCAAAATGATATTGATACAACAATTGTTCTTATTGGACTTTATGTTGCTATCGTAGTTATAATAAAAGCATTTGCTAGTTTGATTGAAAAAACTAGTAAAAATAATGTAAATAACAATTTAAAATAATAGTTAATTTTAAGCAAGAGTTGCCTAATTGATAAAAAGCTCTTGCTTAATTTTTTTAAATTGGGTATAATTAACTCGTTGATAAAAATATGATGATAAAGACTAGTAGAGTTATTTAATCTATAAGAGAGGAAGCGGAAGGTGGAAAGCTTCTTAGATTTTTAATTTGAATTCACTTTTGAATGGCTCTAATCAAGCCCGTTTTCTGCGTTAAAGAATTTGAGTGCAGTATTTTATACTGAACTAAGGTGGTACCGCGATAATGTCGTCCTTGGATTTAGGGCGACTTTTTTTATTGCTTAAGTAAAAAAAAGTGAGTCTTAATATAAAATATTTAAAAGAAAGGAGCCAATATTTATGGCAATCAAAGAAGAACTTGAGGCTTTAAGAGATAAGGTAAAGGCTAATCTTAAAGAAATTAAGAACAAAATTGAATTAACAAATGAAAAGGCAAATGTATTAGGTAAAAAAGGTCCTTTTGCGCAAATTATGGCTAATATGCGTAATTTAACAGTAGAAGAACGTAAAGAGATTGGTATGATTTCTAACCAATATAAGACTGAGCTTTCAGAAGCATTTGATGCAAAGCTTGCAGAGCTTAATGATGCAGAAATCAATGCTCGTCTTTTAAATGAAACAGTTGATGTTACCCTTCCTGGGCTAAAGGCTAATGTAGGATCTATTCATCCTTTAAATCAAACAATAATGGAACTTGAGGATTTATTTATCGGTATGGGATATGAAATAGCTGAAGGACCAGAAATTGAAACCGATGAATACTGCTTCGAAAAATTAAATTTACCTAAGGGACACCCTGCTCGTGATATGCAGGATACCTTCTATATTGATCCTGAACACTTACTTCGTAGTCAAACATCTCCTGTACAAGCTCGTACAATGGAGAAAAAGGGTGGAGCTCCAATTAAAATTGTATGTCCTGGTAAGGTATATAGACGTGATGCGGATGACGCAACTCACTCTCATCAATTTATGCAATTTGAGGGTTTAGTTTTAGGCGAGGATATTTCTCTTGCTAATTTAAAAGGCGCATTACTTGAAATTGCGAAAAAGATGTTTGGTCAAAACAATAAAATTCGTCTTCGTCCATCATTTTTCCCATTTACTGAGCCATCTGTTGAGGTAGATGTTTCATGTAGCCGCTGTGGTGGTAAGGGATGTCCAACATGTAAGGGTGTTGGTTGGATTGAGGTTCTAGGTGCAGGTATGGTCAATGATAATGTACTTAGAATGTCAGGTTATGACCCAGAGCATATTCAAGGATTTGCCTTTGGGGTTGGTATTGAACGTGTTGCTATGCTTAAGTATGGTATTGATGATATTCGTAATTTCTATACGAATGATCTTCGCTTTTTACATCAATTTAAGGAGGTAAAGTAAGATGAAGGTTTCTACAAACTGGTTAAAGGATTATATTAATCTAGATGGATATACAAATGAAGAATTATTTAATCAAATTTCCTTCCATATGACGGAAATTGAAGAGGCATATCCTCTTACTACGAATACTAATTTGACAATTGGTTATGTAAAGGAATGTGTAAATCATCCTGATAGTGACCACCTACATGTTTGTCAAATTGAAATTCAACCAGGTGTTGTTTCACAAATCGTTTGTGGAGCACCTAATATGAAGCAAGGAGCTAAGGTTATCGTGGCTCTTCCTGGTGCTGTATTACCTGGCGATTTCAAGATTAAGCCATCTAAGATTCGTGGTGTTGAATCTAATGGTATGTGCTGCTCACTTCAAGAGCTTGGTATTAAGGAAATGTTTGTTGAGGAAGCCTATAAGGATGGTATTTATCTACTTCCTGAGGATGCTCCTGTTGGTGAAAATCCTCTTCATTACCTTGGACTTGATGATTATGTTTATGATCTTGAATTAACTTCAAATCGTTCAGATTTACTTTCAATCGAGGGTGTTGCCTATGATCTAGCAGCTACTTTAAATAAGAAGGTAGAGCCAAAGAAGTTTAGTCTTGAGGAATCTTCAAAGGAAAATGATGTTAAGGTTAGTGTTTTAACATCAAAGTGCCCTAAATATTTAACAAGAAAGATAGAAAATGTTGAAATTAAATCTTCACCTGAATTTATTAAGGCTCGTCTTATTGCATCAGGAATTCGTCCTATTAATAATGTAGTTGATATTACAAACTATGTTTTAATGGAGCTTGGTCAACCACTTCACAGCTTTGATGCTGATAAGCTTGGTACAAGCATTGTTGTCCGTGAGGCTAAGGAAGGCGAAGTAATTAAGACCTTAGATGATGTTGAGCGTAAGCTTAGTAAGGGCGATATCGTTATTACTAATGGTAATGAGGCTTTATGTGTTGCCGGTGTAATGGGTGGTGCTTCAACTGAAATCACTTCTGAAACTAAGAATGTTGTCCTAGAGGCTGCTTATTTTGAGCCACTTTCAATCAGAAAGACTTCACAACGCTTAGGTCTTAAGAGTGAATCTTCAACTCGTTTTGAAAGAACAATTGATTATCAAAGAGTAAATCGTGCTCTTGATTATGCGGCTTATTTACTTGAAAAATATGCTAATGGTACGGTTCTTGCCGGAGTTAATGGTATTGAGGCTCCTTATAAGGAACGTCATACAAGCGTCACAACTGCTAAGATTAATAAGGTATTAGGTACATCTTTAGATAATAAAGAAGTAGAAGCTATTTTTGATCGTTTAGGTTATGATTATGAGGGCTCAGGTTCTTATGAGATTAATATTCCTTCTCGTCGTATGGATCTACTTCCTAGCTATCAGGATATTATTGAGGATGTAGCAAGAATGTATGGATATGATAATATTCCAACTGTTTTAGCTTCAACAAATGATAAAGGTGCTTTAACTCCTTATCAAAAGCTTGTAAGAAATTGCCGTATCATTTTATCTAATATGACAATTAATGAGGCAGTAACTTATTCATTAACAAACGAAAATGACCTTTATGACTTTGTTGAGAGGGAAGAAGAGCCAATTAAGCTTTTAATGCCAATGACGGAAGATCGTGCTTATATGCGTCAAAGCCTAATTCCATCTCTTTTAAATACAATTATTTATAATAAATCACGTAAAATGAATGATTTATCATTCTTTGAAATAGGTAAGGTTTATACATCATCTAGTGAGGTTATGCATCTTGCTGGTGCCTTTAATGGTTTATTTGCTTCTTCAAAATGGCAAGGATATAAAACCCCAGTTGATTTTTTCCTTGTTAAGGGAATCATTGAAATTCTATTTGAAAAGCTAAATTTATCCCCAGTATTTGAAGCATATCCTAATCTAAAGAATATGCATCCTGGTCGTACAGCTAAGATTATTGTCGACGGAAAAATGGTAGGCTTTGTAGGAGAGGTTCATCCACGATATGCTCATGAGCATAGCTGCGATAATACATATGTATTTGAATTAAATCTTGATGAAATCTATGATTGTAATCATCAAGCCTTCAAATATCAAACTATTTGTAAGTTCCCATCTGTATCAAGAGACCTTGCAATTGTAGTTGACAAGAATGTTACTTGTAAGGAAATTTGTGATGTAATCAAGATGACAAGTAAAAAGTATTTAACTAACCTTGAGGTATTTGACTTATATGAGGGTGAAAATGTTAAAGAAAACGAGAAGTCTCTTGCAATATCTTTAACCTTTGAGGATAAAGAAAAAACGCTTGAAACGGCTGATGTAGATAAGATTATTAATTCGATTTTAAATCGCCTTGATGCCCTTCTTCACGCGCATTTAAGATAATAAAGAATAAAAGATGGTATGTTTTACCCTAGTCATGGTAGATAAAATACCATCTTTTTTTTATAAATTTATTAATTTCGGTTACAAATCGTAACCTTTTTTTTATTTTTTTCGTTTGTTTTTTTACATAAAATGCAAAAAATGGCTTAGATAAGGCGTTTTTATAGTACACGAAACGTAACTTTCTCTTTTATAGAATTTATCTATAATAACAACTGTAGGCTAAAACCTACAGATCCTAATTCCTACCATTCTGCAGAAATGGAATCTCAGATTAATTAGGTGATTATTTATAACATCTATTGAGATTATGATGTTATAGCACAGGAAATGGAGTGATAATTTGATATGTGCAAATGTTCCTATTATAATCATATGCTGTTATATAATAGGAGAAATCTATAAGGCTGTATTTAAAAATAAGCCAAAGCTATATAAGCTAATTCCTATTATATTACCAATTGTAGGAGGTCTTATAGGGATTGTTATCTATTTAACAAACCCTGAAGAAATATGTGATGCACCCAACTTTTGGCAGGCCTTACTTATAGGAATTATAAGTGGAAGCTCATCAACAGGTGCTAATCAAATCATTAAACAGTTATTTAAGGATGGTGAAGAAAATGGAAAAAAATAAAATGAGTAAATATATTTTAGAGTCATATGGAAAAGAAAAATATATGCTAGTAGTGCGTAAGCATGTAGCTAGCTTTATTGAAAAAATATTAAGATGTCAAGGCCTTGATTTTAGACATGATATATTTAAACAGGTTGTATATGGTGAAATACCATATAAAACAGCTTTTGAAGAAAAATGGAAATGCTATTATGATTCATTTATGTATTTAGCATTAAATATAAATAATCCCTTTTCTAAAAGCTTATTAATTCGTTTTATGTCTTTGTTAAATATTACTATTAATGAGGATGACCTCGATTCAATTATTTCGAATGCTTATTATTTAGATAATGAATTTAATATAAAAAATTTAACAAGCTTTTATGTTGAAGTTAATAAAATATTAAAAGAATTGTCTGAAAGTGATCAAATGCTTATAGCTTGGATATTAATGAATTTCTTTTTAATAAGACACAATATTCCGGCAATAAGAATTACATTTTTAGATTTTAAGGAATATAAAGAGGCTTTTTCCTTATATTTAGAAAATCCTCAAGCCTTAGAAGATTTTATTATTAGCTTAATTGAAAACTCAAAGGTACAAACTATTAAATTTAATGATGAGCTTAAGCCATTATCATTAAATAAAATAAAGAAACAGTTTTCAAATGATAAAGAATGGCTTAAAGAAAAATATAAAATAAAAAATATTTATCTATTTGGATCATATCAGAAAAAAATGGCTCGCATCGATTCTGATATTGATTTACTTATTATTTTTGATGAAGGAAATTCCTATGAAAGAAAAAAGGAAATTATTGATGAACTAAATGAGTATTATAAAAATGTATTTCATAGGTTTATTGATATTGGACAATTATCAAGCTTAGTAAGTGATAGTTTTATTAAGGAAAGTAACAAATTAATTAAAATAATCTAGGAGGAATGAGAAAATGAGTTATGGATTGAAAAAATATACGCATCAACTAAATCAAGAGGTATTAGATGCGAACTTTAGTGTTAATACATGTGATTTGAATTTAATTGGACAGGTTCCTTTAATTGAATCAAGTGGAAAAGCACCAATTAATTTAAATTTAATGTTTAATTTAGAGCGTTATAATGAAAATGGCCTTTTTGGTAAAGGATTTAAATTAGATTTATATAAGAAAATAAGTATGGAGGGTAATGATTTTAAGATTGAAAATGCAGATGGCTCAGAGGATATTTATTACGCTTCAAATGGTTATTATAATAAGGAAACTAAAATAAAATTAACAGAAGAAACCGAAGATGGAGATGTTTCAAACTATATGTTAACCCTTGAGGTAGATCGTAATAATTATATTACCTTCTCATCTGATAGTAGCGAATATCCTAATTACCCTTATTATATAAAAAAGGGAAAGGATAGATATGGTCTTGATTTCATATCAACTACTAAGCATATTACCAATTATGAGGATAAAGAGGTAAAGCTTAGTGTAAGTAATGGTCATATTGCCAAAATTGATTTATATGTAGGTGGTATTTTAAAAGCTTACACTAATTTAGTATATGAAAATGACAGGTTAGTAAGTATTAAAAGATTTAAAAATGGAGTTTGTGTTAATAACTATGAATTTACATTTAGTGATAATTTAATAAAGATTAAGGAAATAAATGTAGAAGAAGAACTTCGCCATACCGTTGAAGGTACTAAAGTAAAATCATTTGCTAAATATTATAATAATAGCTTAGATGAAAAGAGTCAAATTAGCTTAATTCAGCTTCAAGGTCATACTAAGGTAATTGATTATAAAGGAAATGAAGATTTTATCTTTTATGAATCAGGCTTGCCAGTTATGTATATAAATCATAAGAAGGAATGTAAAGAGGTAGCATATGATTTTGAAACTAAGGAAATAATTTATGATGGCGATGCTATAAATTATAATTTAGAAAGAAGTCTTTTAGGATTAAGTGTTAGTGACTTTAGTAAAGCAGAATTTGTTAGTTTTTCTGAAGCTCAAATTACCTATCCAGCATATTCTAATATTTAAAATGGCTCATTACTTCATGTTAAAGGACCAGGAACATTAACTAAGACGATTAATGTGTCAGGCCTTGGTGGAGATATGTTTGAATTCGCTCTTTTTGTTGGGTATAAAAATAGTAATAATAGTATAAGTATTATTCTTAAGACTGATACCGGAGAAGTATCGGAAAGAAAGATACCTCAAGGTGAAATTGTATCTAAGGTAATATCTTTAGGCTTAAGACCATTAAAAAGCTATGATAGTATTACCGTTATAATTGATGTATTAAATTTTGATGGCTATTTAGGAGGCGTACGATTATTTAAGAAATCATTTGGTACAACTGCTATTTATGATACTAAGGGAAATATTATTGGAAGTAGCAATGGACAGGCTAAATCAAACTTTAAATATAATACAAATAATCAATTAATTGACGTTTCAACCTCAAAAGGAATGACATATGGCGTTAAATATGATTCTGAAGGAAGAATGATTTCATCTAATTCAGCCTATGGTATTTCAAATGAAATCGAATATATTGATTCAGATTCATCTAATAATAACAATTTGACGATTAAATCAACAACCAAGGTAGAAAATATTGAAAATGTTACAACATCTAAATATGATGCATATGGTTATTTGTCATCAGAAATAGATGAAATAGGAAATACTACATCTTATATTTATGATATGATGGGTAGTCTTAAAAAGGTAGTAGATTCATTAGGTAAGGTTACTGAATATGATTATGATTCGTTTAATAATATGATTACTATGAGCTTGAATGGTGGAAATACTACTCGTTATAGCTATGATTCAAGACATAAGCTTATAAGAATTAAAAATGAAAATTTAGAATATAGCTTTAAATACGATAATTTTAATAATATTAGTGAGGTAAGTTTAAATAATACAGTATTAGCTAAGCTAACATATGAAAATGATAATATTGTATCGATGAGATATGGTGAATCGGGTGATATTTATTATTTTTCATATGATGTGGAGGATAATATTAAAGAGATTAAATATGGTTCCTCTATTAGATATCGCTTTAATTATAATAACCTAAATCAGCTTATTTCAATCACCAATCAAGCAGGTGAGGTACTTAATAGATATAAATATGACCTTGAAGGAAATGTTATAAAGGATTCTAGTAATTATCATGATTTAAGCTATACCTATGATAACAATGGTAATCTTATAAGAAGTAGCTATAATATTAACAATAAAAAGATTATTCAAAGCTATGAAACACTATCAAGAAGTGAAGGGTCATATCCAGAAATGATTCTTAATGAATTTGAAGATTGTGATTTTAATGTAGGATTATTTCTTTTAAATTCTAATTTAAAAGGAAATAATAAAGAATATGAAAGCTTAGATACGTCCTCAAGACAATATCAAAAGGAATTGGTTCGTGATAATAATGTTCCGTGTCTTGATTTTGGACGAAATCCTAAAGGAATTGTTTATAAGGTTGAAAATGAAAATTATGGATATCCAGTTGGTACAGTAGGAATGTGGTTTAAACCATCATCATTAAGTACAACAGAATATTTGTTTAGTCAAAAAAATAATAAAGGTAATGGATTTTTGGGAGTATATATTAAGGATAA
>MNRZ01000008.1:21495-87989 GCA_001916215.1 Clostridium sp. CAG:307_30_263
TTTGCTTAAATGGTAATATTCAAACAATGGAAATGACAGGAAGAAACTATGGACTTGAAATGGATAAAAATCCTGCATATCATATTGGACATATGTATTATAATGGTGAATTATCACCTTTTGATGGCAAAATAGCCTTATTAATGATTGGAAATAATAATACCAATTTAAATGCTAATGAAATGATGAATTTTTATAAATTAACACATGATTATATTTGTGATAATCAAAATGATTTTGATTATAGAGCGGTTAAATCATCAGGTACAAGCCTATATACACTAGATTCAACTATTTTAAATCAATATGAGATTTTTCCTCTTAAAAATGATTTAAAATCATTAAAGGGTAAAGAACCAAAGAAATTTGATTTAAGAGCTTATGCCAAATATGATAGTGATAGAAGCTTCAATTATAATTATTTAAATAAGGATTATTCTTTTGTAGCAGATGGTAATATGCTTGAATATGATCTTAATATAGGGGATTCAGGAACTATTATGTTTAGAGCATATACTGATGCAAAAACGTCTAACCAATATTTCTTTGAAGCAAAGAATAAAGCCAAGACACGCTTAGGTCTTTATAAGGATAGTAATGATATGCTATGCCTAGATTTAGATGGAACAATCGTAACAACAGGGCTTAAATTTACAGCTGGTGCTTGGCACACAGTAGGAATTTCTTATGATACGGAAGACCCTAATGATTCACAGGTAGTTTTTAAATATAAGAATTTAAGATTCTATCTTGATGGCAAAATAGAAGAAAGAAAGATTACAACATGGTTTAATTATAGTAATCTATCATTATTAATTGGAAGAAGATATGATACAGAATCAATTGATAATTATAATGATTCTTATCCTTTATTAGGCCAAATTGAGATGCTAGCTGTATCAAATTATTATGTTTCAGCTTCAACCTTAAATAATTTAAGTAATGAAATAAATGGTATTAATAAGATAAATGAATATAATGAGCTTGATATGCTAAGATATAGTAAGGTATATAGTGGTTCTAAGCAAATTTTATCAAATTATTATTCATATAAGACTAATAGTAAGTATCAAAATGCATTATCTAGCATAATTGAAGAGGAAAGCAAATTTTATGGTAGTAGTCATTATATTAGAAGCTATAAAACGGATTCTTTAGGTAATGTCACAAATGTAAGTGATTCAGTATTTGGTTCTCATGCTTATACTTATGATTCAAGAGGCTTTTTAATTAAAGAGGATAATACAAGTTATACGTATGATGATAATGGGAATATGATTACCTCTGGAAATAGTACCTATAAATATGATAATTTAAATCGATTAATTTCTATTAATGGTGATTCTATTTTTTATTCATTTACAAATCCTGGGAATCCTAGATTATTTAAGGATACGGAATATAAATTTGAAGGAAGAAGACTTGTAGGAATTTTTGAGGATTTAGGAGTGGATGAACAAAAGACGGTTGATTATACTTATAATAGTAATGGCTTAATTATTAAAAAGGTATTAGGATATTGGTATGCTGATGATAGGGATTCAGAGGAATATACAACTAAGTATTATTATGATGGTGAAAAGCTAATTACAGAAATTGGGCCTAGAAATAGATTAGATTTTTTATACGATGAAAATGGAATATTATATGGTTTAATTAAGGATTCAAGTAGGAAATATTTTTACATAAGAGATTTCATGTCAAATATCTTGGGTCTAGTTGACAATTCAGGTAATATTGTAGTAAAATACAAGTATGATGCATATGGTAATAGAATAAGTATTACGGATACAAGTGGATGTGATCTTGGAAATATTAATCCATTTAGATATAAGGGATATTATTACGATGATGACGTAGAAATGTATTATTGTAAATCAAGATTTTATGTACCTTTATGGCATAGATGGTTAAATAGTGATAGTATTAACTATCTTGAGCCTAAAAATATTACGTCATTAAATTTATTTACATATTGTAATAATAATCCCGTGATGTATGTGGATTCAAGTGGAAATTTTGGAATTTGGGCTTTACTTGCAATTACTATAACTTCTATGTTAATAGGTGGAGTTGGTCAATTTATTTCGAATGCACTGGCTGGTAAAAAAGATTCTGAATTATGGAGGGGAGTCGCAGGCGCTTCAATAGGAACAGGAATTGACGCATTGGCATTATGCTTGGCTATGCCATCTGGGGGCGCATCGTTATTTATTGCAGCTGGAATTAGTTCTATTGTACAAACTGGTGTGGATTTGATAGAAAATAAAATTCGGGGTGAAGAATTTGATTGTGGACAAATGTTTATAGATTTGGGAATAAATTTTATAATTACATTGTCAGGAAATTGTTTAGGTAGCAAGATTATTCCGACTAATTTTGGATGGTTTCAACCTAAAAAAATCTTAAGTGTTTTTACTAAACCTTATGGGTGAAAAATTTTGTTACAAACTGTAATTGGAGTAGGCGTATCAGGAACCATTAATTTTATAAGGAAAAACAATTGGAATAGAATGGTCCCTATAATTCCAATGCCAATTATAAAACTTTGCTAGATATTTTATGATGATAAAGTTAGAATTATTTTTAATGCCTATCAAATTTATACTAATATTACACTAGTAGTTAAACAAATATCTCAATATATATTTTTATTTTAGTATGGTATGGGTTGATAAAATATGAATCGAAATCCTGGCAATTACATTTTAAATATTTTCAAATGTTTATTTAAGTATGAGTTAATGTTATTTGATATAAATTAGTCTAGTTTTTTTAATAATTTTGTTTAAAATGGTTATACTTTGTTCTTTATGTAAAAGATACAATAAATCTTAAAAAAATAAAATTCTATAAATTGATAATTATTATTTATTTCAATAAAATCAGTTATTATATTGAAGGATTGTTTATAATTATTCATATATTTACGTGGCACTAAATCAAATAATTATATAAAAAGTTTTCGTTGGAATTTTTATAAGCAAAAATAACTGTAGTGCTCAATGAAGTTATAAAAGGAAGGAGATTGTATAATCTTAGACGCAATTTGATTATACTATATTTTATGATGATTCAAAAAAAATTGTTCAAGAATATCCATTGGTTAATAAAGTTGACTTTAGTTTAGATTGCTATATGCTAAAAAAAAGGAGATATTTGATATTTTGGAATAGATTAATTGAAAAAAAATCAATTAAAGATATATTAATCTATTTAGAAGAGAAAACTAATAATAATAATTTTCCAAAATATAAAACGTTAATTATTTTTGGCGAAACAAAAGATGAATTTAGCAAAAATGATTTAGTATATTTTAATACAAATACATATGTTGTTTTTTATTTAATAAACGATGATACTAATGATATTTATATGGATGATTCATGGATTTCTGAAATGGGTTTAAATTATAAAAAATATGTCAGAAGGATAAATGATATCGTTAAAAAGGGTATTTAAATATTAATAAAGTGAGAACGTAGATATGAGTCAATTTATTCCTCTTGATGGCTAATGGGACTACATTTTTAGGCTCGGCATTAGCCTTTAAGGATGGTACTAGTGTCGCAGCTGCGCTAATTACATTTGGTAGAAGTACTGCTTTTTCATTTACTGCTAGATATTTTGGCTATACTATTGAATGAAAAATAAATGATATTGAATATGAATTTGAAGGAAGAAGATTAAAATGTGTATCTGAGCTAATGGGAATTGGTGAGCAAAAGACAGTTGATTATATCTATGATAGTAATGGATTAATAATTAAAAAAGTATTAGGCTATTGGTATGATGACGATAGAGATTCGGAAGAATTTACAACGAGCATTATTATGATGGAGATAAGCTTGTAACAAAAATAAATCAATATTGTAGATTAGATTTTTTATATGATGAAAGTGGCATGCTATATGGTTTAATTAAAGATAATTCTAGTAAGTATTTTTATGTAAGAGATTATCTTCATAATATTTTAGGAATAGTTGACCAAAATGGTAAACCTATTGTAAAATATAGTTATGATGCATATGGTAATAATAAGGAAATAGAAGATACAAGTGGATGTAGCTTAGGTATTCATAATCCATTTAGATACAAAGGATATTATTATGATGATACAGAAATGTATTATTGTAAATCAAGATTTTATGTACCAAAGTGGAGAAGATGGTTAAATAGTGATAGTATTAACTATCTTGAGCCTCAAAATATTACTTGTTTGAATTTATTCGCATATTGTAATAATAATCTGGTGATGTATGTGGACCCAAGTGGTAATTTTACGATTTTAGGTTTATTAATTGGAATTGGATTATCACTGGTATTTGAGGTAATTGAGGATGCATTAGATGGAAATGGAATGGACCATGATTGGAGAGATTATCTTGGCGCGGGAATATCTGGAGTATTTGGTGCATTGGGTGGAAATGTGCTTATGCGAGGAGCTTTTGCAATTGCTGGTGGTTTAACTGATGCTTGGTTGTCTGGTGATTTAGAAGAAAATGGAATAGGTAGTGTAATGGTATCAATTGGAATATCAATAGGAGTTTCATATATAGGTGGCATCATGACTAAAAAAATTTCTTCAAGCATAAAAGCTCAAAACTTGAAATCAATGAATAAAATGGTTGCTAGAGATACATTAGAACAAATGGGACTAAAGAGAAAAATTATAAATTACAATTTAAAAGATTTATCTAAATCCATCTATAGTTCAAATTGGATTGGCAACGAAATTCTATCGCAAATTGGTAGTAGTGTGTTTGGTTTTGCTTCAACAATTTGATATGGAAGTATTATGAATTATGTAGAGAGGAATTTTTAATTAATGAAAGAACATAGTGATGATTTCAATAATATAAAAACTTATGGTCAATTCGTCAAAATGTATTATATATATACCATGAATTCTTTTCCTGAAGAAGCTTTTGGGTCTAGTAAGACAATTACGAAAAAAGATAGAAGAGTAATACTTATTTTAGGATACTTATATTTAGTATTTGCTCCTTTTGGACTATTTATTTCCATAAATAAAAATTATATTATTGTTTTAATAATAATATTATTAGGAATTATTAATTTGATATTGTCTGAATTTAGCTTATTGTTTTATGCACATCAATATTATTATTTTTTAAAAAAGGATAAATGCTATAATTCTAAATTAATTATAGATTATTACTTTCAAAATAAATCATCACTAAATATGTTTGAAAATTATTCAAAAAAATATTTTATGTTTAATATTTCATCGAGTATTAAAAAAGTAAAATTTTTTCTTGTTGAAAAGAAAACTAAAGAAAAAATATGTATAAAAGTTACGCACAATAAAGTGTTTTTTAATAAAAGATGCATATCTAAAAATAAAATTACACAATTTGATGATTTAAAAAAATGTATTCATAATGAATTAAATATTTAAATAATAAGAAATAAAGGATGGTAATATTTGTAGATAAAATGGTTCTTTCCAAAGTGAGGTAGATAGGAAGGTAGGTATCTACCTTAAATTTGAAATAAAAAAATCAAAGATGGTAAAAAGCTAGCTATTCTTGGGCAGATGTTTACCATCTTTTTTTTGACAATTAAAACATTATATGTATTTTATAAATTTTATTATTTTATTTTTTTACGTGGTTTTCGGAAAAATTTAGATACATCTACACGTTTGCGAAGCTGTCACACCATTATTAATTATGTACATAATTCTATTTCTAAAATGAGTGAAATTTTGATATCCAAAGACAATTCTTTTAATTACTTTAATTTGATTGTAAATGTCAACTAATAAATATAGTTTTTTAGTCTTCATCTGATGTATTTAGCTCATCTGGTATTAAATCTTTTATTCTATATGATTTACCAGTAACGTTTAAAAATTCTATATTCGGGTGAATAAACTTTAAATTTTGATTGAATTCTAATACGTACTTTATTAAAGGCATCTTCAACATAACGTAGAAAATGGAAAGTATCAATTATATGCGTAGCATTTATAAAATGGCGCTTTATAATTGACCTATAAGATTCATTCATGTCAGTAACAACATACCGAACCTGATTTTTTTCATGCCAATCAATAGAGTATAGATAGTCATCAATTGTTTTTTGAATTCTATCTGGTAATACATCATTAATCATGTGACTATTAGGACCATACATTACAAATTCATATTTACCAGATGAACTTTTTAAATTTTTAAACTCGTCCATGCAAAGAATATAACCAAATAGAATTCTGTCAATTGAAACAAATGATTCAAAGACATCGATAACAGTTTGAATTGAAACATGTCTTTTACTAGCTACTGCAGTAAAAGATATATCATCCTTTAAATCCTCTAAAATATTTAATTTAATGTTAGTTGAAATAGACTGCTTAGGATTTAATCCAGCTATTTTATCAACAAACATTTTAGAACAATCCTTGCATAAAAATCTATGATATGTTAAGGATACAAATGTTGGCTCATTAGCATAATACTCGTCTTGAAAACAACGTTGTTTTTTACCATTAGAAACAACATCTGTAGAACTACAATTAGGACAAATATTGATTTCTTTTGGTTTGAGATAAGCTTCAATAAAAAAGCCATTATCTTTTATAGTTTCGTTTGTAATTGTTAGTCTATTATGATTTCCTTCTTTAATTGTAAGTAAAATTGATTTATAATACATTTAAATATCTCTTGTTTTTTTAATGTTTTCATGATCAACATCATTATAGAACAAGGGGTATTTTTTTAATATTATTATCTACCCAAGATTTGAAAGTTTTGAAAAACACTATCTACCTTAGAATTGAAAAAGATATCTACCTACCTACCTTAGATTTTAAAGAGCCGAAATTCATAATCTCTTCTTTTTTAATAAAAAATGTTAAAATTTGATTTAAAAAGGAGTATAATATAATTAAGAAAAATGTTATTTTATATAAAATAATGTCAAAAAAGATTGAAAAATGACTATTATAATTTTTTTTTGATAAAAGGGGAGTGAATTAATGACTTTTAATAATATAATAAACTACTTTAAAGAAAACTTCGATGATATGTTGTCAAATGCTGCTGAAGTTTATTTTGAAGCTAATAGATATAATGTGAAACAAAAATTATATTTTAAATGTCATAGTGATGATTTATATTGTGATGAAACTAATATAAAAGCAGTTCATCCATACCTTAAAAGTGATGAAAAAATTGAGTTTGATGTAATTGTAACCATAAAAATATGTGGTACTGAACGCCATGGGTGGGATGTTGATTATATTGATAATGATTTGTGGCTTAACATAAATGGAGAAGGAACGTTAAAAAAAGAAATAAAAGATTTTAACATAATATCAATTTGTGATTATGAATCAATTAGGGATAAGCATAAAATACCATTAAATAAAAATCTTATTCCATATATTTCAAGGGAAAAATTAGATTTTATTGCTCAAAATTTTTTGAAAAAGTTTTATCCAGAGGGTCTCGAGGGAGCTATTTATGTTAATCCAAGGATTATTGCTAAAAGATTGAATCTTAATATTTGCAAGCATAGTATTTCAAAGGATAAATCTATTTTAGGAAGAATTTTTTTTGAAGATGTAATTTCATCTTTTTATGATAATGAAAAAGATTGTATGAAAAAAATTAAGGTGAAAGCTAAAACGATTGTTTATGATCCGAATGCGTACTTTATGGATAATATTGAAAAGGAAAATAATAATACAATTATGCATGAATGTGTTCATTATTATTTTCATAAAAAAGCGATTGAATTATATACAATTTTAAATAATAAGTTTAAATATTTTGATTTTAAAAATGAAATAAATTTTGGTAATGATGCACTAGGAATAATGGAATGGCAAGCTCATAATTTAACTCCAAGAATACTAATGCCATATGAAACATTTCGTGATGAAGCTTATCGGTTGATAAAACTATTTAGAATTAAAAATAATTGTGATACTATTGATATTATATCTAATGTAATATCAAGCTTATCTAATACGTTTCACGTTTCTAAACAGGCAGTTAAAATTAGGCTTTGTGATATTGGAATAAAAGAAGCTTATGGCTGTAATATATGGTGTGATGGTTATCAAGTGCCTAATTTCACATATGATGATGGAAGTTGTGCGTATAATGAAATGTTTGTGATTCCTTTTATTGATGCGGTTTTGCTTTCTTTAAACTCTATAGTTGATGAGATGTTGAAAAGTCAAAAGCTACTTTATTTAGAATCACATTTATGCTTAAATTTAGAAGAATTTATTGGGACTGATATTCATGGTAATAAATTTATTAAGCATGAAGCCAAAAAACATTTAAATAGATTTTGCATTAAGATGAAAATTAAACTAGAAGATGATAATCATTTAGGTGAAAGAGAACTTCTTTTATATAGAAATAAAGAATCTAAAATTAAAACTAAACTTGTATTTGAAGAAGAAACAAATAAATTAGGAGAAAAGGGAAAGATTATGACAATTTTAAATGAAGAAAAAAAATTTAGTAAAGCATTTTTTGATTTAAATAATGATTTTGTATCTTGCATGAAAATGTTAAAAGAAAAAAGTAATCTTACATATGAGGATATTGAAGAAGAAACGACAATACAAATTTCGTCTATAAAAAATATTTTTAGTGGAAAAAGAGATGGAACATTATTAAGATTAACGGTTATATTAATGGCCATGGGTGCGGAGCCTGATGTAGCATATCATGTAATTGATAAATCTGGTGTCCGTATTGATATGGCAAATGAGGAACATTTATTATGTCGATTTATAATTAATACGATGCATGCAGATACTATGGAAAATATACTTTATTATATTAAACTAGCTGGCTTTACAATTTAATTATCATACTAGCGTTTTTTAATTTGTTATGGTAAAATAGGATGAATTGAATGAGGTGTTAAAGTGAAAAATATCTATGATTTAACCTTAGATGACCTTAAAAAATATTTTATTTCAATTGGCTTAAAGCCTTTTAGAGCTATTCAAGTATATGAATGGCTATATCGCTTTCATGTTCGAAGCTTTGATTTAATGACTAATATTAAAAAAGAAGTTATTGAGCATTTGAAACAGGATTTTGAAATTAAACTATACGAGGTTGTAGATCATCAAAAATCAGCTGACGGAACTGAAAAGTTTTTATTTAGACTTCAGGATGGAAATTTAATTGAATCGGTTTTAATGAGACATAATTATGGTACATCAATATGTGTTACATCTGAGGTTGGCTGTAATATGGGCTGTGCCTTTTGTGCTTCTGGTATGAAAAAGAAACTAAGAAATTTATCAGCAGGAGAGATGGTTTTACAGCTTGAATCTGTATATGAGGTAATTAAAGAAAAAATAAGTCATATTGTAGTAATGGGAATTGGTGAGCCTTTTGATAATTATCAAAATGTTATTAATTTCTTACATATTGTGAATGAACCTCATGGCCTTGAAATTGGCTCCCGTCATATATCTGTTTCAACATGTGGTTTAGTTCCGATGATTTATGAATATGCTAAGGAGGATTTACAATCTAATTTAGCGATATCTCTTCACGCTCCTAATAACGAAATTCGCGATCAAATTATGCCGATTAATAAGGCTTATAGGATTGAAGAGCTTGTAAAGGCCATTTCGGATTATATTATAGCTACTAATCGTCGGGTTACAATTGAGTATATTTTAATAGATGGCTTAAACGATTCAATAAAATGTGCAAATGAGCTTGCAGATTTACTTCACGGCTTAAATGTTTATATTAATTTAATTCCTTATAATGAGGTTAAAGAAAAGCCATTTAAACGTTCTAAAAAGGAACAAATGCGCAAATTTTATGATACTTTAAAAAAACGCTCAATGAATGTTACATTGCGTCTTGAGCAGGGCGCTGATATTGATGCGGCTTGCGGACAGTTAAGAAGTAAGCATATGAATAATAATTAATAATTACATCCAAACTATGTTTGGGTGTTTTTTATGCTAAAAAAATTAATTATGATTATTTTTACTTTATCAACGATGCTTCTTATTTTCTTTTTAGGAATTTATCCTTTTATTAAACATGAAAATGTTATAGCTATTCCGCAAATTTGCAATTTAACAGAAATTGAGGGAAAAGAGATTTTAGATTCTAAAAAAATAAAATATGAAATTATTTATGTTGATGGTATAGGTGATAAAATTAAAAAAACGGTACCAGAGGCTAATTCTTTGATTAAACAATCCCAAACTATTACAGTTTATGTTGAACAAAAAAAATCGGAAAAAGTAAAAAATATGGTTAATATGACCAAAGATGATGCCAAAATTATCCTAGAAGATTATCTAAATAGATATAATATTCAATATGAAATTGTTACAAGGGAGGTTTCGGAAGGAATTAATGATGTCGTATTAGAGCAAAGTATATATGATACTAATTTAGATGAAATTTCTAAAATTATTATTACAATTTCTAAGTGTGAATACTATATTACAATGCCTAACTTTGTTGGTGAAAATTATAAAAAAGCATTTGAATTTTGTAAAGAGAATGGCTTTTTATTTGAAGGAATATATGTTAATTCAATTTTGGATACAGATACAATTATTTATCAAGAGACAGATGATGGTTCAAATTTACGGAAAAATAGTAATAATAAGTTATTATTTTATATCGCTAAATAAGAAAAATATGGTATAATCAAGGTAAATGGAAGGAATATGTTATGGCAATTGGACGCGTTATTAGCCTTGATTCAGGCGTATATAAAATACTTGGTGAAAATAATGAAGAAATATTATTAAAAGCTAGGGGAAGCCTAAGACACAAAGAAGTTTCTAAGGATTCAAGCTTTAATAAAAGTACAAATAAGTATTCCAAAAAGGTTGAAACAAAAAGAATTAAGCTTTCTCCTAAGGTGGGAGATCTTGTTTTATATGAGTGCAGTCTTGATACATACTTTTTAGATGATGTTTTACCAAGAAAAAATGAGCTTATAAGACCAGATATTGCAAATGTCGATCAAATTATGCTTATTTTTTCAGCTAAAAGACCGGATTTAAGTTATTTTCTTTTAGATACATTTATCTCGAATTTAGAGCTTCATAGTATTAAGCCATTAATTGTTATTACAAAAATTGATTTGTTAAGTAATGAAGAACTTACAAAATTAAAAGAAGGAATGAGTTATTATAATAAAATTGGTTATCCTGTTTTTTATGTTAATTCGAAAGAAGGAGTACCAGAAGAAATTAAACTTTATTTGAAAGATAAAATTACGGTTTTATCTGGTCAAACGGGGGCAGGCAAATCAACATTTATTAACGCTTTGATTCCCGGCTTTAAGCTTGAAACTAATGATATTTCCGATGCTTTAAATAGAGGTAAACATACAACAAGAAGAAGTCATCTTTATCCATATTTTGGTGGATTAATTGGTGATACACCAGGATTTTCAAAACTTGAAAGTTTCTCATCTAAGGATGTATTAAGAGATACCTTTATTGAATTTAAAAATTATCCTTGTGCCTTTAGAGATTGCCTCCACATAAGAGGAACAAAAGGCTGTGGTGTTATTTTAGAGGTTGGAAGAGAAATAAAGGAAACAAGATATAATAATTATTTAAAGATGTTAGAAGGAGTTGGAAAGAAATATGATAATTAGTCCATCAATTTTAAGCGCAGATTTTAAAAAACTTGAAAGCTCAATTAATGAGGTTAAAAATGCACCATTCTTACATATTGATATTATGGATGGGGAATTTGTTCCAAATATAAGCTTTGGTCCTATGGTACAATCACAAATTAGACCGTCATTTAAGGAACAAGTGTTCGATACACATCTAATGATTGAGCATCCTCAAAATTATATTGACGCCTTTGCGAAGGCAGGTTCTGATTATATAACCTTCCATATTGAGGCTGATTGTGATGTTAAAGAGGTTATTGATAAAATTCATTCACTAAATATTAAGGCTGGTCTTTCAATTAAGCCTGGTACTAGTGTTGATGTGATAAAGCCTTATTTACCTTATCTTGATATGGTTTTGGTTATGAGCGTTGAGCCTGGTTTTGGTGGTCAGAGCTTTATGGATAATTCTATTCCTAAAATTAGTGAATTAAAAAGACTTAGAGAAGAAAATGATTACAACTATTTAATTTCTGTTGATGGAGGAATCAATGATAAGACAATTAAGCTTGTAGCAAATGCTGGAGTTGACGTTGCTGTTGTAGGATCCTATTTATTTAAACAAACTAATAAAGAAGAAGAAATTGAAAAATTAAGTCTAAATTAAAAAAACACCTCATATATTGTGGTGAGGTGCTAATATGCGATTTTATGTTGTTAAAATACCAAGCATTTTTAGTAGGATAATTAATTTTTTTAGAAATTTATTTAAAAGAAAGGCTGAATAAAGAAAGCCTTTTTTTGCTTATAAAACGCAAAAAATTGGCCAAAAGCCAATTCAATATCTGCGGTTATTTAATTAAGCTCTGTTTAGCTTTCCACTCTTTAATGCTCTAGCAGAAACCTTTACCTTTTTAACTGAGCCATCTTCCATAACAAGACGAACAGTTTGAAGGTTTGACTTCCAAGTACGGCGAGTTGCATTTAAAGCGTGTGATCTTTGGTTACCAAAAACAGTACTCTTTCCAGTTACATAACATTTAGCCATAAATTTTACCTCCTTGATAACAAGTATTTTTTCAAGCTATATTATTTTAACTTAATATATATTAAAAATCAAGTCTTTTTTGAAAAAAAATAAAGCTTATGGCTTTTATGTGATAAACAAGTGAAAAAAACTAGTATTTTTAAAAAAATCGACTACATTTTAAGCATAATATAAAAAAACATTTGCCTTTTTAATAATGTATGGTATAATTTACATAGCCAAGCAATTGGTTGTTTATTTTTGAATTTTATGTGGATACACATTTTATATATTATTTTAAGAACTTAATTATTGAAAGATATACTAACTAGATTATACCTTTTGATTTGAATATAGGAGGGTTTATAACCATGATAAGTTCAGTCAATGGCAAATTATTTAAAAGAATGATGATGAATGGTGCAATTAATTTAAGCAACCATCATAAAGAAATAGATCAATTAAACGTATTCCCTGTCCCTGATGGTGACACAGGAACTAATATGAAGATGACAATGATGACAGGCGTTAAGGAAATGACTGCCTGTGAGTCATCATCAATCATTGATATAGCAAAAAAATTACAACGTGGATTATTAATGGGAGCAAGAGGTAACTCCGGTGTTATCTTATCCCAGTTTTTCCGTGGAATTTATGTAGGTTTAAAGGAAATGACAGAAAATGAAATTTCTGTTGATGCTTTTATTGATTGCCTATGTTCAGGAAAAGATGTTGCTTATAAAGCTGTTATGGAGCCAATAGAAGGTACAATTTTAACCGTTGTTCGTGAGGCTGCAGAAGTTGTTGCTGCTAAAAAAGGACAAATTAAATCTTATGAAGAATTATTTGAGCTTTATTTGACGCAAGCTAGAAAATCTTTATCTAATACACCTAATTTACTTCCTGTCTTAAAAGAAGCAGGTGTCGTTGATAGTGGCGGTGCTGGTTTCATTAAGGTCATTGAAGGAATGGAAATGGCTATTCATGGAGTTATGCTTGAATCGAATGATTCACAAGCAACAGGAGTTGAATCAGCTCAAGCAAAGGTTTCTGGTGATATCAAGTATGGCTATTGTACAGAATTTATCATTGAACTTAAAAATGATGCAAATTTCCAAGAGTCTGATTTAAGAAGCCCACTATCTATGATGGGTGATTCCTTAGTTCTTGTTCATGATGATGGACTTGTTAAAGTACACGTTCATGTTAATAAGCCTGGTCAGGTTTTAGAGCTTGCTCAAAATTTTGGTGAATTTGTTAAGATTAAGGTTGAAAATATGCGCCTTCAACATTCAGAGCTTATAAATGCTAAGCCTGAAGAGACAAAACCTCAAGAAAAAAAGAAGTTTGCACTTGTAGCTGTATGCTTTGGTGATGGTATTAAACAAACATTTACGGACTTAGGTGTTGATTACATTATTGATGGTGGTCAAACAATGAATCCATCTACAGAAGAATTTGTAAAGGTAGTTAAGGCTTGTAATGCTGAAAATATTATTATTATTCCAAATAATGGAAATGTAATACTAAGTGCTGAACAATCTACAAAGCTTTGTGATGATGCTAATATTAGAGTTTTAAAGGCAAAAACAATTGCTCAAGGCTATGCTTCATTAATGGCATTTGATTCTTCAAATGATTTGGATACAAATTATGAAGATATGACAGAAGCTATTTCAAATGTTCAAACAGGTGAGGTTACTTATGCCGTTAGAGACACAAAAATTAAAGGTGTTAAAATTAAAGCTGGCGATTATATGGGTATTTGTAATGGCGAAATTGTCGTTTCTGTTAAGGAAAGACTTGATGCAACAAAGATTCTATTGGACAAATGTGTTAACGAAGATTCTTCAATTGTAACTATTTTCCGTGGTGTTGGTACACCAGATGAGGAAATTGAAGAACTTAAAGAACATTGCACAGAGCTTAATGAGGATGTTGAGGTTGAGGTTATTGATGGCAACCAAGATATTTACTCATATATTATTGCAGTTGAGGCTTAAATAAAGAAGTTTAATATTGGTTGGAGAAAATCCAACCATTATTTATTTTAGGAGGTACCAAGTGATTGATATTAAAGATAATATTAATATTTTAAAAGGTGTTGGTGAAAAAACACTAGCAAAATTTAATGATGCTAATATATTTTTAATTAAAGATTTATTACTATACGCTCCTAAAAAATATGATATTTTAGACGTATTAGAACCAAATCTTCAAACGGATGGACTTGATTTTGTCATCGATGGTTATATTTCATCACAAATTATTTCAAGAAAAATTCGTAATTCTGTTGATAATATTATTTTCTATTTTCAAACTAAAACAACGAATGTTAAAGTGCTAGCCTATGGAAGAGGCTATCTACGTTTTTCTTTGAAAAAAGGGATGCCTCTTAAAATTTTTGGTACGTATAAAGCTTTAAATAATAGCTTTACGCTTAAAGAAATTATTTTTGATGATAAAAAAAGTATAAATCCCGTTTATGGAATTAAAGGAATTAATGATAATTTAATAACTAAACTTTTAGAGGATGTATTTAAAGATATTCCTAATTTTAAAGAAACTTTACCAGAAAAATTAATTTCTAAATATCATTTTTTAGGTATAAACCTATTTTTGAAAAAAATGCATTTTCCTGATGGTAAAGAAGATATAACAAATGTTTTTAGAAGAAAAAAATATGTAACTTATTTTAATCATTCAATTCAAATGGAAGCATTATCGCTTTTGGTTTTAGAAAATAATAAAGAACCAAAGGATGGAGTAAAGGATAAAATTATTGAATTTACAAATAGTCTTCCTTATGAATTAACCAAAAGTCAAAAATATGCGATTAATCAGATTGTTTTAGACTCAAAAAAAACATATGTGATGAACCGTTTGATTCAAGGTGATGTTGGAAGTGGTAAAACCTTAGTTGCTATGGTAGCTATATTGATTAATATGCTTAATAATTATCAATCAATTTTAATGGCACCAACCGAAATTTTAGCATCCCAACATTTTAAAAATATTGAAGAAACCCTAAAACAATTTAATCCAAATGTTTCATTATTAACATCATCTTTGCCTATGGCAAAGAAAAATGAAATAATTCGAAATCTCGAGATTGGAAGAATTAATATTTTGGTTACAACGCAAGCAGCACTATATCATAATATTCATTACAAAAATTTAGGTCTTTTAGTTATTGATGAACAACATCGATTTGGTGTAAAAGATAGACAAAAACTTCTATTAGAATATCCTCATACAGATGCCCTTTATTTATCTGCAACTCCGATTCCAAGAACTTTAGGTCTTGTTAAATTTGCGGATATGGATATTTCCTCCATGCATGAAAAGCCTCATAATCGCAAAAAAATTATTACTAAATTATATAGTCTAGTAAATATTAGTGAAGTTTATCACGACATCGAAAATAGAATTAATCGTGGTGAACAAGCATTTTGTGTAGGTGCATTAATTGAAGGGGACAATTATCTTGATTTAAAAGCAATTAAAGAAACGATTGAAAAAAATGTAGAAAATGCTAAAATTCAAATAATTCATGGTGCTTTAAGTCCTGAAGATAAGCAAAAGATAATGATTGATTTTATTAATAAAAAATATAATATTTTGGTTTCTACAACCGTAATAGAAGTAGGTATTGATGTAAAAAATGCAACAGGTATTTATATTTTTAATGCTGAACGATTTGGTATATCAACGCTTCATCAGTTAAGAGGTCGGGTTGGAAGAAATGATAAGGAAGCATTTTGTGCACTTATTAGTAATGATATTAGTAATGAAAGATTAAAAATATTAGAAAAAACTGATGATTGTTTCAGTTTAGCTGATTATGACTTGAAATTAAGAGGTCCAGGGGAATTTTTAGGAGAAGCACAAAGCGGTTTTTTAAATCTTGATTTTGAAACTGATTATAAGATCTATACTCAAGCTTTAGAAGATGCAAGAAATTACTTATCTGATTATAAAATGGGAAAAGAGGTAACATCTCATGTTTTGAATTTGATTGAGAAAGCCCTTAATAAAAAAGCGAAATTAAACTAGGAAAAAAACAATAATAATGCTATAATTGTAGTAAAATGAAAGGCAGTGATTCTATGATCAAAATTGCAATAGACGCTATGGGTGGCGATTATCTATGCCAAACTACTGTACCAGCATGCATGGAGGCAGTTAAGGAATATAAGGATTTAGAGCTTGTATTATATGGTGATGAGAAACAAATAAAGCCCCTTTTAACTAATAGCGAAAGAATAACAATTGTTCATACTGAAAAGTATGTTGATATGGGTGAACATAATCCTGTAAGTTATATAAGAAGAAATAAGGATGCATCATTATGTATGGCGATGCAATCAGCTCATGATGGGGTAGCGCAAGCAGTTGTTAGTGCAGGTCCTACCCAATGTGTTGTTTGTGGAGCACATTTAATTATTCGTAAGCTCCATCAAATTGGAAGAGTTGGTCTTTGTCCTATTGTTCCATCTTATGATAAAAGAGGAAGATTAATGCTTGATGTTGGGGCTAATGTAGAATTAAGACCTGAACATATTAGGGATTTAGCTTATTTTGCAACAACTATTTCTCGTGAAATATTACATGTGCCAAATCCTCGTGTTGGTCTACTTAATATTGGCACTGAACCAGGTAAGGGACGTGAGGTTGACCAAGAAACCTATAAAATGCTTGATGAAGATCCTTTAATTAATTTTTATGGTAATGTCGAAACAAAGGATATTTTAACGAGTCCTTGTGATATATTTGTGACTGATGGATTTACAGGTAATATGGTAATGAAAACGGTTGAAGGAACTGCTAAAACAATGGGAGACATGCTTAAACAAGAGATTAGGTCAAGCCTTGGTGGTATTATTGGCTATTTATTTATGCATAAGGCTTTAAAACGCTTCAAAAAACGTCTTGATTCTTCTGAGGTTGGCGGTGCGATGATTGTTGGTGTTCCTGTACCAGTTGTAAAGGCTCATGGAAGCTCTAATGCTTATGCATTTAAAAATGCTATTGGTCAAGCTAGAATGATGGTTGAAACTGATTTAATTAATAAAGTAATTGCAAAATTGCCAAAGAAGGATGAAGAGAATGAAGCATTATAGTGAACTTGAAAAAAAACTTGGTGTTGATTTTAAGGATAAATCTATTTTGATCGAAGCCTTAACCCATAGCTCTTATGGAAATGAACACAACTGTCCCTTTAATGAACGTCTTGAGTTTCTAGGTGATGCGGTTTTAGAACTTTCAATGTCTAAATATTTGATTTCAAAATATCAAATGGCAGAAGGAGATATGACCAAAAGAAGAGCTCAAGCTGTTAGAGAAGAGGCTTTAGATATTTATGCTGCTCATCTTGATCTTCCTAGCTATTTGTATCTTGGCCGTGGTGAGGAACTTACAGGTGGAAGAACGAGAAAGGCTGTTATTGCGGATGCTTTTGAGGCTGTTTTAGGAGCGGTATTTAAAGAATTTGGCTTTGATAAGGCTTATGAGGTTTTCTCTAAAATAGTAATTCCTTATATTGATGAGGTTGTATCAATTAAAGATTTTAAAACTATTTTACAAGAAGAGGTTCAGGCTGATAAAAGAAGCTTATCATATCGTATTATAAAAGAAGAGGGACCAGCACATGATAAGGTGTTTACGGCTGAGGTTTTAATGGATGGTAATTTAATTATGGGCTGTGGGGTAGGAAAAACAAAGAAGGATGCTGAGCAGGAGGCTGCAAGACAGGCCCTTCTTAAAAAGGCCTATACAAAATGATATTTTTATCATAAAATACTAAGGGTGATATTATAAATATTTTATTACTTGGTATTGATGGTAAAATGGGTAAAAAAATATATCAAAGTCTTAAAGAATATGATTATAATATTACAGGCTTTGATATTTTTGCTAAAAATAGAAAAAATGTTATTACAAAAATAGAGGATATAAATATTGAAAATTATGATTGGCTTGTTGACTTTTCAGAGGCTAATATTTCAAAAAAAATTACAAAGCTATTTCTTTCAAATAGTAAAAATGTAATTTCAGGGACGACAGGTCTTACCTTTGATGAACTTAATGATTTTTGTATTCTTGCAAAAAATAATGATGCTAAATATATCCATCGGGTTAATTTTGCTAAAAGCTTTTGTGAATTTGAAGCTATTGCTAAAAAAATTGCTCAAAAAATGGATCATAATATATTAATTGAGTCACATGACTTTAAAAAATTAGATAAGCCATCAGGATCTGCCTTACGTCTTATGCACGTTTTGAAACTTAAAAGTAGCGATATTTTAGCAATTAGAGGTGATGAGACAACTCCGTATCATTCCCTAATTTCCTCTAATAAAAATGAAAGAATAATAATTACGCATCAAATACTTGATAAAAATGCCTTTGTAGAGGGCTTTTTAGAAGTTTTTTTGAAGGAAGCAGGTGTTTAATATGCTTGAAAAATTATATAATATGGGATGCTTAGATTATCAAAAGCTAATTAGAATTTTTTCTTCTAAATTAGGACTTTCTTTAAATGCATCCTTTATTCTAATGGCTATTTTGGACAACTACCGTTTGAATCCCAATATTAATTCTAGTAATTTAGCTAGTTATACGGGGAAATCTAAAAGCGAAGTTGAAGAATCAATTGTTGAACTTCTAAATCTAGATTATATTCAAATCCAATTAGTTATGAAAAATGGTAAATCAACTGAGTCATATCGGTTATCTCCTTTTTTTATTAAATGTGAACGACTTCTATCAGAAATAAGAAATGAAGAAGAAGAAAATGATATAAAAGCGATTAATTCTGTACTTGAGGAAAATTTGAAAAGAGCATTAGCACGGCAAGAACTTGAGCAAATAAGTGATTGGCTTTCTGATGGTAAAACTAAAGAAGAAATACTTGAGGCTGTTGACGTAGTAAAAAAGACTAAAAATGCCTTTAGAATGGCATCAGTTAATAAGGAATTGTACAGCAGTCAAAAAACTTCGCAGTCAAAGGGCAATGATATGATTTCTAGTGTATTTGCCCAAATGGTTAAAAACTAATGGAAAATAAGGAAATCTTAGATTTAATTTATAAGATGTTTCCAAATCCTCATTGTGAATTGGAATATTTTGATGACTTTAGTTTTTTATGTGCTGTTGTTTTAAGTGCTCAAACAACAGATAAAGCTGTTAATTTAGTTACTAAGCCGTTATTTTTAAAGTATCCTACCGTATTTGATATTGCTTCTTCAAGTGAGGATGAGCTAATACCTATTTTAAGACCAATCGGTTTAATGAAAAATAAAAGTCACTATTTAATAAAAATATCAAAAGCGATTGTTGAAGATTATGGAGGAAAGGTTCCTCATGATTTTGATGAGCTTATTAAGCTTCCGGGTGTTGGCAGAAAAACCGCTAATGTTTTTTTAGCTGAGATTGATAAAAGACCGGCTATTGCGGTTGATACGCATGTTAATCGCGTAAGCTATCGTTTAGGTCTTAGCTCAAGTATAGATAATGTTTTAAAAACCGAACATGAGCTTGAAGCTGGTTTTGATGAAAAAGATTGGATTAAGGTTCATTATGGTTTACTCTTTATGGGGCGTTATAAATGCTTAAGTAAAAATCCTAAATGTAGTGATTGCAATCTTAAGTCTATATGTAGATATGAAAAGAGGGATTAATATGATAAAAGAAAAATTTACAAAAATAATAGAAAAAGAATTGCCAAGATTATTTGATATTACTAAAAGCTTATATGAAAATCCAGAAATTGGCACTTTAGAATATAAATCTTCTAAAATGCTTGTGGATACACTAAAGGATTATGGTTTTGATATAACCTATCCCTATATTATGGAAACAGGGTATTTAGCAGTATATGATAGTAAGAAAAAAGGACCAAAAATTGGGTTTTTATGCGAATATGATGCCTTGCCTGTTGTTGGACATGGCTGTGGACATAACCTGATTTGTACAATGTCTATAGCAGGCGCAGTAGCACTTAAATCAGTAATTGATGAAATTGGTGGGGCAATTTATGTATATGGTACACCAGCAGAAGAAAATTTTGGCGGAAAAGTGCAAATGGCTAAGGATCATGCATTTGATATGCTTGATATAGCCTTAATGATTCATCCGGGAACTAAAAACGGGCTTGGGGGAAGAACACAAGCTCTTATTCCTGTTAAATTTAAATTTTATGGTAAAAGTGCTCATGCTTCAAGACCATATAATGGTGCCTCAGCCCTTGATGCTGCTGTTACAACCTATCAAGGAATTAATATGCTAAGACAATTTATGAAACAACCAAGCTTTATTCATGGTATTATAAAGGATGGAGGTAGTGCTGCAAATGTTATTCCGGAATTTGCATCATTAGAATATTATTTCCGTTCCGAGACTTCAAGTTATGCATCTTATTTAGCAACGAGAGCTAAGGAAATTGCCTCTTCAGCTGCTAAAATGAATAATTGCACAGTTGAATTTGAACAATATGAGGAAGCATATGATGATACTAAAATAAATTATGCTTTAGCAGAAGGCCTTAAGGAAGCTTATTTAGCGGTTGGACTTAGTGATATAAAGGATGTTGATGAAAATCCGTCCGGCTCTACTGATATAGGTGCGGTATCAAAGATTGTGCCAACAATTCAGGGAAATATCAAAATTGCCCCTCCTGAGGTTAATGGTCATTCTAAAGAACTTGCGAGTGCTACTGTAACAGAAGAAGGTAGGCTTGCGATAAAAAATGGTGGCTTATCGCTTGCTCTTCTAGCATACAAATATATTACTGATTATGATTATCAAAAGAAGATATGGGAGGAATTTAAGCTTGAGGCTTCATCAGTTTCTAAAGGATCAATTTAGATTATGTAAAAGTGAGGTACAATCATTTAATCATGATCATAACGTAATGGTCAATGGTATTCCAGATAAATGGCTCTCCTATATAATAAAGCCTAATGATGTTATTAGTGTTGATGGAAAAATATATGGGATAAAGAAAGAAGAAAATGTTTATTTGCTTTTAAATAAGCCGGTTGGTATTACCTGTACAAATGACCGGAATGTAGATAATAATTTAAGAGATTATGTTAATTTTGATAAAAGAATATTTCCTGTAGGTCGTCTTGATAAAGACTCTTGTGGAATTATAATTCTAACTAATGATGGTAAAATATTTAATCAAATTCTTGATCAAAATAATCACATTGAAAAAGAATACCTTTTACATGTTGATCATCCAATTAATAATATTTTTCTTGATTTAATGTCAAGAGGCGTTCCTATTTTAAACAGGGTAACAAAGCCTTGCAAAATGGAATATGTTTCACCTTGCGAATTTAAAATTACCTTGCAAGAAGGAATGAATCGTCAAATAAGAAGAATGTGTAAATTCTTTGGATATCGTGTAATAAGCCTTCAAAGAATTAGAATTGGTCATCTTGTAATTGATAATTTAGCAGAAGGACAATTTCGCTATTTAACGAGTGATGAAATTGCTAAATTGTTAGAATTTAACCAAAAAAGATGAAATCTTTGTGAAATCAACCGAAAAAATTCAAAAAAATCGTAAAAATCGCCTCTTTATTATAATGAGGTGATTTTTTATGCAAAAAAAATATAAGTTATATTTATTGGCATTAATTCCTATTGCGATAATTATTACGCTAGTATTGATGCCTCAAAGTAAAAGAAAGGATGATGAAATAATATATGCTGACGCTAATCCTTATGAATGTACAATAACCGTAAATGTTGAAGGTGAAGTTTTAAAAAAAGGAAGCTATGTAATGTATAAGGATCAAACCATTAAGGATTTACTTGAAAAATGCGGTACAACGGATTATACTAATTTATCAAATAGTAAACTTCAAGAACATCTTCAAGATGGTGCGACCTATATTCTTGAATATAAGGATGGTAAAAATATTAGTATTGAGGTTAAATCGGCTAATTTAACCATTTTACCAAGTCAAACAGCTAAGAGTGATAAAATAAATATTAATACGGCATCTAAGGATAAACTTTGTGAACTTGATATGATAGGTCCTGAAAAAGCACAAGCAATTATTGATTATCGCAGTGAGCATTTATTTAAAAGCATTGAAGAATTAAAAAATGTTACAGGAATTTCGGATAAAATATATGATGCTAACAAAGATAAAATCACTGTCTAATACTTGGCACTTTTATGCTATTTTAGTGGCTCTTATAGGATTATCTTTAATATCATTATGGTATACAATTGTTTTAATAATATACTTAATTTATTTATATCGAATTAAATTTATTAATAAAGAAATTATAATATTAAGTCTTTATATAATAATTTCCCTTTTATTTTTAAGTCTTTATAATGTTGTGTCCGATAAAAAAGAAATTGCTGGGGTTGTTATTAGTATAACTAAGCATGATGATTATTGTTCGATAGTCGTTTTGAAAGGATTAAGGAAGGTAAGAGTAATTTCTGGTGTAAATATTATTCCGCAAATAGGAGATAGAATTAAGCTTGAGGGATCATTTAAGAAATTAGGATTTGATAGTTTTAGTATGTATCTTAAAGGAAATGGTATTTTTTCATCCTTTAGTGCATCAAAGCTAGAAGTTGAAGGAAAAAGTATTTTCTCATTTAAAGGTAAAATAATTGAGTTTTATCAAAGTCATTTAGATGAAAAAGCCTTTACATATTTTAAAAGCTTAATTTTGGGAATAAATGATTTTGATATCGAATATAAAGAGGCTATTAATAGTATTGGAATTTCCTATTTGTTTTGTATTTCGGGATTTCATATTAGCATGATTGCACTTATATTTGACAAGCTTCTTAAAAAAATATTTCCTTTATCATATAAAAGAGATTATATTGTAATTATTTTACTTTTCAGTTATGTTATCTTAACTAATTTTTCTTATGGTGTTTTAAGAGCTGTCTTAATGTATACCTTAACCAAATTGAATTTATATAAACGGCTTGGAATGTCAAAACTTGATATTTGTTCTTTTTCATTCATTATTATCGTAATTTTAAATCCTATGTCTTTGTATTCAATGAGCTTAAGACTTAGTTATATAATGGTGCTAATGATTATTTTGAGTGAGGATTTATTAAAAAATAAAGAAGGATTGACCAAAAGTTATCTAATGGCTTTAATAGCTTTTTTAGTTACAATACCACTTGTAATTACAATAAATCACGAAATTAATTTAATTACTTTAATTATTTCACCAATTTTTTTAGCATTATTTTCTTTTTTAATTCTACCAATTACATATATTATGATTATTTTACCAGTGTTGTCTCCTTTTATGTCTAGTGTTTATACTCTTTTTGAAGATATAGTTTATTTTTTTAATAGTATTGAGTTATTAAAAATATCTATTAGAAATTTAAGAGCTTATGAGATTATTTTATATTATTTTATTTATTATTTAGTTTTAAAATATTTTGAAAATCATGGTGTAAGTTACTTTAAATTAATGGTAATGCTTCTTGTAATATTACTTATGGATGGCTTTGATTATATTATTATTTATGATCAAGTAATTATGTTAGATGTTGGTCAAGGAGATTCAATTCTTTTAAAGAAGAGTCATAATGAAGGAAATATTTTAATTGATTCATATAATAATTTAGATAATTTAAAGTCTTTAGGAGTAAAAAAAATTGATACGCTTATAATTACTCACTCAGATAATGATCATTATGAAACGGCAAATGATATTATTTTAAGGTATGATGTTAAAACTGTTATAACCTCTTATTATGATACTAAGGCAAATGATGATATATCAAAGCTTAAGGTAGAACATATAAAAGCATTAGGTGGTGATTCATACAGTACTTTAGGTATTTCCTTTGATTTTTTGGGCCCAATTAATATGTCAAGTACTATTAATAATATATCACTTGTATTTATGATGAATGTAAATAAGACTAAAATATTATTTACAGGTGATATGGAAAAAGAAGAAGAAAAGGACTTGATTACAAATGGAAAGCTAAGTTTTGATATTTTAAAGGTTCCACATCATGGTTCTTCAACAAGCCTGTCTGATGAATTTTATCAAAATTTAAATTTTAAAGAAGCTATTATAAGTGTTGGATATGATAATAAATTTGGTCATCCTAAGGAAGAAACAATTAATAAATTAAAGCCTCATAAATGCTACCGAACAGACTTAGATGGTCAAATATATATAAAAATATATAAGAGTAGCTATAAAATTAAAGTTAATTTAGATTATAATTTGTTGCAAATGATTAATAAAGTGCTATAATAGGAAAACATATAATTGAAAGGAGTTAGTTATGAGACGTAAGTTTTATGGTTTAATACTTCCGGGCTTTATTTTATCATTCTTAGCCGGAGTTGTTGTTGGCTTTGTAATTTTTTTCTTTAAGCTTGCAATCGATTATATTTTAAAGCTCAATAATTTAATTTATCATTTTTTAAATAATTATATTTATTTTATACCTGTAACAATTATAATTCTCTTAATGGTTTCAGTTATGCAAGGTAAAATTGTTAAGAAAATCCCGATTGTAAAAGGTGGAGGAATTCCTACAAGTGAGGGAATTGTAAGAGGTTCAATTAATTTTAATCCTCTTTTAAGTGGAATTTTTACGGCTATATTTAGTTTTTTATCGTATATTATTGGTATGCCACTTGGAAGTGAGGGACCAAGTGTAGCGATTGGTACATCATTATCAAGAATGGTTAGTAAAATATGTCCATCCTACGATGAGGCTTATAAATGCTATATTATGACATCTGGTGCAGCTGCAGCCTTTGCTGTTGCAACTGGAACAATTATTTCCGGAGTTATTTTTGCTCTTGAGGAAATTCATAGACGCTTTTCACCTATGATAATTTTAGTAAGCTTTCAAGCTGTAATTGCGGGGTCAATTGTCGCAAAATTACTATCAAATTTTTTTGGCGTAAGTTATAAAATGTTTAACCTTATAAGCTATAATGATTTAGAAATATATCATTATTTGATATTTATTCCTTTTAGTATCATAATCGGTATTTTAGCATGGAGCTTTAATCATCTTGTAAAATATGTTGAAAGATTATTAGATACTAAAATGAAGAAGGTTAAGACTTGGCAAAAAATATTTGTTGCCTATTTATGTGTTATTATTGTTGGATTATTTTTGCCTACAATTCTTAATGGAGGTCATGCTTTAATCGACGGATTATTTGAAAATAAATATAGCATAATAATTATTTTATTAACCTTTATTTTAAAAATTATAATGCTTGTCTATATTTCTCAATCAGGTGTAACAGGTGGAATGTATATTCCTATTCTTACGATTGGAGCTTTAGCAGGAGCTTTATTTGTTAAAATTTTTAAGTTAGATGATTCCTTAGTATTGTTTATTTGTCTTGGTATGTCGGCTTTTATGGGAACGGCAATTGGGTGTCCTTTATCAGCTCTAGTTTTTGCGTGTGAGGCCCTAAGTGGAATTGACCATATTTTAGCTTTTGCGATTGTTATTATTGTTTCTTATTTTATAGGAAGATTACTTAACATTTCTCACTTATATGATATTGTTCTTGAAAGAAAACTTCATAATGATTATGCTAAGAAGGATTTTATGGTTATTCAAACATCGGTAATTGTATCAGAAAAGTCATTTGCGGTTGGCAAGCAAACGCGTGATTTATTGTTTAATGCAAATGTTATTTTAACACAGATAAGAAGAAGTGATAAGGATTATGCTAAAATGGATAATTTTGGTGACAAAATTATTAAACCTGGTGATGAAATAACTTTTATAATTCAAACCTATAATATTTGTGATACGAAAACACATCTTGAGGCCTTTGTAGGTAAACAAAAAGATTTTTCATATGATATCTTGCAACAATGATAAAATATCTCTTTTAAAATATCTCTTTTTAAGTTATAATTTAGATGAGGTGGAAAAGAAAATGAAATTAATTTACGGTGATTGTGGTTCAGGAAAAACTAAACAAATATTAGAACTATCTTGTAAAACTAAAACTCCTATTTTATGTGAATCAGACCAAAGAAAACAAAGGCTACTTGAAAAAGCTAAGGGATATGGCATAAATATTCCCATTCCAATCGTTTATACGGAAGGCTGTGAGGGACGAGACGTACTTGTTGATGATCCTAAACGTCTTTTAGAAGCAATGCTTCATGCTAATCTTGTAGGATTAACAGTTAATGTTCCTACAGATGATGTTACTAAATTATAATAAAACACTTGACAAAAGCGCTTACATCGCATAAAATAAAGATAGAAAGAGATGGTGGAGTTACAAGTAGACTTGGATACTTGTGAGGAGCCAAACATGATGGTTGACGTTAAGCCATTCCAAGAAAAAAACGGATGAGGCCAAGTAAGGCCTCTTTTTTTTAATAAAATTATTGGATGTGATATTATGGATAAAAATTATGTTATTTGTGGAGCTTCAAATATAAAAAACAATGATGTTTTAAATGAATTAATAAAAAAATGTGATTATGAATATGATGTTGACGTTCATGATTTAGATGAAGAATCATTAGCAATGCTTGTAGAATCACTTAATACAATTCCTTTTTTAACATCTCATAAAATTGTTGTATGTAAATTCCCTAAATTTTTATATAAACCTGATGCTTATGATTCTAAAATTATTGAGGCCTTTAAAAAGTATCTTCTTAATCCAATTGATACAACAACCTTCATTATTTTAATTAATACATTTAAGGATATGGATCAATCCTTAAAGCAACTTCTTGAAAAAACTTGTACGCTTATTAATTCAGATAAAGAAGAGTCGAAAGATTTAAAAACAAATGTCATTGAAATTTTAAAAAGAGAAGGATATAAATACGAGGAAGAGGCTATTAATGAGCTTTTAGCTCGTTGTGAGAAAAATAGTGATCGCATAGAAATGGAACTTGCTAAGTTAATGCTTTATAAGGCATCTGATCATAATTTAAAACTTATTGATGTTAAAGAGCTTGTAAGTAAGGATTTAGAGGATAATATTTTTGATTTGGTTAATGCAGTTGTTGAATCAGATAGAAGGAGAGCTATTGAAATATATAATGATCTTATGGTTTTAAATGAAGATGAATCTAAAATTATTGCTTTACTGATTAATAAATTTAACGAAATGTATCAAACTAAAAGTTTGCTTGCAAAAGGATATAGTAAAAATGATATTGCACAGATTTTTGATGTAAAGCCAGGTCGTGCTTATTATATGGTTAAGGCTTGTCAAACCATAAGTCTTGAACGAATTAAACGTAATATTAACAGTCTATTAGATATTGATTATAGAATAAAAAGTGGGCAGCTTGATAAGAGTATAGCTCTTGAATTGTTTTTACTTAAATAGATAAATAAAAAAAACACCTTTTGGTGTTTTTTTATCTCTTATAGGCTATTTACATGAGCAGCTAATTGAGCTTTATGTCTTGCAACGAAGTTCTTATGAACGATTCCCTTTGCTTGAGCCTTATCTAGTTTCTTGTAAGCTAGAGCTAAAGCAGCAGTTGCATTTTCCTTATTCTCAGCTGTTAATACGGCCTTAATTGCAGTTTTCATACTAGACTTGAAAGAAGCGTTAGCTAACTTAGCCTTTTCATTTGTCTTAACACGTTTGATTTGTTGCTTAATATTTGCCATAAAATTCACCTCCGCGCGTTTATATGCTCTATAATTATATCAAAAGATTAAATCAAATGCAACTATTATTTAAAAAATCATAGCATAATATGAAAAAATATTACAACTTAAAATTTTGATTATAAAAAAATTAAAACAAGATAATAATAAAGTTATAAGGATGATGAAATGAAAAAAGCAGATTTAATTTGTGAGGATTTTGGTCTTGATAATGGCCTTGTTAAAAAAACAAAATATGAAACGGTTGATTTATCGAAAATAGTGTTAGATTCGGAGAATGCTAAAAAAATTAAAAGAGATGAAGGTATTTATTATACCCTTTTTTCAGACGCAATTGTTGATCTTGATAAAAAGAAGTATGATGATTTAATTATGGCATTTTCAAATGTTATAAAAGAATATTTAAATTTATATGAAATAAAAAAAGATGATTTGATTTTTGTTGTGGGCTTAGGAAATGCTTGTGTTACACCTGATTCTTTAGGACCTAAGGTTGTCCAGATGATTGATGTAACATCTCATTTATTTAAAATGAATCATGAACATGGTCATATGCAAAATGTAATGGCCTTAGCTCCAGGAGTTATGAGTCAAACGGGTCTTGAAACAGTTGATTTGATTAAAAGTATTACCTCTAAGCTTCATCCTAAGCTTGTAATTGTAATTGATGCATTAGCTTCAATTAGTCTTAAAAGGTTAAATCATACTATACAAATTAATAATGCATCAATTAGTCCTGGAGCCGGAATTGGTAATTTTAGAAAGAAATTTAGTCAAAAGACCTTAGGCTGCCCAATGCTTGCAATAGGTGTTCCTACAGTTGTTGATATAAAAGCATTATTTGAGGATGCATTTAAAAATATAGATTTAAATTTAGATGAGGTAATGCCATTTGCCACTGAGGATGATATGATTCAATTTATGGTAACCCCTAAGGAAATTGATATGAATATAGATGATTTAGCAAATATTATCTCTAGAGGATTAAATAAAGCATTTCATAATTTAAATTATTATTAATTAACAATTTTTTGGTTAATATGACAATTAATTAAGTTAAAATAAAGTTGGTGATATCTTGAAAAAAGGACATGTTATTATTGTAATAGTTTTTTTACTTTTAATTTTGGTGTTAAGTTTTAATAAAAAAAATGACCAAACAACCGATGTAAATGGTAATGTTATCGAATATGAGGAGCCTATTTATGTAGATGGAACATCTAATTTGATTACAAAAGCTGGCCATTATTTATCAATTTTAGTTGAAACTACTTTTGAATATGTTTTTATTATTATAAATAAGATTATTAGCTTTCTTTTAGGAATATAAATTGAAAATATTATAACAAAATGCTATAATACCAGTAAAATTTAAGAGGTATTTTATGCGATTTATTGAATATTTAAAAAAAAGCTTTTATTTACCAATATTAGCTTTGATAATGATTATCTTAGCCTTTATTTTTAATACTCCTAAAGAAATTTTTGTTGGGTATAAAAATATTTTACTATCAAGTAGTATTCTTACAACCGATTATATTGCAATTGGAACTTTAGGAGGAGCACTAGTTAATGCCGCATCTATTCTTATTTTAAATTTAGTGATTTTAAGACTTTTGAATTTAAGAATGTCAGGTTTAATATATGCAGCATTGTATATGATATTAGGTTTTTCTTTTTTTGGAAAAAATATATTAAATTCATTGCCTATATATATTGGTATTTATTTATATGCTTTTCTAAATAAAATTCCAGTTAAGAATTTGGTGATTTCACTATTGTTTTCAAGTGGTATATCTCCACTTGTAAGTTATTTGATTTTTGGCTTTGATCTTGCTTACTACATTTCTATTCCTTTAGGTATAGGAGCAGGTATTGTTGCAGGGCTAATGGTACCTGCTATTTCAAGTCATACAATTAAATTTCATCAAGGATATAATTTATTTAATGTTGGGTTTTCCCTTGGTATCATTTCTTTAGCTTTTAATGGCGTTTTACGGGCATTTAATTTACGAGCATCAGAAATTTCTATTTTAAGTAACAATCATAATTTGTTTTTATATTTATTTGTTGCAATTTTGGCTTTAGTTTTATTAATTGCAGGAATTATCTTAAATCCTAAATCATTTAAAATGATTCCTGATTTATATAAAAGATCAGGACGACTTGTAAGTGATTATATAAGAGATTATGGGGTTTCAATTGTAATGATAAACCAAGCGTCATTATTAACGTTTGAAATTTTAATTTGTTTAATATTTAAAATTGAGCTTAATGGCGCTATATTTGGAACTATTCTAGCAGTTAGTGGTTTTGCGGGCGCAGGACTTCATCTAAAAAATACCTCATTTGTAATGCTTGGTGCTATTTTAATGTGCTTAATTACAAAAACGAATATTACATCAACCTCAATCATCATTGGTATTTTGTTTTCAGCCGGTGTAGCTCCTATTGCTGGAAGATATGGAATAGTTGCTGGTATAATTGCGGGGATGCTACATATTGCTATTTTACCATTATGTCGGTCATTTCAAGGCGGATATGATTTATATAACAATGGCTTTTGTGCAGGTTTTGTAGCGTGTATTTTAATTGCTATAATTGAAGCGTTTAAAAAGGAGGATTAATCTATATGAGTTTTCATGAAATAAAAAAAGATGCTAAAATTGTCGATGAAATTTTATTATATTTACTAAAAAATGATCATGATGAAGTGTCAATTAATATTAAAAGAGAACAAGATGAGGTATTTATTACCTTTAAATGCACAAAACTTAGTGATGATATAATAAAAAGTATGGACAAGTATATTAATAAAGAAAGAGAACTTGAAATGGAAGAATATGGATGGGAACTTATGGGAGAATCTGATGGGCAATCAGATCTAAGCATGGTAGGTCTTTTAATTGATAAGCTAACAATTGATAATTCAAATCCTGATTATACAGTTTTAAAACTGACTCGACATTATAAAAAAATAAGATAAATAGCAATTATATTATTCTTATATCTTTAATTAGATGAAAAAATATGATATCATTATTACATGTATGTGAGTGATTAATACTTGGAGGTTATCTTATGACTTTACCTAATAAATTGACAATTGGCCGAATAGCTGCGGTTCCTGCAATGATTGTAGTAGAATGTATTCCTTATTTAAGAGATACTGCAATGTTTGCGACAGGTTATGGCTTTATGTCTATTGCAAATTTTATTAATATTATTATTTTTGTTCTGGCAGCTTTTACTGATTTTTTGGATGGAAAGATTGCAAGAAAAAGAAATTTAGTTACAACATTTGGAAAATTTGCAGATCCATTGGCTGATAAAATGCTTGTTTTAATCAGCTTAATGATTTTGATGAATCAAGGAAAGATTGTAACTGTTGGAATTGATTTTAGACTTGTACCAATGTGGGGACTTGCAATTATATTGATTCGTGAGCTTACTATTTCAGGTATAAGATTAGTTGCTGCTCAAAGAGGCGAGGTTATTGCAGCAGGTTGGGCTGGAAAGGTTAAAACCTTTGTTACAATGATTGCAATTTTTGTGCTATTCTTTGGTGGACTTTGGAAGATTGTTGATTTCATTGGAGTTATTCTAATGTATGTTTCAATTTTTCTTACAGTTTATTCTGGTGCTATCTATATGTATAATAGTCGTCACTTGTTATTTGAATCAATGTAAGCCTCATAGTGGTTAAATGGAGGTAAATTAATGAACGAAAGAGAAGAAGCTTTAAATCAAGCTTTAAAATTAATTGAAAAGGAATATGGAAAGGGCTCTGTAATGAAATTAGGTGCAGAACCAGAAAAGATTGAAGTTATTTCATCTGGTTCCATATCTTTAGATAAAGCCTTAGGTGTTGGTGGCTATCCTAAGGGGCGTATTATTGAAATATATGGGCCTGAGTCATCAGGTAAAACAACGTTTGCACTTCATGCAATTGCAAACGCACAAAAAAATGGTGGTTTTGCTGCATTTATTGATGCGGAGCATGCTCTTGATCCAACATATGCTCACGCTCTTGGCGTTGATATTGAAAACTTAGTATTATCACAACCTGATAATGGTGAACAAGCTCTTGAAATAGCGGAAGCCTTAATAAAGTCTGGTTCAATTGATGTGCTTGTTGTTGACTCTGTTGCAGCATTAGTACCAGAAGCAGAATTAAATGGTGATATGGGTGATTCGCATGTTGGTTTACATGCAAGATTAATGTCACAGGCAATGCGTAAGCTTTCTGGAATTATTTCTAAAACAAAGTGTGTTGCGATTTTTATTAACCAAATTCGTGAAAAAGTCGGTGTAATGTTTGGTAACCCCGAAACTACAACTGGTGGTAGAGCTTTAAAATTTTATTCATCAGTGAGACTTGAAATTCGTCGAGGCGAACAAATAAAGGATGGTACATCTGCAATAGGTAATCGTACGACAATTAAGGTTGTAAAAAATAAGGTTGCTCCTCCTTTTAGAACCTGTGAGGTTGAAATTATTTATGGTCAAGGTATATCACATTTAGGGGAAATTGTTGATCTTGCAACTGAAATGGGACTCATTGAAAAATCAGGCTCATGGTTTAGTTATAATGGCGAAAAAATTGGCCAAGGTCGCGAGAAGGTTAAGGATTATCTTAAAAATCATGAAGATATTTGTAATGAAATAGAAGCTAAGATTCGTGAAGCTTAATTAATAATTTATTGATTTTTATGATTAAAAAATTTGAATTTATAAATTGATATTAAAAAGTATTTAAAAAAATAATTTAAATACTTTTGTTTTGCTATTAAAAAAATATAATATAAATGTAAGAAACTAAGCGGTGGTATTATATGAAGAATTTATTTTTATTGTTTTGGGAATTTTTTAAATTAGGATTATTTACTTTTGGAGGTGGCTATGCAATGATACCGCAGCTCAAGGACATAGTGATTACGAAATATCATTGGATATCCGATGATGAGCTTTTAGATGTAATTGCGGTTGCTGAATCAACTCCTGGTCCGATTGCGATTAATCTTGCAACCTATATAGGATATAAAAAGAATAAAATTTTGGGGAGTATTTTTGCAACATTGGGAGTAGTAATTCCTTCTTTGGTAGTAATTTTTATCATTTCTTTATTTTTTAAACAATTTATGGCTTTAAAATATGTAAAATATGCTTTTGTTGGAATAAAATGTGCTGTTGCAATTTTAATAATTAAAGCTGCAATTAATATGCTTAAATCTACAACTAAAAACATTTTTTCGATTTCTTGTTTTATTGTTGTTTTTGTTTTGATGATTTTATTTGAATTGTTTAATATTAATTTTTCTTCCATTTATTTTATAATTATAGGAGGAATACTTGGAATTGTTATTTATTCACTTATAGAAAGAAGGAAGGATTTATGATTTGGTTTCGATTATTTTTTGAATTCTTTAAAATAGGTCTTTTTACTTTTGGCGGCGGTTATGCTATGATTCCTCTTATTAAAGAAGCCGTTTTAAAATATGGTTGGCTAAGTGAAGACCTGTTCTATGATTTTATAGGTGTTTGTGAATCAACTCCTGGTCCAATTGCCGTTAATTTTGCAACATTTGTTGGTGCATCTCAAAAAGGATTTTTAGGGGCTGTAGTTGCTACATTAGGTGTTATAATAGCTCCCTTTTTTATCATTGTGTTAATTTCATCTATTTTAAATCATTTTATGGAGAATAAATATGTCGCAAGATTTTTAAAAGGATTAAAGCCTGTTATAATTGCACTTATATTATCTTCAGGATGTATTTTATTATTTAAAGCATTAGGATATCAAAGTATTAAGGCTTTTAAATTTAGCTTTGAGGCGTTAATTATCATTATTTCCCTTTATTTAATTAGTTTTATTTATAAGTTTATATTTAAGCATAGTATGAATTCCATCGCTTTTATTCTTATCTCAGCGGGTCTTGGTATTTTAGTATGTTCTTTATTTAATATGGCATAGGATTAAATCCTATGCTTTTTTACATTTTCTTTACATTCTTTTACATTTAGATGGTAGTTTGATAATTTATTCTTATCTATAATATGGTTGTACAAAAACAAAGGAGTTAATAAAAAATGAAAAAAGGAATTAAAACATTATTAGCAGTAGGTTTAAGTGTTGGTGCAATAGCATCTTTAGCAGCATGTAAGGATAAAAATGAAGGATCAACTAATACTTCTAAAATTACAATTAATTTTGGTGGTTCAACGTCTGTTGAAAAAATAGCAAAGGCTTTAACTGAATCTTTTGCAACTGAATGTCCTCGTTTTGAGGCAGTTCACAATCATACAGGATCAGGTGATGCCTACAAAAGAACTCAAGGTGGAGAAAAGGCAGGTGCGAACAAGCTAGATATTGGCTTTTTGTCAAGAGAGCTTAAAGCTGATACGGAGCAAGCATCAGCAGGAACATCAGGTCTTATTTGTAAGGATGGTATCGTTGCGGTTGTAAATAATACCAATAGTATTTCAAATTTAACTAAAGAACAATTAAAAAATATCTATGCAAATGAAACAACAACCTGGCAAACATATGGTAGTCAACTTAATACTAATGTAACTAGATATTCTCGTGATACTACTTCAGGAACTCGTGATGGCTTTTTCACAACAATTGGCTATAAAGACGCTGTTTCAAATGATACTAAAATTCCTGGTGCGACAATAGTTTCATCAAATGGTGATATGATTGCTAAGATAAAAGCTGATAATAATGGTATTGGTTATATATCACTCGCATCATTATCTGATTCAGGTCTTAAGGGTCTAAGCTATGAAGGGGTAGCTCCAACTGAAGCGGGTGTTGTTGATGGCACATATAAGCTTCAAAGAAATTTTAATTATATATCAAGAGCAGAATCAGATTGTACAGCTGATGAATGGAATATGATTCAATGCTTCCTTGCTTATATGGATTCTAAAGAAGGTCTTGCAATTATTAAATCTAAGGATGGTATCCTAACAAAGAATGTTAATGATGCTAAGTCTTGGTCTGAAATAAGGGACGCAAATGAAACATTTAAAGCCTTATGTCAAAAATAAGAATTAGGGCTGTGCCCTTTTTTTTAATTAGGAAGGTGATTTTATGAATGATGCTTCAAAAAAACTTAAAATTGATGGAATTGTTTCTAAGTTTTTTTTATCAATTGCGATAATATGTGCATCAGTAATTGTTTTTATTGTTTTCTTTATTTTTCTTAAAGGAATCAGGCCCTTTATTTTAAAATACCCACATGATGGACAAATATATACAGCCTCACTTGGTAAATTTATTTTAGGAACTGTTTGGACAAATTATAATTATGGAATTTTAGGAATGCTAATTAATACAATTTATATTGTTTTTATAGCTTCTGTCTTTGCCTTTGTTATTTCTGTTTTAACTGCTCTTTTTATTGTAAGAATAGCTCCAAAAAAACTTGGTAAATCTTTTGAAATGGTAATAGAACTTTTAGCCTCCATTCCTTCAATTGTTTTTGGATTGTTTGGACAAGGCTTTATCTGCCCAATGGTTCGCGATTTTGCAGGTGCTTTTGGATGTCAAACAGCAGGAGGGTCATCAACCCTTTCTACAATTATTGTTTTAATAATGATGATGATTCCTACAATTACGATGTTAAGTATTACTTCAATGAGAGCGATAAAACAAGATCAAATTAATGCTTCACTAGCTTTAGGGGCTACTAAAGCTCAAACTGATTTTAAGATTGTTATTGGAGGAGCTAAATCAGGAATTTTTAGTGCAATGATATTAGGAATTGGTCGAGCTCTTGGTGAGGCAACTGCTGTTTCAATGGTTTGTGGCAATGCAGCTGAAGGTCCTGTATTTAATTTATTTGGTATAACTAGAACCTTAACCTCAACAATGATGCTTGGTCTTCATGAAACAACTGGTGTGGATTATGATATTAGATTTACAGTTGGAATCGTATTAATTGTTCTAATTTTAGGAGTTAATTTAGGATTAAATAAGTTAAGAAAGAAGATGATTAAATAGTGAACACAAGAAGAAAAGTAGAAGATACATTAAGGTATATTGCAAGCTATGGGTCAGCTATTATTTGTCTTTTATGCTTATTTGGAATTATTTTATATATCTTAATTAATGGTATTCCTAATTTAAGCTTTAAACTTATTACATCGGATTATGAACCAACTATGGTTCAGGCAACCATGTCATCTTCTTCAAGTATATTTGAAAATCCTAATTTAGATGATACTTATTTTTCCAAAAAATACGGAGTTTCCTTACAAGATGGTAAATCGACTGATGGAAGTAGTTGCATATATCTAAGATATATTGACAAGAATTCTCCTTTTAGTGAGGCATTAGATAAATCATCAGGAGAACAACTTGATATAGCTATTTCATCGTATGTTGATACATTAATGGGTATAGATGAAGGTGGGGATATTATCGTTAGTGGCGCTAAGGATGGTGCAGAAGCGTATGCTAAGGCACTTGATAAGTCCCAATCTATTATGATGATTCAAGTATCAGTAAATGGTGGAGGAATAAGAGGTTCAATTCTTACAACCGTAATATTAATTATATTGACATTAGTAGTTGCACTTCCACTAGGAATTGGAGCTGCTATTTATTTGGAACTTTATGCCAAAGAAGGAAGGGTTAAAAATATAATATCACAAATGATTGATATGATTTCAGGAATCCCTTCTATAATATTTGGCTTTGTAGGTGCAGTTATTTTTATTCCCTTTGTATCTTGCTTTGGCGCATCAGGCTATAGTATTATTGCAGGTGCCCTAACAATGGCAATTGTTTTGCTCCCAACAATTATAAAAACAACTGAAGAGGCTATTAGAGTTGTTCCTAAGCATTATCTTATGTCAAGTCTTGCTCTTGGTGCTTCTAAAACTCAAGCTGTGTTTAAGGTTATTTTACCTAATGCATTGCCAGGCATTTTAACAGCCGTATTATTAAGTATAGGTAGAATTATAGGAGAATCAGCGGCGCTTATTTTTGTAATGGGAACTGCTATAACCGATGATATTTCTCTTTTAAAGGGTGCTACAACCTTATCTGTTCATATTTGGAGTATTTGCCAGGGGGAAAATCCTAATTATAATACAGCATGTTCAATATCAATAATAATTTTACTTGTTGTCTTTATTATGTCAATTAGTGTTAAATTGATATCTTTAAAGCTAAATAAGAAAAGAGGAATATAATGGAAGAAATATTTGAAATAAAAGATGTAGATTTATATTATGGACCTAAGCAGGTTTTAAAGAAGGTTAATCTAAATTTATACAAGAACAAGGTTACCGCTTTTATTGGACCATCTGGATGTGGAAAATCAACGCTACTTAGATGTTTAAATCGAATGAATGATTTAATTGAAGGTTGTAAAATTGAAGGCCAAATAAAATATAGAAACGAGAATATTAACGACATTAATCCTGTTATGCTAAGAACAAAAGTAGGAATGGTATTTCAAAATCCGAATCCTTTTCCAATGTCAATATTTGATAATGTTGCCTATGGACCAAGATGCAGTGGTTTAAAAGCGAAAGATAAGCTTAAAGAAATTGTTATTGATTCTTTAAAAAAAGCCTCATTATATGAGGAGGTTAAGGATAGATTAAATGATAGTGCTTTAGGACTTTCGGGTGGCCAGCAGCAGCGTCTTTGTATTGCAAGAGCAATTGCAATGTCACCTGAGATTATTTTAATGGATGAACCAACAAGTGCGCTTGACCCTATTGCAACTCTTAAAATTGAAGAGTTAATTGATTCTTTAAAAAAGGATTTTACCATCATTATTGTAACTCATAATATGCAGCAAGCAACACGTATATCAGATTATACTGCCTTCTTTTTAATGGGAGAGGTTATAGAATATGCTGATACAACAACATTATTTACTAATCCTAAAGAAAAGAAGACAGAAGATTATATTACAGGAAGGTTTGGATAAAATGAAAATAGATGCTGAATTAGAAGACTTAAATGAAGCCTTGCTTCAAATGAGTAGTCAGGTTTTAGAAAATTTAAAAAAAGCTTTAGATTATTATTTTAATCAGAGTGTATGTGAGGTTAATGATGATGAGATTGATCAATTTGAGCGTAAAATTGAATCAGAATGTGTTAAAATTTTACTTCATGAACGTCCATATGCAAGAGATCTTAAGGAAGTAACGGGTATTTTAAAGCTTGTCGAGGATATTGAACGAATTGGAGATCATGCTGAGGATATTGTGACATTTTCAAAAAAATTAAACGAAAAAAAAGGTGATTATAATAGTGAAGTATTAGAACTTTCTGATATTGTAATTGGTATGTATGAGGATGCTATTAAATCATATAAGGAAAATAATATCGAACTTGCTCAAAGAGTTATAAATCGTGATGATGATGTCGATAGACGTTATGAAAAAATTATTGATGACCTTGCAAATGTTAATTCAAAAAAAGGTACCATTTGCGTTGAAATATATACAGCGATTGTTGTTAAATATTTAGAAAGAATTGCGGATCATAGTGTGAATGTTTGTGAATGGTTGATCTATATTGTAAATGGTTATCATAAAGATGCTGTTATATTATAGGTAATTGCCTAATATTTTGTTTTGCGGTAAAATAATATTAGCATTTAGGAGGCAACAGTATGAGTGTAAAAATATATTCAGTTGAGGACGATAAAGATATTGCGGCCATAATTAATAAAACATTAACCCATCAAGGCTACGAGGTTTTTACATTTTATGATGGTAAAGGCTTAAAAGAAGCTATGAAAAATATACCAGATATAATTCTTTTAGATATTATGTTGCCTGATATATCAGGTATAGATATTTTAAAAGAGCTTAGATTTAATCATATTTATGATGATGTTAGAATAATTATGGTTTCTGCTAAAAATATGCTTATTGATAAGGTTGATGCTCTCGATATGGGAGCAGACGATTATATTGAAAAGCCATTTGATCTTTTAGAATTAATGAGTAGAGTTGCAGTTCAAGCAAGAAGAATTTCTAAAAATAACATCTTAGATTTTAAAGGCTTAGAGCTTAATATTCAAAAAAGGGCTTGCTTAGTAGATGGTGAGGCAGTAGAACTTTCGGGAAAAGAGTTTGAAATTTTAAATTTATTATTTAAGGCTAAAGGAAATATTGTTACTCGTGAGGAAATTTTTGCCTGCATATGGTCAACTGATGCTATTATTGAATCACGTACACTAGATATGCATATTAAGTCATTACGAAAAAAATTAAAAGATAAGGGGAATCTTATTAAAACAGTTTATGGTGTGGGGTATAGATTAGAACTATGAAAAAAAGACTTATTATTTTAAATTCAATTGTAATGTTTATTGCCTTAGTAATTGTACTTCTTATTTCATCTATATCAATTGTTAATATAGGACAAAAGAATACTAAAGAAAAACTAAATAATTATTTAACTTTGATTACGAATATTGTCCAATCTGATGGGCCTCTGGCTGCCTATAATATGATTTCTGATTCTAACTTTGAAATAAGATTAACTATAATTGATTTAAATGGTAATGTATTATATGATACACAAATGAAAGAGCTTGAAAATCATTTAGATCGCGATGAGATTAAAAATCCTGGGGTTGTGTATGAAAGATTTTCAAAATCAGTTGGTCATAAAATGGCATACTTAGCAGCTAAGACTGATTCATATTATATAAGAGTTGCACTTCCTACTAGTAAGGTTGATAGCTTTGTATCAAATTATATTTTAATTTCAACAATTGTTGTAATTATTATTTTTCTTTTATCAACAATTGTTATTGTTAAAAACAATGATTTAACATTTAAAAAAATAAATCAAAATTTAAATGAATTATCTAATATTGCCGGTAGTGATACAATCTCTAATGTTGATGTTGATGATATGGTATCAGTTTTAACGTTATTATCTAAAAAATTTGAAAATATAATTACTGATTCTAAATATAAAGAAGAATGCCTGCATACTTTAATAAATTCAGTTTCACAAGGAATTGTTGTGATTAATAAAAAGGGCCAAATTAATATTATCAATAATCAAGCACCTAAACTTTTAAGGATTCAATTAACTGATTATAAAAACAAAAACTTTAGATATTTAAGTAATAATATTGAACTTCAAAATAAAATAGATGTATGTTTAAATGCAAAGAAAAATGATTTTATCGAAGTTAATGAAAATGGAACATATTTAAATATAAGGTTTAGTTATATTGATACAGAGTGGATTAGTGGAGTTATAATGACCATTGATGATGTGACCTCTTTAATGAACCTTGAAAATAATAAAAAAGAATTTTTCCAAAATGCTTCTCATGAATTAAAAAGTCCCCTTACCTGTATAATTGGTTATCAACAAATGATTACAGAAGGTATTCTTGATACTAAAGAACAAATTTTAGATAGTGCAAATAAGAGTTTAAAGGAAGCTATAAGAATGAATGATATTTTGTCAGATATGCTTTCTTTAGCAACTATAGAGGCTCGTCAAACATCATTAAAGGAAAATATTAATCCTAAAGCAATTATTGAAGATGTAGTTATAACACTTAGCATTGAAGCTAAAAAGAATAATATAAAAATTAGTACTGATTTAGATGACAATACTTTATTTGCAAGTAGAACAGAATTTAATGAGGTTGTAAGAAATTTAATTGATAATGCTATTAAATATAATAAAGAAAATGGTACAATTTTTGTTAGCTATAAAGATGGCATTTTAATAGTTAAAGATACTGGTATTGGTATTAAGGATGAAGATAAATCGCGTATTTTTGAAAGATTCTATCGGGTTGATAAGGCAAGAAGTAAAAAAACGGGTGGAACTGGTTTAGGTCTTGCAATTGTAAAGCATATTTGCCTAAACAATAATTATAAGCTAGATCTTGATTCAAGGCTTGGTCTAGGAACTACCTTTAAAATATATTTTAAATAATATAAGTATGAAATCACAAAATTGGAAATACTATAATTGTAAATCTAATGGAGTGATTTTTTTATGCACAATGAATTAAAAAGTAAACTTAATATAGCTCTTTTTGCTTTTAATAATGCCGCGACAAATTGCTATATGATTCTTTTAAATATTGCCTCATATTATACTTTTGGTAACGCAGGAATGATTATGTCAATCTTATTGAATATTATTACAGCAATGCGTATTTTAGATGGAATAACTGACCCATTTATTGGAACGTTAATTGATAAAACTGAAACAAAATGGGGAAAATACCGACCATTTATGTTAGTAGGCCAGTTTATAATGCTTATATCCGTAATAATTCTTTATACACTTATAAATAAAATTTCTATAAAAGTATTAGCATATTTAGCTTTTATTGTAGTGTATGCAATTTATGTTTTGGGTTATACTTGTCAAACAGCTACAACAAAAGCAGGACAGACAATTTTAACACATGATCCTAAAATAAGACCATTAATGGCTTTTTTCGACACAATATATTCTACAATTTTATTTACATCATTTGGAGTTATTTTGCCCCTTTTAGCTAAAAGGTATGGCGGACTATCTAATCAAAATGTTTTTAATATGATGATGTTAATATATATGCCTTTATCCTTGCTATTTACTATTCTTGCCATTATAGGAATTAATGATAGAGATAACGATAAGTATTTTTTGAAAAATAAAGAAAAAATAAGATTTTCGGATTTTCTTGGAGTTTTAAGGCATAATAAGCCTTTAAGATTATTAATAGCCTGTGCTGCATCTAATAAGCTTGCTCAAACAATTGCCGGGCATACCTTAGTTACAACCTTATTATTTAGTGTTATATTAAATAATTATACTTTGTCATCTAGTTTGTCAATTGGTGTAAGCATCGCGACGATATTAATTATCTTTTTTAGTACTAAAATTGCTGCGTCAAATGGTCAAAAAAAAGCATTTCAAATTGCTTCCTTTTTTTCACTTATTACGTCTATTTTACTCTTAATTATTATGTTGATTATAAATCCTAAAGGTCAAATGATTAATGGTTTTAGTTTTAAAGGAATTATTTTTTCATTAAGCTTTATATTAATGCGGGCAGGTATAACTTTAACTCAGGGAGTAGTAATCCCCATGATTGCTGATTGTGCTGATTATGAGGCATATAAATATAAAAAGAATGTTCCTGGCTTAATCGGTACACTTTTTTCATTCGTTGATAAGCTTGTATCGTCAATTGGCACATCTATTTTATCCGTTATGCTCTTGATTGCTATGGGACATGAATCACTTGATGTTTCAACTAAATATACAACAGGATTATTTATTGTATTTTTAATTGGAGGAATTCTATTTCCAATAATTGGTTTTATTATTAATTTAGTTTGTATGCAAAAATATGCATTAACAAAAGAAAAAATGATAGAAATATCTAATGCATTAAATAAAAGACTTGAAAAATGAAATTAAGCTAAGCTATCTTGGCTTTTTTTCTTTAAGAAAAATAATATATATGGTATAATTAAAAATAATATATATAGTATAATTGATTGAAAATGGGTGATAAGATGGAAAAAAGAAATTATTTGACTTGTGATGAGCTTAAAATGTCATCATTAGAGGCTTTATATAAAGGAAGCGCAGAGGCTTTAAAAACTTTAGAATATAACATTAATTGTTTAGTTCAAACAGAAGCGCCAATTGCTTTAAGCTTGTTCAATAAAAAAATAAGAGAAACATTAGGTGTAAAAAAAATCAGTCAAAATGCTTTTAAAATAATTGTGGAAATGATTGGAAAATTAGGTTTTGTTATTGAAAATAATGATTTTGATCCGATTATTTGGCCAGAGGTTGGTCCTTATGAAATGAAATATTTTAGAGAAAATAGTAAAAGAACTATATATCAAATTGAAAAAAGTGAATTAAAGCTTTTAATTAATGATTTGAAAGAAAAAAGTACTGACAAAAATGAACTTTACCATAATGTTTTAAAATATCTAGGTTTTGAAGTCTTGACTAAAAAGGCTTCAGAATATTTAGATTATGTAGTTGAATAATGGTAAAATAAAGCGTTTTCTAAAAAAATGATAATAATTTGAAATAGTTTAACATTTATGATAAAATAAACTAAAGAATTATTTATGGATGTGATAGGATGTATACGATAAATTCATTTTATAATGTTGATATTTTTAAAGATAAAACGCTTGATATCATATTAGATGATTTGACAAAGGCTGTAAGTCGACCATATATTATATCTTATGTTAAGGATTTAATTGAAAAAAAGACCCCTTTTACAATGTTAATGCTTGATGTTGATAATTTTAAGCAAATTAATGATCGTTATGGTCATTTAATGGGAGACGAGGTTTTATCAATTGTGGGTGGTAGGCTTATTGAATATATTGGTGATTCTGGTTTTGTTGGAAGATATGGTGGAGACGAATTTCTTATTATTCTTAATGGCCAATATTCATATGATGATGTATGGCTTAAAATAAGAAAACTTTTAAATATATGTTTTAGAAAAGAATTCGTTGTATTGGACAACAAAATTTATATAACTGCGACAGTCGGTTCTGTTAGTTTTCCATATGATGGAACTACATATAACGATTTGTTTATGAGTGCAGATAAGGCACTTTATAGAGGTAAACAAAAGGGAAGAAATTGCTTTATTATTTATAATCGGGCCCTTCATTATAAGATAGATACACATACTAATCATCAAATGATATTATATGAAATGATGAATAAGCTTTTTGATTCATTTGATTCTTCAGTTAATTTTGAATCATCGATTATTAGTTCGTTTAAACTCCTTTGTGATTTTGTGGGATTAACTAATGTTAATTTGGTTTTTAAAGATAAGAAAGCTATTACATATACTACAAAAGGAGAAATTGATATTAGTTATGAAATCTTAGATGAAACTCATCAAGAGGTTAATTCTCAAAGAATAAAGGTTGTTAATAATTATTACGAACTTAAGGATCAATATCAGGGATTATATGATATATGTGAAAAAAAGAAAATAAAAGCATTTAATTTATTATTACTATGCTCTAATGAAAATGAATTTGGTTATATCATTTTTATTGATCATGATCGCAAGCGTATATGGCAACCAGATGAAATTGCATTATTCGTTTATTTTTCAAGATTATTGAGCTTAAATCTTGAAATTATGACACTAAAAAGTAAAGTTAAATAAAGACTAGTAATAGCCTTTATTTTTTTGAGAACGTGGGTGATTAAAGTGGAAATTAAAGGTGCTATTTATAGTGTTGATATTAAAAGAAAAACTATTGCGATTATAAAAAATCATAAACTTAAATTTTTCTATTTTCAAAATAATTTAATGAAAAGATTTAAAAAATATCTTTATAAAGGAAATTTTATTAAGTTAGTTGCAGAAGATTCAAATGAAGCTAGAAGTAATTCGTATTCTCACCTTGTCATTTATGTTAGTGAAATTTTTATTCCTACTAAATATGGGGTTAAATATTTATATGATAAGAAAAATCTAAATAAAAGTTTAATTGATTTTTTTGATTCTCTAGACCACAAGCTATTTTTGGATATTGAAATGACAATGCCGGGATTTAATCCTAATCCAGATTTTGTTCCTGAAATAATTCAAGCAGGATTTTTTATTGTTGATAAAAAAGGAGATATCGTTGAGAAGTATAATTATCATATTAGACCTACTAAAATTCATCGAATAAATAGAAGAACAAGAGATTTTCTTCATATTGATGGTTCTGTTGTTAAGGATGCAATTTCTTACTATAAATTTTATAATAAATTAAAACAAACTCTAATTAAATATCATCCAGCAATTTTAACATTTGGAAAAAATGATCGTTTATTTTTAGAAAGATCATATATTGTTAATTCATTACCTTCGCTAAATTATATTTCTCGCTTTATTAATTTGAGTCAATTAATAAAAAATTATTATGAACTTAAGGTTGATCCAGGTCTTTTTTCATTATATGAGGAATATACTGGTATTAGAAATCTTCAAACTCATGATGCCTTAGAGGATGCTTTAGTTACATTTGATGTTTATAATTTTTTTGTGGCAGACATGAAAAAAGAAATGAAGGTTATTGAAGGAGCGTTAGTACGAAAATAGGTTTGATTGATAGTGGTATTGGTGGCTATTCCTTTCTTAAAGGAATTGCTCAAAATGAAAATGAATATATTTTAATAATGGATCGGGCTTTTTTTCCATATGGAAGTAAAAAACCGGATTTTTTAATTAAAAGAGCAATTTTTTTGTGCTGGTATTTGAAAAGAAAAAAAGTTGATATGATAATTTTAGCATGTAATACATTATCAGTTATTGTATTAGATGAAATTAAACCATATTTCAAAATTCCAATTATAGGAGTAATTGAATTATTTAATTTTGCAAGTTATAGAAATGCTTTATTTATTGGAACCGAAAACACGGTAAAAAATCTTAAAAATAAATACAAGCAAATTACTTTTTTAGCAACACCAAAGCTTATTTATTATATTGAAAAAAATGATATAAGGTGTATGCAAGAATATTTGAAAGAAAAAAGGAATCTTTTTGATTCCTATAGTTATATTCTTTTGGGATGTACTCATTTTATAAAAATTAAACATTTAATAAAAAATGGTATCGCTCAGGATGATTTATTTAACCTCAAAATGCTTAATGGCATAGGCAACACCTGATTCTTCATTTGACTTCGTAATGAAATCAGCATAAGGGTCTAAAGCCTTGAATCTGTTTTCCATTAAAACAGCTGTACCAGCTACTATAAGCATAGATTTATCATTATCCTGGTCACCAATTGCCATAGTATCATTAATATTAATATTTAGGTAATTGGTAAGTTCTTCAAGCCCTAGCCCTTTATTTGTTTTAGGATTTTGAAATTCAAGAAAGATTTTAGATGAACGTGATACGTTCATTTTTTCTTTTAAAGAAGAAGGTATATTATTGAATATTCTATCTAGATTTTCCTCACTTGAGACAATCATACATTTAATAAATTCCTGCGTTGGATTAATTTTATTAATATCAACTACTTTAGCTTCAATATGATTTATTTTTTCTTCAACCGCAGTATAGGGATTTTTAGCATTTGTAATTAATGTACCATCATCTTCAAAGGCATGAAAATTAAGATTATTTAAGATAGCATAATCATAAACTTCTTTAATGTATGAATAAGGAATAGTTTCTTTAGCAATAATTTTATGACTATTATTTTCAACAATCATCGCACCATTATAACAAATACTATAACAATTAGATCTATTTAGACCTAGCAATTCATTGATTTCTTTAATTCCATCAAGAGGACGTCCTGTAGCTACAACAAAAAGTGCCTCTTTAAGGCTTTTAATTGTTTCAATATTTTCTTTTGTTATTTCTTTTTTTGAATTTAAAAGAGTTCCATCTAAATCACACGCAATAAGCTTTATTTTTTTCACAAAAATCACCATAATAATTATAACATATTAGAAAAAATTGTCTTTATATTTTTTTTAATATTACTCATACTATGCTTGGAGATGAACAAATGAAAAGCCTTTTTATATTTTTATTGGCAATAATCTGTCTTTTTTTGACTAAAAACGTTTGGGCTGCTAATTATATATATGTATCAGGAGCTTCAATTGGTATAAAATTAAATACAGATGTTGAGGTTTTAGGTACATTCGGGGTAAATACAGAAAATGATGTCTTAAAGCCTTGGGATAATTTAATTTATGAACATGATATTTTAAAAAAGGTTAATGGAGAAAATATTGTATCATCAAGTTTTTTAGAAAATAAAATTCAATCATCAAATGGTGATGATTTAAATATAGTTCTCTTAAGACACAACGAAGAACATTGTGTGAAGGTAAAACCTGTAAAGGGAAATGAAGGATATTCTTTAGGCTTATATATAAAAGATTGTGATCTTGGAATTGGGACTTTAACATTCTGTAATGAGGATGGACATTTTGCGTCCCTTGGCCATAAAATGGTTGATAAAGAAATAAATGGCGGACAATTATATTATTCAAATGTTACAGGTATTGTAAAGCCTAGAGGAAATACTCCGGGGGAAAAGCGAGCTACATTTGAAAAAAATGTAATCGGTCAAATTTCTTCAAATCTTAAGATTGGTGTTTATGGTACTATTTCAGATAGTAAGGAATTGCAAAAAATGGAAAAAATGGAATTAGCTCATAAGGAAGAAGCTCATAAAGGACGTGCCTATATTTTAACTTGTGTTAATAGTAATACAATTTCAAGCTTTGAAGTTGAAATTAAGGAATGTCTTAATCAAACAAAGGAAGAGGAAAAAGGATTGAAATTAAAAATAACGGATTCAAAGCTTCAAAATATAGCAGGAGGAATAGTTCAAGGAATGAGTGGATCACCAATTATACAGGATGGTAAGCTCATTGGTGCATTAAGCCATGTGTCTATTAAAAATCCTCTTGAGGGATATGGTTGTTATGCCGAATTTATGTATGAAAATTTATAAAAAAATATCATCAGAACTATCTGATGATATTTTAACTTTATTAGATGTTTGAAATAATTGCATATATAAATGCGAAAACAATTCCGGCAACCATGGAAAGACATAAAACCCAAATAAGGATACGACCCCATAAAGAATTAATAGGGTTAACATAGCCTTTATTCTTTTTTTCTTCAGCCTTTAATTGTTTTTTTAGCTCTTTTTCTTTTTGAGCTGCCTTTAACGCTTTTTGTTCGTCATATAATTCTTTTTTTGATTTGCCTTCATTTAAATTTTCAGCCATAAAATTCACCTTTTCGTATTTTAATTTTTTGAAATTTTCAATTATATGTTATAATTATATAATAAAAGCGTAAAAAAAGAAAGGGTGTTTTTAATGGATGATAAAAAAAACTTAAAAATTATCTTTCATATTGATATGAATATGTTTTTTTGTTCTGTAGCTGTTATTAAAAACCCGTCTTTAAAAGGAAAAGCTTTTGCGATAGGTAGAGAAAATACGACTAAAGGGGTTATATCAACGGCATCCTATGAGGCAAGAAAATATGGAATTCACTCAGCGATGTCCTTATCAGAGGCATTCAGTATTAAACCTGATTTAATTGTGGTTGAATCAGACTTTGAAATGATTAAATTTTATCATAATAAATTTATTAATTTAATTAAGGAATATTCAAGACTCGTTGAAGTTGCATCGGTTGATGAATGCTATGCAGATATGACGGATATTTCTAAATATCGTCATCCTTTAGATGTTGCTAAAGAAATTCAATATAGACTTGTTCATGAATATAAGCTTCCTTGCTCAATTGGAATTGCACCTACGCTTTTTTTAGCTAAAATGGCATCTGATATGAAAAAACCATTAGGTCTAGTAGTTTTAAGAAAGCGTGACAAAAAAGAACTTCTTTATCCTTTAAGTGTTAAAGAAATTTATGGGGTTGGGAAAAAAACATGGCCAAGATTAATCGATAATGGTATTTTAACAATTGCCGACTTTGATAATCCAAGTAATAAGGATAAGATTTTAGCTTTAGTTGGTGAAAATACCTATCTATACGTTATAAATGCAATTAATGGTAAAAGCTCAAATGAAGTTATGCCTCAGCGATATGCTAAAAATGAATCGATTTCGGAATCACAAACCTATGATACCTATTTAATAAGTGAAATAGATATTTTAGTTGAAATGCGAAAAATGACGAAAAGCCTTATTGCAAGAATTGCTAATAAAAATTTAATGACCAAAACCGTAACAATTACTTTAAGGAACAAGGATTTTAAAACATTCACTAGGTCAAAAACAATTGAATATACGAATGATTTTTATGAAATTTTTGATATTGTTTGTGATTTGGTTGAGGAAAATTACAAAGGCGAAGAAATTAGATTAGTGGGAGTAGGACTTTCTAATTTAAAAGATAAGGATGAGGTATTAAAGGAAGAGTATAATTTGTTTACCTATGAATCAATTATTGAGCGTGAGGCTAATCTTAAAAAGCTTATTTCTAAGCTTAAGGCTGAATATGGTGATTCATTTATAAATATCGGAATTAAAGATAATGAAAAGTGATGTGATATAATGAAAGTAGCTATAATTGGTGGAGGAGCATCAGGTTTGATGTGTGCAAGCTTCCTAAAAAGAAATAATAGTAAGCTTGATATAACAATTTATGAAAAAAATAAAGGTCTTGGAAGAAAAATCCTAGCAAGTGGAAATGGTAAATGTAATTTTATGAATTACAAGGCGACAATTTTTGATTATAATAATCCTGATTTTGTTAAAAATATTTTTAATAATACAAATAAAGAGGATGTAATTAATTATTTTGCAGGATTGGGTTTGTTATTTAAGTTTGATCAAGAAGGAAGAATGTATCCTCAATCAGAATCATCTGAAACAATTTTAAAACTTCTTACTGATGATTTAAAAAACACAAATATAAAACTTGATACTAAGGTTTTTTCCCTTCAGGCTCAAAATGACAAGATTATTATTAATAATGATGAGGTTTATGATTATGCTTTGTTAGCATCAGGCTCTTTTGCAGGAATAATCCCTAGTAAAAGCTTAGATATTTATAGTTATTATAATAATCTAGGCTTAAAGCAAGAAAGGTTAAAGCCTGTTTTAGTTGGGCTTAAGGTTAAAGAAAATCTTAAGTCTATCGGAGGGTATCGAGCAAAATGTATAATTAATTATGAAGGAGAGGAAAATTATCAAGAACGAGGAGAGGTTATTTTTAAAGGTGATGGTATTTCAGGAATTTGTATTATGAATGCATCAAGATATTTTAAAAAAAATTCCGTGCTTAAAATTGATCTATATCCATCTCAAACTAAAGAAGAAATAGCTTATGCAATAGGTATAAGAAAGAAGAATAATTCAAATCCTAGATATTATTTAGATGGTATATGTCATCCCAAGATGATTGATTATTTAATTGATAACAAAATATTAGAGCCATCTTTAATAGCGAGTACACTTAAGTGTTTCACCTTAAATGTTATTGATACTTATGATGCTTGCGATGCACAGGTCATAAGAGGTGGTATTTCTCTTCAAGAGATAGATTACAATCTTAAATTAAAAAAATATCCTCATATTTATGTTTTGGGGGAAGCTATGGATATTGATGGTAAATGTGGAGGTTATAATTTGCTTTATGCCTTTGCATGTGGAATCTTAGTAGCTAAGGAGCTGATTAAAATTGAAAATAAAAATTAGTAATCTTCATTTAAGTCCTAAGGATAATATTACTTATGATGATCTTATTCTTAAAGAATTAAAGGTAGGTAAAGATAAGGTTAAAAATATCACTTTAGTATCACAATCAATTGATGCTAGAAAAAAGGACAATATTTTTTATGTTTTAAGCTTTATTGTTGAAGGTGATTTCGATAGTAGAGTTTTAAAAAATAAACATGTTACTAAATATGAAAGCGCTCCTTTAAGAATGAAGTATACAAGCTTTAATGATAATTTGCGTCCTGTTATAGTGGGCTTTGGTCCGGCCGGTATCTTTGCGGCTTTATATCTTACAAGATGTAATGCTAAGCCTATTATATTAGAAAGAGGAGGTAGTATGGATGAAAGAATTGCTTCTGTTAATGAATTTTTGAAAAATAAAAAATTAAATATCAATTCAAATATTCAATTTGGGGAAGGTGGAGCTGGAACCTTTTCTGATGGTAAGCTTCAAACTAATGCTCATGATCCTTTGATTTCATACATTTTAAATGAATTTGTGCGTTATGGTGCGCCAAAAAATATTATTTATGAATCAATGCCTCATATTGGGACGGACAATTTAAGAAATGTAATTAAAAATATGCGTCTTGATATGGAACAAAGAGGAGCTAGCTTTTATTTTAATACTAAGCTTAATGAAATTGCTTTTGAAGATGATGGCGTTTTAGCAATTACATCATCGATGGCTTTTAAAACAAGGCATTTGATTTTAGGACTTGGTCATAGTGCTCGTGATACGTTTAAAATGCTTTATAAGCATGATGTAAAAATGGAGCCTAAAAGCTTTTCAATGGGAGTTAGAATTGAACATAAAAGAGAATTTATAAATCAGATGCAGTATGGAAATTTTTTTACTTATCTTCCAGCTGCTTCCTATAAAAGTGCTGTTCATTTACCAACTGGAAGGAGTCTTTACACCTTTTGTATGTGCCCAGGAGGCGAGGTAATGGCTTCTTCAAGTGAAGAAAAGGCGATTGTAACAAATGGTATGAGCTATTATAATCGTGATAAGGAAAATTCTAATGCAGCATTACTGGTAAATGTTGAACCTAGAGATTTTTATAAATCTTCACCTCTTGATGGACTTGACTTTCAAGAATATTATGAAAGACAAGCATTTAATTTGGCAAATGATTATAGAGCTCCTGCAAATTTAATGAAGGAGTTTATTGAAGGTGATGTGGCTAAAAATATAAGAAGTGTAAAGCCTAGCTATCCTCATGGAGTTATATTGGCATCATTTAAAGGAATTTTACCAGATTATGTTATTGATACTTTAAAAGAGGGTTTAATTTTAATGGATAAAAAGCTTCATGGCTTTTATCATCCGGATGCGGTTCTTACAGGAATCGAATCAAGAAGCTCCTGCCCTTTAAGAATTTTAAGAGATGAAATGGGTATTTCGTCTAAATATTTGTATCCGATTGGCGAGGGTGCAGGCTATGCTGGAGGAATTACAACGGCCGCTTTAGATGGCTTAAAATGTGCAATGAAAATTGTAGGCGATTATAAAAAAAATAATATTGAAATTTAAAACTTATAGTTCTATAATCAAAATGGAAAGGGTGATTACATGTCAGAAATTACTAAGAAGGCATTAGTTTCATCACTTATAGCATTATGTGATGAAAAGAAACTTAATAAAATAACAGTCCAAGATATTGTTAATAAATGTGGAGTTAATAGAAATACCTTTTATTATCATTTCGCGGATATATATTATTTACTTGATTATATGTTTAGAAGTGAATATGAGTATGTAATTGGAAGTATTAAGTCTTATAGCGATTTAAGAGAGGGAATTACCCTTGTCATAAAAGAGGCCTCAAAATATAAAAATTTAATTATAAATATCTATAATTCAATAAATAGAGAACAACTAGAAAAATATCTTTATTCAGTTAATGCTAAACTTTTTAAAGGATATATTAATGAAACCCATGATCTTGATAATTTGAGTCAGGATGATTTATTTATTGTTGAGGCTTATTTTAAATGTGGAATTGTAGGCTTGGTATTAAATTGGATTGAAAGAGGCATGCCAGGTGATATGATTCATCTTTCAAATCAATTAATAAGACTTGCTGAATCAACAATTAAAGGAATAAAGGAAAATATGGAGGTAAAGAAATGTTAGATAAAGAGGAATATAAATTACATCGTGAAAAAATAATGGCCAATGTGCCAAATAAATCAGCAATGATTTTATTTGCAAGACGTCCAAGTGAATTTAAAGCCTTGCCTGATAAGAACTTTTATTATGCAACTGGTATAAAGGAAAATGATGATATTGTCTTTATTGTAAAAAATAATGATAATATAGAAGCTACTATTTTAGTATCTGAATATGACGCATTTAAGGCAAAATGGGTTGGCTGTGGAATGACTAAGGAAGAAGCAATCGCTATTTCAGGAGCCGATAGTGCAGCGTATCTTAAGGATTTTAATACAATATTAAATACTTATATTAGCCTTGGCTATGAGATGTACTTTGATTTTGATGATGCTAATATGACATCAAATGAGGTTAGTGAGCTTAATGGACTTGTAGCTAAAATTAAGAGTAAATATCCATATGCAGTAATAAAAAATGCTCGTCCTTATTTAAGAACTGCTCGTACAATTAAAACTCCAAATGAAATTGAAGAAATAAGAAAAGCAATTAATGCTACACGTCATGGAATTGAAGCTTTAATGAAGAATGCTAAGGATGGTTTATATGAATATCAGCTAGAATCATTCTTTGATCAACAAATTAAGTATTATGGAGCTGATGGGTATTCATTTAATACCATAGCTGCATCTGGTAAAAATTCTTGCTGCTTACATTATAGTCAAAATAATAGTATAATGCATAATGTTGATTTAATTTTATTTGATTTAGGTTCAACTAATAATGTTTATTGTGCAGATATTTCAAGAACATTCCCAGTAAATGGAAAGTTTAGTCCAAGACAAAAGGAAATCTATGAAATTGTTTTAAATGGTCAAAAGCTTATTTTTAATTCAATTAAACCCGGTCTTACAACAAGAGATTTAAATAAGATTTTGGTTGATTATTATAAGGTTGAACTTAAACGTATTGGCTTAATTAAGGAAGATAGCGAGGTAACAAAATATTACTTCCATGGTGTATCTCATCATTTAGGTCTTGATTGTCATGATCTTTGTGATTACACACCACTTAAAGCTGGAAGTGTAATTTCTAATGAACCTGGATTGTATATACCTGAGGAAAATATTGGAATTAGAATTGAAGATGATGTTTTAGTTACTGAAAATGGGTGCGAGAACTTATCAAAATCAATTATTAAAGAAATTTCAGATATTGAAGCATTTATGAAAAAATAAAATTATTAGTAGTTATGTAAATGAAGATATTTTAAGGAGAAAAGAAGTATGAAAAAAATTTTGACTTTTGGTTTGTTGTTTGGCTTAGGTTGCTTATGCTCATGTACTAATTCTACTAATAAAGAATTAGAAGATAAGATAAAAGATAAAACACCAGAAGAAATATATGAAATGATTAATTTTGATGCTTTTTCAAAATCAGTAGAAGATGTTTTTATATATGGCGTAAAGCTTGAATCTGACATTGATATAACTGGAAAAGTTAATGAAAAATATGGCACTGAAAAGATTGTTGGAAATTATAAAACTAATGCTAAGTCAAGTGCGATATATAATGATAAAGGATATTATATTTCGCAGGATGCAAATATTTATTATAACGCACATCTTGAAAATGATTCTAACAGGCAAAAGACTCTTGTTGATGCAGCTACTAGTGTTTTAAATTTATTGGAATTTGACGATGAATATATTTATTATATGGAAGCCACATCATTTAATGGTGATAATAAGGTAAAAAAAAGATTACTTAATAAAAAAGACGATTCAGGCTTTATAATTGACGAGTTATTCAGCCGTTTTTATGGTATAGATTTTGATGATATTATATCTAAAGATGTTTTGACAAATGCAAATATAAAAATAAATAATGACAAATATGTTTTTTCAATTACACATACAAGAGACATAAAAACAATTTTATCAAAAAGTTATAGTGGTTTAGAAGGAATAAAAGGGTCAATTGATGTTGCATTTGATAAAGATTTCTTGTTTTCTGGTATATACGCAGATGTTACAGCTACTAGTGCTGTTGTAACAATTCCAGCTGATGGTTCAAAGGATAAAAGTATAACTTCTTTTAGTTATAAGCTTAATAGCGATTGTAGTATTGGAAGATTTTCGTATCCTGAAATAACTGATAAAGAAAATTATCAGTAATATTTATGAAAAAATAAATTTTTTTGAGGCGAAGTGATTTGCGCCTCTTTTTTACATAAAAATATGTTAAAATACAAATTATATTCAATAAAATGTAACAAATTAACATTTAAAATTATTTAAAAAGTTGACAATGAAATTTAAATATAATATAATTTGATAAACAATAAATTGTTTTAATTGGGAAGTGGAGGTTGAGTATATGAAACTAATTAAGAAATTTATAAGTAGTTTTATTTTCATAGTGTTTACATTAGCATCGTGTATTGGGGTTGGACCTAATGGAATTATACTACCCAAGAAAAAACGAATATATAAAACTTTTAGTGAAACCATTGGAATAACTGTCCCTAAAATAGATGAAGTATTATACTATTATTATGGTGGAGATCATCTTCCACCAATTGATTCTACAAGTTGTTATGCTTTACGAACTGTTATAACATTGGATGAAGTACCAACTGATATTGTTAATATGCTTGGTAATGAAAAAATGGTGATGAAAAAATCTAGTGAACGATTTGAAGATTGTGAAAGAAGAGGCGATTTTGGAAAATATGTATTGCGTACAGGTATTCCATACGATATGAGAGACGAATATGAGGAAATACTTGAAAATTCTTGTAATTATTATTGGACATTTTATTATGAGAAACATCATACAAATGGAGATACCATATTTTTCATGGGAATATATTTGCCAGATTATAATTATTTATATTTATTTGAAGATGAATTCGCTGCTCTATATTGTCAAAACGTTGAATATAATTAATATTTTAATGGGATATATTTTATGCTTACATTATAAGCTTAATAGCGATGTAGTATTGGAAGATTTTCGTATCCTGAAATAACTGATAAAGAAAATTATCAGTAATATTTATGAAAAAATAAATTTTTTTGAGGCGAAGTGATTTGCTTTTTTTACATGAAAACATGTTAAAATACAAATTATATTCAATAAAAATGTAATAAATTAACATTTAAAATTATTGAAAAAAGTTGACAATGAAATTTAAATATAATATAATTTGATAAACAATAAATTGTTTTAATTGGGAAGTGGAGGTTGAGTATATGAAACTAATTAAGAAATATTTATAAGTAGTTTTATTTTCATAGTGTTTGCATTAACATCATGTATAGGTATAGGACCTAATGGAATTTATACTACCTAAGAAAAAACGAATATATAAAACTTTTAGTGAAACCATTGGAATAACGGTTCCTAAAATAGATGAAGTATTAGATTATTATTATGGTGGAGATCATCTTCCACCATTTGATTCTACAAGTCGTGATCCTTTACGAGCTATCGTAATATTAGATAAAACACCAACTGATATTGTTAATATGCTTGGTAATGAAAAAATGGTGATGAAAAAATCTAGTGAACGATTTGAAGATTGTACAAGAAGAGGCGATTTTGGAAAATACGTATCGCGTACAGGTATTCCATACTATATGAAAGACGAATATAAGGAAATACTAAAAAATTCTTCTAACTTTTATTGGACATTTTATTATGAGAAGCATCATTCAAATGGAGATACTATCTTTTTTATGGGAATATATTTGCCGGATTATAATTATTTATATTTATATGAATATGAGTATCCTGCTAAAAATTGTCAAAACGTTGAATATAATTAATCTTTGAATGTGATATATTAGTATAATTATAAGAAAATTATCGTTTTTATGTCTGTTTTCATTATGTAATTTATAAAAGGGGGATGTAGTATATGAAGTTAGAAACTAATTTGAGTAAATATTATATAAATTCAACAAAAACAATTACATTTTATGCAATTGAAATGAAAAAAACACAATTTACAATATCTGGTATTTTAGAAAAACTAGACATTTCTTATATGGCATATAAAAGGGCTAAGGAAAATTATACTAATGCTTCTGTTTTAATTGAAAAAAGGCTTGAAGCATTTTTAGGTTATAATTCTTTAGATGAAAAAAAGATTGTAAAATATGAACAAACAATTAATGAAATTATTGTCAAATCATATTATAGAACTGATGATACTCAAAAATATTTGACGACATTAGATTTATATATTGCGGATAATAATTATTTAAAGCCTATTTTTGAATTATTAAAAATCTGTATTTTCCTTAATACAAATATTCCATTTAAAATATTAAAAGAAAAATATGGTGAAGCATTATTATCATTAGCCAAATACAAAGATGAGTATTTTATAACTCCTTTTAAAGAAATTTATATTTTAATTGAAAATATTTTTTCATCAAAGATTGTCTTACATAATGATCATGTTGAGGAATCTTTAAAAGGATTGGTATATTATTCATATACATGCAATGCTTATAATAATAAAGATTTTTCTTTAGCGCTTTATTATTCAGATGTAGCGCGTAAGTATTTAATTAACGATTATAATTTTAATAGATATATTACCATTTCTTTTTTAAGATTCTCTTGCCTAAATTATATGGGAGAGTATGAGAAAGTATATGAAGAGGCTTTAAAGCTCCAATATTATATAACAAAGGTTATTAAAAATAATGAATTTGAATATTTTAATTGTATTAATATTTTTATATCAATGTTAGGACTTGAAAAATATCAAGAACTTAATGATTTGATAGCAAAAAAAGATGTGATGGATGACTCGGATTATATATTTTTGATTATAGCAACATATGCATCGAATAAAAAAGATTGGGAAAAGCTATTTTTAGAATATCAAAACAAACATTTTAAGGATTCATATTTAAATTATAATATTTCACTTTTAAATGAAATATTGCAAAATATGAATATTTTAGAAATTGAAAAATTAACAGTCAATGAGGCTTTAAAAAGAATAATTATTAATATGATTAGAAAAACATTATAATTTAAAAATTGGAGATTTTGTTATGAAACTAATTAAGAAAATATGTTGTTTAACTATTTTGGCGGGATGTATTACTTTTTTTGCTATCAAATGTAGTAATGAATATGATGCTGTTTATGATTCTTTTTTTAAGGAGGTTCAAGATGAACTTGCAAAAAATGAAACCAGTATTGATGATGAATTATCTAAGATGAAAGAAGAATATGCTTTAAAATTAGAAAAAACAAATGTTAAAGAACAACAAGAAAAAATATCTGAAATTATAAGAGCTTTAGATGAAAGTGACGCGTTAATAAAAAAAGGAAATTCAAATAACAAATTTAAATGCTATTCAGTCATAAGAGCAATGACTGCATTGTATCATACGATGAATTTGAAATTATCACCGGAATTATTAACTTATACAATAAGTAATAAAATAACCGATTCATTATATAGCCCAATTGAAATTAAAGCATTAAAAGCACCTTATATTTTTGAAATAACTAAGGATATTAAAATAACTAGTAGTAGTGATGATTATACTATTTCTTATGATAAAGATAATGTACGTGATTTGGATTTATATTATTCAATATATAATTTTCAATTTAATAAAAATTATATTGATGAAAGCTATATTTGTTTGCATCTAAGAAAGCGTTATGATTTTTCTGATGATTTAGATGATACTGATATAGTAAAAATGGGAAATAAACTTTTAGCTCAATATCAAAAAGAAGGTTTAATTAAGCCTTTTATTGTCGATATGAAAGATATGATATATGGAAAAGTATCAGTGGCTTATGATTTTAAAGATGAAATTGTAGAAGTAAAAGGCTTCCCTGAGTATTCCTATGACAATGTTTATATTCCGTCTCAAATTACCGATGTAAAAACATATGTTGATGAGTCTGGAGCGACGATAAAAGATGTTAAAAGAATTCAAAGTAGTTCGTTTGCAGAATGTCAAAATTTAGTGACATTGAATATTCCGAGCTTTATAAAGGAAATTGGAATTTTTGCTTTTGCAGAATGCTCAAATTTAAAAGAGATAATAATTAATGGTGATGACGTTGAAATTGATGATTATGCATTTTATAAATGTGAGAATTTAACAAAAGTTATTATAAATGGTAGTAATGTGCATATAACGGATTCAACATTTGATGGTTGTAATTTAAAAGAGATTATTGTACCAAGTAAGTTGGTAGATTTTTATCGAAGTGATAGTTTCTGGTCATCTTATAGTTCAATCATAATCGGTATTGAAGAAAATAAAGAATGAAATAAAAGTCAGAATTTTAGGTAAAGAAGATTTGTATAATTACAAGTCTTTTTTCATTTTTAAACAATTAATATTAAATGTCTAAAATTTAAATAAAGATTATTTTTTATCTATTTTAAATGAAATTAGAAGTAAATATAATTATTTCGTAAATTGAAAATGGAGGAAAAATATATGAAAAAAATTAGTAATTTTATTGTAAAAGCTAGATATGTATTATTAGGCATATTTGTAGCTTTAGTTGGACTTTGTTCATTTTTGATGACAAAGGTTAATATTAATTATGATATGCTTATCTATCTTGATAAGGATTCAACCTCAACTGTAGCTCTTAATAAAATGGAAGAAGAGTTTGGCTCTGTTGGTCAAGCTCAAATTATGATTAAAGATATTTCCTTTGAAGAAGCGAAAAATGTTGAATCAAAGCTTGAAAGTATCAAAGGAATTGCATCAGTTGTCTTTACAGAAAATGTAAAAGATACAGAGTATTTTGTTTTGAATACAGGAAGTGAGGACACTGGTAGTGCTCTTTACAAAGTCTTCCTTACAACAGGCAATTATGATGTTGAGTCATATGATACAGTAGATGAAATTAGAAATATTTTGATTTCATATCGTGATTCTGGTCATGCAATTGGAACTGTTGCATTAAATGGTGGAGCAGTTGAAAGTAAATTTTTGACGGAAACGCTAGATAGTGATATGACTAAAATATTAATAATTGTTGCTTTAGTTGTTTTAGTTATTTTAACAATTGTTTCCCAGTCTTGGATTGAACCTTTAATTTTTGCTCTTGTTGCAGGTGGAGCTATATTAATTAATATGGGAACTAATATTTTATTAAATGCTCTTCCTAATATAGGAAACTCAATGTCCTTTATTACAAAGGCAATTGCAGCTGTAATGCAGCTTGCTCTTGCAATGGATTATTCAATTATTTTACTTCATGCCTATAAGGAACAAAAAGCGAAAGGACTTAATAAAAATGAAGCAATGACAAATGCTCTTTCTTCATCATTTGCACCTGTTTCATCATCATCTTTGACGACAATTGCCGGTCTTGTTGCATTAATGTTTATGAGCTTCTCAATTGGTTTTGATGTAGGACTTGTCCTTGCAAAAGGAATTTTAGTTTCATTATTATGTGTATTCTTATTTATGCCAGCTTTATTAATCTTATTTGATCCTCTTCTTGAAAAAACTAAGCATAAATCAATTGATGAAATAGCTAATAATTGGAATGAAAAAAGAAAGGCAAAAAATAAGAAATGCGGAAAGAAATCTCATTCATTTGCTGGCTTCCAATATAAAACAAGATATATAATACCATCAATTGCTTTGGCATTAGTTATAGTTGGTGCTATATTTAACTTTAATTCAGAATATGATTTTGTACTTAAAGCTTCAACTGATGATAATGCAGCTGTAAATGTTGAAAATAAGCTTATTTCAGATACCTTTGGTACTCAAAATACACTAGTTGTATTATTACCTAAGGATACATATTCATATGAAAAAGAACAAGACGTAATCAAGTATTTGAATGAATACCAATATGATGGAGAAAATGTAATTAATTCTCGTAAGGGCCTTACAACATATGGAATTAATATTCCTCTTACAAGTGCTGAGGTTTCTCAAAAATTTGGTCTTCCACAAAATGTTGTTGATGTTGTATATGCAAATATGAATGTAAGTCGTGCAACTGTAGAAGAGCTTATTACTTATTTATCAACTAAAAATGAAGCCGGTATAACACCACTTGAGGCCTATTTAGGAAATATTCAAAAAACAATTGATGATTCATATAATAGCTTTAAAACAAGTCTATACAACGAAGATCTTAGCATAAATCAAACAGCGATTGCTCAAATGATTCAATTTTGCACTGCATATGAAAATGGTTTTCTTGAGCAAAATGATCAAAATAATGCAATGTATAAAAATTATAAAACTTTGATTACAACTCTAACAAAAGAAGAAATAATGAGTCAATATCCATTCGTAACTGAAAATGTTGCCTCTCAGTTAACTGAAAATGGGCCTGTTTATAATTTTATTGTTTTAACTACTATTTCAAATAACCAAATTGCAAATAAATATGCATCTGCAGTAGTTCAAAAGTTAAATCCTTATGTTAGTCAAATTGAAACTGCAAATAGTATGTTTAAGAGTGAAAATTATGTTCGTATTATTTTTAATTTAAATATGCCGACATCATCAGAGGCTTCATTTAAAGCAATCAACGAGATTTCTGATTATCTTTATAAGAACTATGATGGCCTACAACTTGTTTGTGAAACATATGTATATTCACAAATTAAGGATGTATTTAATAGTGATATTGTAAAAGTTAATTTGATTTCATTCTTTGCCGTTTTAATAATTATTGCAATTACCTTTAAAGGGGCCTTTGTACCAGTCTTACTTACTGTATTAATTCAAGGTGCTATTTGGGTGACAATGGGAATTTCAACTATATTTGGAAATAATATTTTCTTTATTTGTTATCTTGTTGTAATGTGTATTCAAATGGGTGCTACAATCGATTATGGTATCTTGTTAACTAATAATTATGTTAATAATCGTAAGATAATGAACAAGCGAGATGCAATGAATCAAGCTCTTAAATCATCTGCTACAACTATTTTTACATCAGGATCAATTCTAATATTAGCGACATTAATTGTTGGTCTTGTATCTAAGGTTTCCATAATTTCTGATTTAGGACTTCTTTTAACAAGAGGTTGTATTATATCAGTTGTGATGATTATATTATGTCTTCCTCAATGCTTATTACTTTGCGATAAGGTAATTGAGAAAACTACTTATAAAACTAAATTTTTTAATGAATAATTAATTTTGAAGCTTGTGCTTAATGCATGAGCTTCTTTTTTAAAAAAATAATCAAAAAAACAAAAAATATGATATAATAAAAAGTAGAAGGTTGAGGCTGATATTATGGCAAAATTAAAAGAATTTAGAATAGATGCATTTTCATATCCTATGAACTCGTCTCATTTGATTATTAATGGTAAGGGTGATGTAAAAACATTCTCTGGTATGAATGTAAAGATATCTAAAATAAAAAAACTTCAATCATTTTTACAAGCATTAGATAGCGCTTTGATTTTAGATTTTAAGGCGCTTGGCAAATATAAAGATGCTGAAAATCATTATCATATTTCTGTTATTTATGAAGATGATACAGAAGAGTCTCATTATTATGTTGATAATTTAGTTAAAAACTCACAAAATTCACTTCGTGATGTATTAATTAAATATATTGATAAGGATTATTTGATTGATGCTGTTTTAGAAGATAAATGACAGTATTAATTGATTTTATTTTCGCCAAATATTTACAAAAATATTTATATTTGATATAATTAAGATGTTGATGTAATATCATGAAAGGAATAATAATTATGAAACAAATTTTAATTGAAACAAGTGCACGTCACGTACACGTTACTCAAGAAACTTTAGAGGTTTTATTTGGCAAGGGTGCTGAATTAACTGTTAAGAAGGAATTATCTCAACCAGGACAATTCGCATCTAACCAAAAGGTTGTTGTAAAAGGACCTAAGGGTGAACTTAACTGCTCAATTTTAGGACCAGTAAGAAGTGCTAACCAAGTTGAGGTTTCATTCTCAGATGCAAGAACTTTAGGTGTTAAGGCTCCAGTAAGAGAGTCAGGAGATGTAGCTGGTTCTGCACCTTGTACTCTTGTTGGACCTTGTGGTGAAGTTGAACTTTCTGAGGGAGTTATCGTTGCTAAGCGTCATATTCATATGACTCCTGCTGATGCCGCTGAATTTGGTGTTACAAATGGTCAAATTGTTGAAGTTAAGGTAGTTACTGAGACTGGCCGTAATTTAACATTTGGAGATACTGTTATTCGTGTATCTGAAAAGTATGCTTTAGCTATGCATATTGATACTGATGAATCAAATGCTGGTGCTTTAAGTGGTACTGTTTTTGGTGAAATTGTTAAGTAATTAAAAAATATTTTATAAAATAAGGCTCGCATGGGCCTTATTTTTTTAAAAAAAAGAAGAAACTCGTGGTATAATAAAGTAAAGTGAGGTTTTAAGGTGACATATATTATTAATTATTTATTTGTATTTATGCTGTTTTGCTTCATCGGATGGTTACTTGAGGTTGCATACCGAAGCTATCGTCATAAATATTTTGTTAATCCTGGCTTTTTAGTTGGATGTGCACTACCAATTTATGGTACAGGTGGTGTTTGCTTGTACGCTATTTGTTCATTAAAGCTTTCTTTTATAACAAGTAGTGTTTGGAGAATTGTTGTTATTTTAATTATATGTACAATTTTAATGACAGTAATCGAGTTTATAGCAGGATATATTTCTCTTCGCGTTTATCATAATAGGCTTTGGGATTATAGTGATCGTAAATTTAATATTATGGGTATTATTTGTCCGGAATTTTCTCTTGCCTGGGGTGTATGTGCAGCTATTTTCTATTTTGGCTTTATGCCTTGGCTTGATAAAGCCTGTGGTTTAGTAAATGAGCAAGTTGGATTGATTTTACTATTAGGGATTTTTGTAGGAATTTTTTTAGTAGATTTAGGATATTCAATGCGTATTATGGATTATGTTAGAGCATATTCAAAGCGTGTTCATGAGATTGTTAATTTTGAAGCCTTCAAGAAAAGTATTCGAGATAAGGCAAATGAATCTAAAGATAAGCTTAAAGGTATTTCCTTCTTAAAACTAAGACATCATATGATTCGCTTTTTAAATAATGAAGATAAAGAAGAACCAAAGGAAGAAAAATAATTTAGAGGTAAAAAAAATGAAACCAGTATTAATCGTTATTGCGGGAGGTAGTGCTTCAGGTAAGACTACTGTTGTAGACAAAATTCAAAAAAGACTAAATTCAATTGATGTTACAGTAATTAGACATGATGATTATTATAAAGATCAAAGATATGTAGAAATGCTTGATCGTCAACGTGTTAATTATGACCATCCTAATGCTCTTGATAATGATCTTTTAATTGAGCATTTAACTAAGCTTTTAGCAGGTGAGGCAATTGATGGACCAACCTACGATTTTAAGCTTCACACAAGAAGTGATGTAACGCGTCATATTGAACCTAATAAAGTCATTATTTTAGAGGGAATCCTTGTTTTACAAGATCCAAGAATTAGAGAACTAGCAGATATTAAAATATTTGTTGATTCTGATGATGATATTCGCTTTATAAGAAGACTTGTTAGAGACATAAATGAACGTGGTCGTTCAATGGATAGTGTTATTTCTCAGTATTTAGAAACTGTTAAGCCAATGTATTATGAGTTTGTTAAACCAACAAAGCGTTATGCGGATATTATTATTCCTAATGACAAGCAGCATGATGTGGCAGTAGATGTAATTATTTCTAAAATTAAGGATATTATTAGTCAAAAGGAGGAGGCCTAAATGATTGGTATTATTGGGGCAATGTCAACAGAGGTTGATAGTTTAATTCAAAAAATTAATAATCCTAAGCTTCAAAAAATAGGCTGCTTTTCATTTGTTGCAGGAACTATTTATAATAAAGAGGTAGTTGTTTTAAAAACAGGTATTGGCAAGGTCGCAAGTGCTGTTGGTGCTTCGCTTTTAATTCAAAATTATAATCCTAGCTTCATTATTAATACAGGTATTGCTGGTGGCGTTGGTCCTTTAAAAAGTGAGGATATTGTTTTGTCCATTGAGCTTTCTTATGGTGATGTTGACGCAACTGTATTTGGTTATAAGTTAGGGCAGGTTCCCCAAATGCCATATGTATATGAGGCTGATAAGACATATACAGTTAAAATAGAACAAATCCTAAAAAATAATGGCTATAACTATAAAATTGGACATGCTGTAACATCTGATTCTTTTATTACATCCCTTGATATGGTTCATTCTGAACATTTTTCAAATATGATTTGTGAGATGGAAGGTGCATCTATAGCACAAGCTTGTTATATGCTTAATGTTCCTTTTGTATCATTAAGATATATTTCAGATATTTTAGGTGAAGCTTCCCAAATTGAAAATTATAATGAATTTGAAAATAAAATGGCATATCGTTCTTGCGATATTATATTAGATATAATAAGGGATTTAAAATGAAACAGTATGATAGAATGATATCAGGCCTTTTATATTCTTGGAAAATTAAGGATGAACATCGAGAAGAATTATCTAAAAAAAGAGGTGAGTTTTTAGATAAATTTAATTCTACTTCATATAATGATTTTAAAACAAGAGAAGAGCTTATAAGAGGCTGGTTTAAATATGTTGGGAAAAATCCATGTATTAATAAGCCCTTTCATTGTGATTATGGTTGTCATATAAGTGTTGGTGATTATTTTTTTGCAAATTTTAATTGTACGATGCTTGATGTGGCACCAATTACGATTGGTAATCATGTATTTTTAGCTCCAAATGTAGCAATTTATACAGCTGGTCATCCTATTAGTGCGAAAATTAGACAAGAAGATTTGGAATATGGGAAACCCGTTGTAATTGGTGATGATGTTTGGATTGGTGGTAACTCTGTTATAAATCCGGGTGTAAGAATTGGCTCTAATGTTGTGATAGGTTCAGGCTCTGTTGTAACTAGGGATATTCCTTCTGGTGTAATTGCGGCGGGAAATCCTTGTAGGGTTATTAGAAAAATTGATGCATCTGAAGAACAAAAATGGCAAGAAAAGGCCGATGAATTTTATGACGATTTACGAAAGGAAGGAATTAACTTATGAAGCTTTTAATGGTATTTGCAGATGGCTTTGAAGATACTGAGGCTATTGCGACAATTGATGTTTTAAAAAGAGGAAATATTACTGTTGATGCAGTATCTTTGATGGATACTTTAAGTGTAAAAACTAAATGTGGCTTTTGCCTTGTTGTTGATAAATTATTTAAAGATATTAATATAGCTGAATATGATGGCATTATTATTCCTGGAGGGCCTGGCTCATTTAAGCTAATGCCTAGTATGGATAATTTAACCAATGCAATTCATTATTTTGCTAAAAATAATAAATTAGTCGCGAGCATTTGTGCTGCGCCTCATCTTGTAGGTAGGTTAGGCTATTTTAAGGGTTTAGATTTTACTGTTCATCCTGGCTTTGAAAATCAAGTCATTGGCGGAAACTATAGATCTGATTTAGGAGTATGTAAGGCTAAAAACTTTATTACAGCTAAAAGTATGTATTATTCTCTTGAATTTGGCTATGCAATATATGAATATTTTAATGGTGATGGCTCAAGTAAGGCTTTAAGAGAAGCTTGCCAGGGAAATTAAATGATTAAATAACTGAAAAGGGGCTGTAAAAAAATAAATTTCATTGATTGAAGTTTAGGAGCAACAGCTCCTTTTTTTATTTAATTCACCAAAAAATAAAAAATAGCCTTTTTAGGGCATAATGAAAAGGAAAACTGCATAGTTTTCAAAAAAATTATTAAATTATTAGCAACAGAGATCTGTTCTATATTTTTTA
>MNRZ01000008.1:88136-89467 GCA_001916215.1 Clostridium sp. CAG:307_30_263
ACCATGAATGCATTCTAGATTATCAATTACTTCTTTATGATATGATGTTAATTCCTCATTAACAGTAATCACTCTATTTTCCTTACTTTTATGGCATTGATTTTTAAATGGACAATTTGAGCAATCTTCACATACATATTTTTCTTCCTCACGTCCATATTTATTACGTTTAACAGGAACTCTTTTTAAAAAGATAAATTTTTTATTATTAGGACAAATAAGATTTCCATCAATATCTTTCTTGAAATTAATTGGTCTAAAAATATCATTATGATAATTTAAATCAGTAGTTTCTTTTTTATAAGAACCAAATTTCATAAATAATTCCATACCATGTTCTTTACAAAATATGTAATTATTCATAGAACCATATCCAGCATCAGCAACAGGAAATTTAGGGAAGCAACCATATTGATTGTAATATTTCATCATCAAGGGAATAAAACAATCAATATCAGAAGCGTATTGATTAATATCAGCAACTGCAATATATTCATCACAAATTCCAAATTGTAGATTATAAGCTGGAAGTAATTGATCATTTCCCATATAATCTCTTTTTATTCTCATAAAAGTAGCATCTTTATCCGTTTTTGAATAACTATTCCTTTTTTCTCCACACGTCTCGATTTTATAAGCGTATTCTTTAAGCTTATTAGTATATTCATCTAACAATTGATAATATCTTTGATAATTTGTTTTTTTATGCCCTTTCCCACTAGTGAAAGTGGTAGTATCTATTTTAAATCTCTCTTTAAAATCATTAAAAATACTCTCCATATATTCAACTGTGTATTCTTCACGAAATTCATACCTAAAGCATTCATAGCATAAAATTTCACTATTGATTTTATCAAGTAGTGCAGTTATTTTATTATATATCCTTAATCTACTAGTTAAGCAAGCATTCTTCCAAACCCAAGAATACTTATTAGCATTAGCTTCCATCTTAGTACCATCAATATAAATATGAGTTAAATCTACTTTATCTTTTTCAAAAATAACCTTATTAATCTCTTTAAATATATTCTCAATATTATCTTTTAAATAATTATTCATAAAATTATCAATAGTCATATGAGATGGAAATGATAATTCGTTTCTAAGCAACCACCTAAAACGAATATCATTTATACATAATCTTTCTAATTTTCTAGTTGATATATTTCCATTAGTCATATATCCAAATAAAACTACCTTTAACATAGTGATAGAATTAAATCCGATACGTCCTCTAGGATCACTTTTGTCAGATTTTAGATATTGTTCTATATTACACTCCTTCAATATCTTATCAAAAGTATAAATTGGATCATCAAAACTTATTAAAG
>MNRZ01000047.1 GCA_001916215.1 Clostridium sp. CAG:307_30_263
CTAAAAAGGCTATTTTTTTATTTTTTGGTGAATTAAATAAAAAAAGGAGCTGTTGCTCCTAAACTTCAATCAATGAAATTTATTTTTTTACAGCCCCTTCTTTTTTAAAAGTATCAAATGTAATTTCTGTGTTTGAATCAGTGCTTGATTTAAATTCAAATTTTACACTCTTATCTTCCGCACTACTAACTTTAGCATTCATTAGTATTCCTACTCCTGTAAGAATACCAACTAACCCACAGCTAATTAATCTTTTTAGTTTCATTTTAACTAAAACCCTCCATATTTTTGTTTTTTGTACTTTTTGTTTTATTTTTTTGTTACTTTTATTTTTTTAATTTTCTTTAAAAGAATTATCAGATTCTAACATTAAAGAATATAAAGCTAGTACTTCATCAATAGTTAAATCATACTCTTCCCTATTTGTTGCATAATCAACTATATCAAGACCAACCAAATCAGCTCTTTCTTCAGTTAAGTATAATGTATCATTTGAAATTACATAGAATACAACATAATAAGCATCACTATATTTAACGTCATCAATGCTACACATTAATACATTATCCTTAATGGTAACTTCTTTTTTAATAATCTTATCATTTGAAGCTAAGATACCATCAACTGTTGTTTGATTATATGATTTAATTACTTCCGTAAAAGACTCACTTTTTAAATCATAAGCACTAATTAGTAAAGCACCATATGTTCCATTTTCAACTGTATTCTTGCTATCAAGCATAACACCAAATCTTAATTTTAAATTTGAAACGCTATACTCACCTTTATCATTTGATGACCAATCAAATGATAAAGAAGCCTTAACCTTACTTGCCGCAAATTTATCCTCAGGAGTTGCATTACTAACAATTTCATAAGTTCCACCACGATTAATTTCCGGAGTTTTATTATTATAGTTAATAATAGAACCTGTTATTCTAATTAAATCGCCTTCTTCAAGGGCTTCACCTTTTGTCGCCGCATATGCTACAAACTCATTACCTTTTGAATCCTTAATTGTAATGCTATTACTATCATCAACACTTACAAAATATCCTTCAACAGTATAAGGAATTGTAGTTTGAGTAGTACCCGTAGAATTAGCTACTTCAATAGCTTCTTCAACAGTTAAAATCTTAGAAGCTTCCCACTTTGCTTTAAAAATTGCCTTTGAAGAAACTTCTACAACGTCAGCTGGTGCATAAGTATTTTCACCATTTGTCAAACCACTAAGCTTGGCATAAGGATATGGTGCAGCTGGATTATACTTTGATAAATCAATGCTTTCTTTTTCCCCTACATTCTTAGTAATTTTTACACCTTCACCATCAGCAAATTTTCCACCATTAGCATTAAAGCTAATATCATATGTAGTTTCTTGAACCGAACTATCTACTTTTTTATAAATAGCAATAGGACTTTGAGAAGCACTACTATAACATGCAAACAAATTATTTTGTTTATTATATTGGAATACCTTTCTACTATTAGTTCCTTGAGCCACAATTGATGTACTTGAATCATTTATATCAATCTTCCAAGAAGCATTATCATCAATTGAAGCTTGTGTTTTCAATTGATTTCCACTTGATGATGCAGCATATAAAAAACCATTTCCAACATTAAACGCAAATGTATTATCTTTTATGCCAGCGGCTAAAGTAATTAGCTGAACATTTTCATTATAAACAAATTCTTCATTTATCAGTTCAATTTTTGTTGCACCACGATTATTGCTTTTTTGAACTGTGCTAAGTGCTGCTTGATTATCTTCATTCACAATTGAAATTTCATCACCAACTGCTAAATCAGATAAAGAGTTAACCCTTGAAAACTTAACATCCTCTGCTCTAACATTTCCTGATACGGCAAATACAACTACTGAAGCTGTAAGAGCTAAAATACCATTTAAAAACTTTTTCATTCTAATACCTCCTAAATCCAAGGAAGCTCAGCTGAACCAGATCCAGCAAGAGACTTAAACGTAATTGTTACAGTTGCACCTGTTTCATCCATGCTATCAACAGTCATAGTAAAGAATAGTTTTTGTAACGAATCAGATATATAATTTTGATATACATCAATACCAAACTTATTAGATGTTGGTGTATAAAGGGCATCTTGATCTGCAAAATATTCAAGCTTTTCTTCATCAGTTAATTTCTTTTGAAGCATAGTATCGATAAATAATTCATCAGTTTCACTGTTATTATACTTAAATCCTGTAAAGTAAGATTTCGATTTATCATTATCAATTTCTTCTTGGGTCTTCTTTGTTGCATTTACATGCGTAACTCTTACACCAATTGCATCGGTAGCCTCATCTTTATTTATATTATTAATTATTTGTAAATCATGATTATTTAAACCACTACCATTATAAAATTCAATCAAGAAATACTCATCATAAATTGAAGATAATGTCTTATTAGTAACTAAAAGAACATTACCAGTTGTAGAAAAATCATCAATTCTAATCGTTGTAGTTTCACTTACAACACAAGGATCAACCCAGCCAAGTAACATCTTATTAATAGGACCATGGTCTCCGATATTATAATCCATCATATCAGCACCATATAAACCACCAAGAGCTCCTTGCTCCGAATCATAATCATAATAATCATCCAACCCAAGAAGATGACCTGTTTCATGAATATACGTATGAGCATCATAAGTTAAATCACTAACATCATAAGATGCATCCTCCTGATTAGGAGTGATAAAATCAGTTCCTGCAAAAGCGTAATAAGAAGCTTTTTTAGAATCAAATGTTGTAGTAGATTCTGTTTGTGTTGTAAATGCCCAGTAGAATGAATCATTAGATTGATAATCTACAGGACTATTATAAATTAACCATACTGAATCAATATAGCCATCATTATCCAAGTCATAATCTAAGAAATCATAAGCACTATCAAAATGAGTAAGAGCTTCATCTAAAATATCATCAGATGGCATATTTGCACTTTCATCTTGATATTGTCTATTATATTCACTAGCTGTTTTAGATGGTGTAAACCATTCTGTAACCTCAAAATCAAGATTAAGCTTATTATAACTAGACTTTTGATAGTAAGTCATAACAGATTCCCAACCAGTTTCCTTTTCTGTTCCCTTAAAAGCTTTAACAATACTATTTCTAACCTCATCTGTTTTTTTAGTATTATCAAGATTAACAGGAATTACTAAAACCTTAGGACTTCCTAAAGATGGCAATACATTTTCTGTAAGAGGACCATCCTTTTTTAAGCAATTATCAAAATGAGTTGTATTCAATTTGTTAATTTCTTTAAAACGAGCGACTAAAGTAATATCACTAACAATTGTTGTTTGTGAAAAATCAAAGGCCTTTGTATCTTCAGAAGACTCAAACCAACCTTCAAATAAATAGCCATCCTTTGAAGGATCAACTACATTATTAAGTAATTCACCCTTGACTAAACGTTCAACATTATTTTCTTCACCATTTTTAAGTGTTACATTAACATATTCAAGCTCTTTATCAAATTTAGCCTTTAATACTATCGTTTTGTTTTCAGTTAATTCTAATGCTCTTACACTATCAAGAGATACATCAGCACCAGCCTCATCAACATACCCAATAAATGTATAATCATTAAATGATGGTGTTATAAATGATACTAGCTTAGGATTAGAAATAACATCATATTTTACATCTTCACCAATGTGGTACTCAATCGTTAATAAATAAGTATCTTTTTTTACTTCTTCCCATTTTGCATATAAAATCAAATCTGAATTTACAGGGCTTGCAAAATCATATGCATTATTACACTCTTCGTCTAAGTACCATCCAGCAAACACATAACCACTACGACTTGGATTTGAAGGTTTAGCAACAGCCTCCCCTTTTTTTACCTTTTGAGGATCTAATTCTTCACCTGTGTTTAGATTAAAGCTTACTGTATAAATACTAATAACAGGAGCTGTTGATGACTCGACGGGGCTAGATATAGAGCTACTTGGAGTAATCGTACTTGTACCTTGTGAGCCACTTTCACTTGGAGTAATTGTAGGAGTTTCTGTCTTCTTACTACAACCTGCAAGAATAGTTGTACTAGCAAGAAGTGTTGTAGCTCCTAGAAGCATTAATTTTTTTAGCTTCATTTTGTTTCCACCTTTCTCAAGACAACAAAATAATATTAAATTTGAGCGTACTAAAAAAGCTGACCTTAAAAAGTCAAAATTATGAACATTTGATACAATAAAAAGGTTATCAAGTCAGTTCAAATATTAAGTTCTTTTGTTTTTGTCTTTTTTGTTTTTTCTACTTTTATTAAATATTAATGAAAAGAATTACTTACAAAAAAAGATGACAAAAAGACCTCCCAATTACATATAACCAATTCTCCTATTAATACCATAATAATTTTATCGCTTTTAATAACTTTTAGCAAGGTTATTTGCTAAAAAATTACATTCTTTTTACATTCTATTCTCGTAAAAATATATTTTATATATAAATCGACAAAATATGACAATGTAAAGTAATTTTAATTAATAACCAATTTAATTTCAGGAACAATAAAAGCTATTACATCAAGCTCTTTGAAAACGCTTTCACATAACAAAATGAAAGAAAAATTAAAAAAATTCGCATTTTTCGCCTCTTTATTATAAGGGAGGATAATTTTGAATAGTAATATAAGGAGGAACTATGACATAATCAATTTAGTAAATTTATTTCATTAAA
>MNRZ01000009.1 GCA_001916215.1 Clostridium sp. CAG:307_30_263
AATGCAACACTTGATAATGAAGCAAATAATACTACCATAGTAACTATAATGTTAACTTCCATATTTAAGTCACCTCCTTTCAAATGATTGATATCCCTTTGCTTATACTGGGAAGATAAGCTTGTCTTTTGAGGGATACAAAATAAAAAAGACGAGCTTACAAAGATTCATAAAATCTTTTACGCCCGTCTTGCGGTTCTTGATTAAAATTAGTTAACCTTTTCATTTATGATTTGATATGTATTATTTGGCAAGAATGTAATAATGGTTTTAAATCCTTTTTTTATTATTTCTACCGTTTTCTTGTTTTTATCAACAAAACATACTGTCTTACCATCAATATTTTTAATTTTATCCACTTTTTCCCTCCTTTCTAGAAAATATACCTTTGTCGAATAAACATAAATCTTGTAAAAACTTTATTCAAAGATTATAATTAACATAGAATTAATTATGTTTTTTCCCTTTTTTAGCTTTTACAGTCTAAATTATAAGTCTTTTTTTAATTGAGCCGGGATAAAACGGGATGAAAAACGAGATAGGTGAGTATAAATGAAATTTTGTGATTACTTTAAAATGATTATAGGGATGAAGCATGAAGCAACAAATGCTGATTTTTTACGTGCTATAACTGAAAATTTTATAAGAGACCCTTATAAAAATGAATTGTATTTAGATATTGATTTTAACCCAATCGAAAAATATTACGACAATGATGAAACATTAAAAAGCATTTGTAATGGTAATACAAACATGAATAAAGCTTGTGCTGCAGAATTATACAGTTTATATGATAAAGAAAAATTAATCGGCTTCTTTTCAAACAGAGAATATAACTTTGAGCCTTATAAAGAGCTTATCATTGCAAATGGATTTAAAATAGAAATTATTGATGGAGATGAGGATATATTAGCAACTATGGCCGACTTACTTGCCAAGATTTTTCATGATATATCCGAAGGCAAAAAAGAATCATTTCCACCACTTCAAAAATTAAATATGAAGGTTCTAGAAAATGATGCATTTAAACAAGCATATATTAAAGAAAATTGCATATTCATTGAAGGTCAATGTATACATTTACCATTTACTGTTAACGAGATAAAAGATAATGAAGAATTACCTTATGTTAAAGAATTATTAAAAGTTTACAGTGAAAAAATTGGTGTTAAAATTAATTCAAGCAATGATTTGAATCAATATAAAGATTGCATGTTTCACTTTAATAGACAACGAAGGTCATATTTTAGCGCTGAAGCCATCAAACGTTCCGTAAGAGATTTATTCGCTGATGGTCAGGATAATTTTAAATTAATTCAAGACGAAATGTTTTCTGCTATTGAAGAAGTATATTTTAATGTTGACACAAAAGATGGTTATACAAGGCTTTCTAATGTTTTGAATATGGCATTAAAAGCAAATTTAAATAGTACCATTTTATTAAATATTAGAGGACTTATTACGGCTGAGGAAAGAAAAGGAATATGTCACATCTTAGTAAATGATGGTGTTATTCATTCATGGGTGGAGGTCATATATGACTAATAATTACAATCAAAGAAATGAAATTGCTTTAAGAATATTACTTCTTCTTTCTATAATTGATGAACCCAAAACTGTCGATGTTATTGCAACGTTTGATCTAATTATTACATATGGTAAATATTTTCAATTATCCAATTCTAATCTTCATGGAGAAAATCCTTATTATCTAGCTGAACTTACCTCACGAAGAATTTTAATTAATAATGCTATAAAATTTCTTGTTAGAAATAACTTTATTCAAATCTATACAACCAATAATGGCTTTTCATATAAAATTAATAAAAAAGGGATTTCTTATGTTAACAAGGCTAATTCTAGTTATAGTAAAGAATATAAGATGATTGTTTTAAATTTAAAAAAATATTTAAAAGATTATACTGATGAACAAATAGTTGAAAAGGTAAGCCTTATGAGAAGAAAGTGAGGTAAATAAAATGAGTAATGTATTTATAAAAAGCGTTATAGCAAAAGGTCAAAATAAACGCGATTCAATTGTTGAATTTTCACAAAATTTATCTATAATATATGGAGCATCAAATACTGGAAAAACATATATATTTAAGATTATCAATTATCTTTTTGGTTCAAGCAAACTTAACGTCAAATCAAATACTGGTTACACAATTTTTTTTATGACTATATCTTTTGATAATAAAGATATAATATTTTCAAGAAAACTTAATAGTTCACGTATTGATGTAGTAAGTTATCATCATTTAATAAAAAGTGGCACTTATTCTACTGATTTAGAGTCTGACTATCCAATTAATAAAGTATATTTATCCTTGCTTGGAATCAATGAAGATTTTAGAGTACCATTCAATAAAAATTGTGAAATGAAACGTTTTACATTTAGGTCTTTTCTTCACTTACTTATAATAAATGAAACCAAAATTGAACGTCCTACATCTATAATATTACCAAAAGAAACTACTTTAAAAACTTACTTCCTATCTGAATTATTATTTATACTTAATGAGCAAGACTTTTCATGCTACGATCCTGAAGAAAAAGATAGCATCAAAAGAGCAAAAAAATCAGCACTTAAAGAATATATATCTAATAAAATAAAAGATATTGAAAATAAAATTAATCAAATAAAACAAAATAATAGCATTTTAAAAGAAGATATCGATATTTGTGAAAGCATAAATCAGCTTACTTGTGAGTTGAATATTATTCAAAGCAAAATTGAAGAATCAATTACAAATGGAAAAAAATACTAGATTCAATTAATTCAACAAATGAATCTCTTGCTGAATGTGATATTTTATTAAATAGATATACAGCTTTAGAATCACAATACTTATCAGATATTAAAAGATTGTCTTTTATTGTTGAAAGTGAATCTATTTTAAGCAACAATTCTACAAACAATATATGCCCATTCTGTAATAATCATTTTGAAGAACAAATCCCACCTAATAATCTCGAATCTATAAATAAAGAAATTATCAGAATTAAAAATCAGCTTAATGATTTGATAGCTGCTAAAAAAGATGTTTTTACTGAAAAAAATAATTCATTATTAAGCATTAAAAAATATAACGAATCATATAAAAAGTTAGAATATATAACTAAACATTCATTAAAGAAACAAGAAAATGAAATCAAAAGTAAAATTAATACTCTTCAAGAATATATAAAATTAACTTCAGAGCTTAATTCAATGATGTCAATAACTGCTTCTTGGAATGAAGATTTAATTAATCTTGACAAGAAAGTAGCACATAAAACCATCTATAAACCTATTGAATTATTTCCTTCATCCTTTGAAAATGAATTGTCGACTATAATTAAAGATATACTTAAAAGTTGCAATTTGCCTAAATATGAAACAGCTCGTTTTAATCTTAAATCATTTGATATTGAAATTAATAATGATCAAAAAAATGCTAATGGTAAAGGATTTACAGCATTTTATAATACCGTTTTAGTATTAGCATTTCGAAAATATCTTTATGATAAAGCTAATATAAAACCATTCTTCTTTATTATTGATACACCTCTTTTAGGCCTAGATGTTGGTCAAGCAGAATTTAGCAACAATAACATTAGGGCTGGCATTTATCAATATTTCATTAATTCAATTGAGCAAGGACAATTAATTATTTTTGATAATGAAAAAGACATGCCAAAACTTAATTTTACTAATAAAAAAATTAAAACAATTTACTTTTCGCATATTAAAGATAACACTACAAGATATGGTTTCTTATTAGATTATGAAGATTAAAAAAGGATAAAGCATTCTATAATTTTATAGATTAGCTTAATATCCTTTTCTTTTATATATAATTTAATTTTTTTTAATATCCATATTTAATTTTATTTTTCTTAAGAAAATATACGGATACAATTACACCTAATATTTCAGCAGCTACCACTGCAAGCCAAATTCCATCCTTAAAAATTAAAGGAATACTAAAAATCATCGCAACCTGTAAAACAAAGCTTCTTAAAAATGATATTATACCACTTACAAAGCCATTATTAAGTCCTGTAAAGAAACTTGATGAAATTATATTAATACCTGAAAAGATAAAGTTAATTGAATATAATCTTAAAGCTAAGGGAGTTAAGCTTGTAAGCTCCTTATTATACGATACAAAAATCAAAGTGAATAGCTTAAATAACAATATTAAACATAAAATAGAAGCCTATTAAACTGACTATTTAATGCAAAATACATTACAATACTCAAAAATAGCACCGTTCCAGCAGTGCTTTTTCTATTCTCCAATAAGAAAAAAGAAGGATTTTTTCTTCCTTCTTCTTTTTACATCCAGGCTGCACCTACCAATATCACTAATATAAACAATACTAGAATAAATGCGAATCCGCCACCATTTTGGTTAACTCCGCCATTATTTCCTTGGCAACAAGTATTTGACAAAATATCACCTCGATATATTTTATGCAAGGTTTACTATTTTGGTTATTTACTTTGTTAAAGTTATAACACGCACAAAATCATCAAATACTTTCGTTTGACTATTATAACGTTTAATTTTAAAGGTTAATTTATCACCAATTTGTGCAAATGATAAAACCTTTGATATATCAGAGTTGTGGATAATTTCCTCGTCATTACAAGAAATAATAATATCACCAGCCTCAATTAGACCATCAACATTATTCTTTTTAGAATCAACATTTAAAACAACACAATATACTCTTTCTAAATCAGGCACCTTAATTTTACTATAAATTTCACTTGGATACATTTGTGCTTGTAAATCATTTAAGCTTTTATGATACTCTGTAACAGTTATACCTATTGTTGTTCTTTTAACCTCGCCAGAAGTCTTCATTTGATTATAAGATTTCATTACATATTCCATTTTTAAAGCCGAAGACATTCCTTGAATATATTCTTTTTCCTTTAAATCCGAATCAATTTTAGACGTAAATATGCCTAGTAACGCTCCATTTTGATTATAAAAGCCACAACCATAGCTTGATGAATTAAGACTTGCATCACTTGCAAGATAAATGCTATCAATCCTTGATAAATAGCCTTTTGTAATACTATTTAATGGTATTTCATTTTTACTTTGTGAAAGTGGAGTTGAAACAGTATATATTGCTTCACCTTTTAGATATTCGTATTCTATTGTTGGAAGTGAAAAATCAATTGAATCGCCACTAAACTCAAGTAATGATAAATTGTTCTTTGTATCAAGACCTATTATTTTTGCATCAACTGTTTTTGAATTTTCATATATAACAACATTAGCATTAATACTTCCTAAATCACTTGAACTTAAACCATAATATTTATTATTAGTATATTCAATAACTGTACCAGAATATGTTCCAGTTTCTTCATTTTTGACTGCAAAACTAGATTTTAGACCTTTATCATAATCGATAGATTCTTCACTTTTATCCTGGTAAATAATATTAATTTCATTTTGATTACTAGACAAATTACAGCTTGCAAGAAAAATAGTAGGTAATAATATAAAAGATAAAATTTTCTTTTTCATATAGAGCCACCCTATTCTAATCCATAAGTTTTTATAAAGTTTTTTACTTCATTTAAGCTTATAGCATAGCCCATACCTTCAACTACAATTCCACTGCTTGACAAAGTTGTTTTCTCAAAATTAATACCAATTAAATCACCCTTAATATTAAATAGCGCCCCTCCGCTATTACCTGAATTTATTGCAGCATCATGTTGAATAACCTCTACTGTTGAGGTTGTATTAAGTACTGTATCAAAGCTTAGGGAATATAAACTACGAGATGCAACACCAACCGTAACTGTATTAAAATTAGTTAAACCCAAAGGACAACCAATCGCAATAACTGTTTCGCCAGGATTTATAACAATCCCATTATCTGTAATTTTTGATACACCAACGTTATATTTTTCAGCCGCTTCAAAACTTATACACGCAAGATCCTTATTTGGATTAACCGCCTCAATTGTAGCGTCAATATAGGTTTTGCCATTAATATAAGCTTCTACCTTACCAATAACACGATTACCAGAAATAGCGTTAGATACAACATGATAATTAGTTAAAGCATAATACTTAAGTCCTTCATTTTTAAAAACAACACCTGAGCCTGTTGAAGCTGATGAAGAGTCACTTGAATAAACACCAATACAAGATGCCTCAACATTACTAACAACATCAGATACAGAATTATTAACAATATAAATATCAGGATTAGATGCCACGGGATTAGAACTTGTTTTGTTTAGGATAGAACAACTCCCAAGTGTTAAAGCAACTCCCCCTAAGCATAAAAGTATACTAAATTTTTTCATTTGAAACCTCCAAATTAAAAGCTCTATATGCATTATTATATGTTATTTTTTCAATTTCTAAAATAGACATTTCTCTTATTTTAGCTATTTCTTCAATCGTATAAATAATATATGCACTTTCATTACGTTTACCTCTAAAAGGATGAGGCGTAATGTATGGGCAATCAGTTTCAACTAGCATATAATTTAAATCAATATTAGCACATACTCTTTTAATTTCTTTTGAATTTTTGAATGTAATAGCTCCCCCTATTGCAATATAAAAGCCCATTTTAATAAATTCTCGTGCCATTTCAAGTGAACCTGAATAGCAATGCAAAATACAATTTAATTTATGTGCATAAGGTTTTAATATTTCAAGCGTATCTGCCCATGCATCTCTTGTATGAATAATAACCGGCAAATTTCTTTTAAGTGCAATTTCCATTTGAAGTTTAAATAATAGTATTTGATATTCCCTTAGAGGACCATCATCATAATGATAATCAAGTCCAATTTCACCTAATGCATTAACCTTGTGGCTATCTAAAAATGCTTCTAAAAGTTCTATATCCTTAAGATAATTAGGACTAGCTTGATCTGGATGAATACCAGCACTACAATAATAATTAGAATTTTTTTGTGCTAAATCATAAGCTTGTTGGTTCCCTATATGAGAATAACCCACTAGCATAAGCTTTATATTAAGTTCATCACATCTTTTTAGGCATTCTTCACGATCATTATCAAATTCCTCGCTAAAAAGGTGACTATGAGTATCAAAAATCATATTATCACATTCCTTGTGACTATTATATCATAAAACAAAAAAAAAGAGAGCCGAAGCTCTCTAATTTTTTTAAATTATTCAATAACCTCAGTAACTGAACCAGCACCTACAGTATGTCCACCTTCACGAATAGAGAACTTAGTTCCTTGTTCGATAGCAATTGGGTGAATTAATTCAACTGTCATTACTGTGTTGTCTCCTGGCATTACCATTTCTGTACCTGGTTCAAGAGTAATTGTACCAGTAACGTCTGTTGTACGGAAATAGAATTGAGGACGGTAGTTAGAGAAGAATGCTGTATGACGTCCACCTTCTTCTTTGCTTAGTACGTATACTTGAGCTTTGAACTTGTGATGAGGATGTACTGAACCTGGTTTAGCTAATACTTGACCACGTTGTACTTGAGTACGATCGATACCACGAAGAAGAACACCAACATTATCTCCTGCTTCAGCGAAATCAAGAAGCTTACGGAACATTTCAAGACCAGTAACTACTGAAGAAATAGTATCCTTAATACCAACGATTTCAACTGTATCGTTTAATTTAACCATACCACGCTCAACACGTCCAGTAGCAACTGTACCACGACCAGTAATTGTGAATACGTCTTCAACTGGCATTAAGAATGGCTTATCATTATCACGAACTGGTGTAGGAATATATGAATCTACAGCGTCCATTAATTCTTCAATCTTAGCAACCCACTTTGGATCTCCATTTAAAGCACCAAGAGCTGAACCACGGATGAATGGAATTTCATCACCTGGGAAGTCATACTCATTAAGTAATTCACGAATATCCATTTCAACTAAGTCAATGAACTCTTCATCATCAACCATATCGCACTTATTTAAGAATACAACGATTTTTGGAACTCCTACTTGACGAGAAAGAAGGATGTGCTCACGAGTTTGAGGCATTGCACCATCAGTTGCAGCTACTACTAGAATAGCACCATCCATTTGTGCAGCACCAGTAATCATGTTCTTTACATAGTCGGCATGTCCTGGGCAGTCTACGTGTGCATAGTGACGCTTTTCAGTTTCATACTCAACGTGTGCAGTATTAATTGTAATACCACGCTCTCTCTCTTCTGGAGCAGCGTCGATATTAGCATAGTCTTTCTTTTCAGCAAGACCCTTAGCAGCTAGAACTGAAGTAATTGCAGCTGTTAAAGTAGTTTTACCATGGTCGATGTGACCAATTGTACCAATGTTAACATGTGGTTTTGAACGATCAAATTTTTGTTTTGCCATAATATATGGTCCTCCTAATTATTTTTTTTACTTTCCTGGTTATTTTCATAACCATTATACTGATATTTTACCCCATTTCTGGGGCAAAATCAAGTACATTATAATTCAATTACTTATTAAGAACGTGCCTTAACAATTTCTTCTTGAACATTTCTAGGACATGGTTCATAAGTATGCATTTGCATCATAAATGTTCCACGGCCTTGAGTATTTGAACGAAGTGCAGTAGCGTATCCTGACATTTCAGCTAGTGGAACATATGCACGGATATTTAATCCATTTCCACGACGCTCTTGTGACTCAAGACGTCCACGACGAGAAGTTAAGTCACCGATAACGTTACCAACATAATCTTCTGGAACGATAACATCTACATCCATAATAGGCTCAAGAAGGATTGGCTTACACTTTTCCTTAGTTGCCTTTAATGCCATAGATGCAGCAATCTTGAAGGCAGCTTCTGATGAGTCGACTTCATGGTATGATCCATCAAATAATGTACACTTAACGTCTATTACTGGGTAACCAGCAATGATACCATTAGGCATAGCCTCTTGAAGACCCTTATCAACAACTGGAATATATTCACGAGGAACTGTACCACCAACAACAGCATCTACGAATTCATAGCCCTTACCAGGATTTGGTTCGAACTTAATCCATACGTGTCCATATTGTCCACGACCACCTGATTGGTGAATAAATTTACCTTCAACCTCAGCAGCTTGAGAAATAGTCTCACGATATGATACTTGAGGAGCACCAACGTTTGCAACAACGTTAAATTCTCTCTTCATACGGTCAACGATGATATCAAGGTGAAGCTCACCCATACCAGCGATGATTGTTTGACCAGTTTCTTGATCTGTATATGTTCTGAATGTAGGATCTTCTTCTGCAAGCTTTAATAAAGCTGTAGTCATCTTTTCTTGGTCAGCCTTAGTCTTTGGCTCAACAGCAACAGAGATAACTGGCTCTGGGAATACCATTTGTTCAAGAATAATTTCATTCTTTTCAGCACATAAAGTATTACCAGTTGTAGTGTTCTTAAATCCGATTGCAGCAGCGATATCACCAGCGAAAACCTCAGAGATTTCCTTACGGTGATTAGCATGCATTTGCATGATACGTCCTAAACGCTCTTTAACGTGCTTAGTTGTATTTACAATATAAGAACCTGATGTAATATGACCTGCATATACACGGAAGAATGTTAATCTACCAACGAATGGGTCAGTCATAACCTTAAATGCTAAAGCTGTGAATGGCTCATCATCAGAAGGTTGAATATCAATTTCATTACCTTCTTCATCGTATCCCTTAACAGCTCCGATATCAATTGGAGATGGCAAGTAATCGATTACAGCATCAAGCATAAGCTTAACGCACATATTTTTGTATGCAGAACCACATAAAACTGGGAAGAACTCAGCCTTTAATACTTCCTTACGGATAGCAGCCTTGATTTGATCAATAGCAGGTTCTTCTCCTTCAAGTAATTGCATCATGATTTCATCATCGAACTCAGCGATTGTTTCAAGTAATTCATGACGCTTTAACGCTGCGATTTCAGCTAAATCAGCTGGAATTTCAATTTCTTTATAGTTTTCTTCTGGACCACCATCGAATTCATAAGCCTTCATAGTGATTAGATCGATAGCTCCGCGGAATGAATCCTCAGAACCAATAGGCCATTGAATTGCAGCAGCCTTTGCTCCTAAACGGTCATGGATAGTACCAACAGAGTATGCAAAATCAGCACCTGTCTTATCCATCTTATTAACGAATACGATACGAGGTACATTGTACTCTGATGCTTGACGCCAAACTGTTTCAGTTTGAGGTTCAACACCTGCTTGACCATCTAGAACTGTTACGGCACCATCAAGTACACGAAGTGAACGAGAAACCTCAACTGTGAAGTCTACGTGTCCTGGTGTATCGATAATGTTTAAACGATATCCCTTCCAATAAGCTGTTGTTGCAGCAGAAGTAATAGTGATACCACGCTCTTTTTCCTGCTCCATCCAGTCCATTTGTGAAGCACCTTCATGTGTTTCACCAATATCATGAATAACTTTTGTATGGAATAAGATACGTTCAGTTGTAGTTGTCTTACCAGCATCAATGTGGGCCATGATACCAATATTACGATATGTATCTAGTGAATGTTCTCTAGCCATAATTTAAACTCCTTTTATAAATTAGAAACGATAGTGAGCAAATGCCTTATTTGCTTCAGCCATCTTATGAGTATCTTCGCGCTTCTTAACAGCAGCACCAGTTCCATTAGCTGCGTCCATAATTTCCTTAGCTAACTTCTCTTCCATAGTCTTTTCATTTCTCTTACGAGCATATGTGACTAACCATCTTAAACCTAAAGTTTCCTTTCTTTCAGGTCTAACTTCTACTGGAACTTGGTAGTTTTGTCCACCAATACGACGGCTCTTAACTTCAACAACTGGCATAATGTTATTCATAGCAGTGTTAAATACTTCAAGAGCATCTTGACCAGTTACTTCCTTAACACGGTTTAAAGCACCGTAAACAATGCTTTGAGCAGTACCCTTCTTACCGTCTAACATAACTGTGTTCATAACACGAGTTACAAGCTTAGAACCATAAATTGGATCTGCAAGCACTTCTCTTTTAGCGATATGTCCCTTACGAGGCATGGCGATTCCTCCTTTTCAAATTAAGATTTTTATAAATTAATTGTGTTTTAAGAAGATATTACTTCTTTGCTTTTGGTCTCTTAGCACCATACTTAGAACGAGATTGTAAACGATTTGCAACTCCTGTAGTATCTAGTGCACCACGAATGATATGGTAACGTACACCTGGAAGGTCCTTAACACGACCACCACGAATAAGAACTGTACTGTGCTCTTGTAAAGAGTGTCCAATTCCTGGAATGTATGCTGTTACCTCCATTCCATTTGATAAACGAACTCTGGCATATTTTCTTAAAGCTGAGTTTGGCTTCTTAGGTGTCATAGTTGTAACACGAGTACAAACTCCACGCTTTTGAGGTGCGTTTACCTTAGTATAACGCTTTTGAAGAGTATTGAAAGATACACCTAGGCTTGGAGCCTTTGATTTTGTAGTCTTATCTTGTCTTCCTTTACGTACTAATTGAGCAATTGTTGGCATTGTAATTTCTCCTTTCTATCACACGATATGATTATTTGTTATTACAAAATTTATTCCATTTAATACATAAAATTAAATGTCACAATTTTTCACAGCAGTCACATTATACAAGTTCATTTTTAAGTTGTCAACAAGAAAATGTAAAAAAAAATCAAAAAATATTATTTTTTAACAAACACCCGGATATGTGTGCATAAAATATGGCTTGTTAACGTGTTTTTTTCATAAAACTTCATTTTTTATTCTTCCCTTATTTACCATCCATATACATACAAAATAATTAATATCCTATACCCCGAATAATATTTTAAAATAATAGGTTTATTTTATACTTATAAAAAATTATTCTTTATTTTTAAATTTGAATGTGCTATTATTTATTTGCATGTTCCTATAGCTCAGCTGGATAGAGCGTTCCCCTCCTAAGGGAAAGGCCGGAGGTTCGAATCCTCTTGGGAACGCCACTAAAAAAATAAGCTCTTCATTATGAGGAGCTTTTTTGTTATTTACATTATTCAAATAAATCATCAATAGTATACAACTGATAATTATTTTTTTCTTTTATATCATAACCACATTTAGAAAAGAAACCATAATTTACAGGATTTAAATTAGTTTTAGATATTTGACTTATTTCTTCTTTAATCATTTCATCATTTATCTTAATATTTGTATATTTACATTCATAAAAAATAAAACCATCCTTTGTTTGACCTACCACATCAAATTGTCCATTCTTTTTTTCTTTAGGATTATCATACCAATAGGTTCCTATATCAAGCAACATTGGATTTAGTTTTGATTCTCTATTTTTTCTTATTAAAAATTCTTTACAAATCATCACAAACATATTTGGTACAAAATGATTTTCAAAGTCATCCTTAATAAACGTATCATAAAATACATCATCATCTAATATATTATGCGTCGATTCATTCTTATATATATAGTTATAATAAAATCTTAAACTTAAATCCTTTATTCTATATCCACTTTTCCTTTTATTGCTTTTATCATTAATTGGACAAATATATTCTACAAGATCCATTTTAATCAATTTTTGAATTATATTATTCAAAGTTGTTGACGTTTCAATTTGTGATTTAGAAAGAATATCTGAATAATGAAATGCACCATTTGCGATAGTATCAAAAACAATATCAGCATTATTAATCCTTCTTAATTCCGTTTTTAAATATGTTTCCACAAAATCCTTCAATCCTGAAAATGTTCCACTTATTAATCTTATTATATTTTCTTTAACTGTTTGCCTCTCATCAATTTGAATATTATAATATTGTCCCCCCACAAAAAACAGAATATAATCTTATTTTATCATCAGATGAAAACGATGAATAAAACTTTGAAGAATCATAATAATCCATTTGTTTAAGTAAAATAGATAAATCAAATCTTCTATATAATGGCTATTATGTTCTAAAACTTCTTCCATAATTGAAATACTACCAATTAAAATTAATTTGAGTTTTGAAATTTCTTTATATTTATCAATTAAAGCTTGTAACTTCGAATCACAGCCATCTATTTGTCCACGTATATAAGGATATTTATCAATAACTAAACAAATTTCCTTATTTATAGATGCTTCAAAAACAAATTCTATTGCATCAAAAAAAGTACTAAAAAATAAATGACTAAATCCTAATGCTTTTTCTATTAGAATAGTAATTAAACTAGTGTTATCATAGTCATTCGATTCCTTACATTGATATATTATATTATTCAAATCAGCTTTTTTAACACAATGTTTAACAAGTTCTGTCTTTTAACCTCCTTGGTCCATAAATTACTGCGCAGCCACATTTAGGATTTTCTAATAAATACATCAATGATTTAATTTCTTTTTCTCTTCCTATAAACATAAATAATCCCATCCTACCATTACAATATAAAATAATAACTATACTTATAGTATATCATCATATTATAATTTTTTAGCTTTTTTTGTAATTCATAACTTACAAAGTCGTAAATTACAAAATATTGATATGAATTAATTATCTTTTTTATCATTTAAAGTTCTATAATTAAGAGCCATTGCCATTAAACTATCCCTTTCATTCTTAATTTTATCATCAATAACTAAATCTAATAAATAATCTAAGACTTCACCTATTCTTTTACCTTTATAACCTAGTTTTATAATATCATAGCCGTTAACCTTCAAATCAGAAAGTTTTAAGCACTGTTTTTCTTCTTTTATCTCATTAATAATGTTTTTAACTTTTTCAATATCAATTAATTCGTATTTTGTATGATCTAATTTATCAGCGTTAATTAATTCTAGAAGCATATAAAATAATTCTTCCTTTTGATTAGGAGTATGTGAAAAATTTTTTATGATACTTTTCTTAGTTAGATTAATTGTTGAATCATGAAATTTGATTAAATATACTATTTTAGAAATTTCCGAATTTGAAAACTTAAGTCTTTTTAAAATATTTGTGGCAATTATAGCACTTTCTTCAGGATGTCCATAAAAATGACCAACACCATTTACATCAATAGAAAAACAATTTGGCTTTCCTATATCGTGAAGTAATGCAGCCATCCTTAAAAGTGCAAATTCTTCTAAATTATTGTTAATTTTTATATTTCTACATACATTTATAATATGTTCATAAAGTGTATTTTCATGGTAAGGATTATTTTGATTAAACTTATAAGAGCATTTAAGTTCTGGAATTATCACAAATATAATGTCATAGTATTTTTCAAGAATTTTATAAACATCCTTACCTTCAAGAATTTCTTCAAGCTCATGCTTAATTCTTTCTGCTGATACATTTTTAAGTAAATCCTTATATTTTATAATAGCATCATTTGTCTTTTTTTCTATTTCAAAGCCAAGCTTAGATGCAAATCTTAATACTCTAAGAATCCTAAGAGGATCCTCTTTAATCCTTAATTCAGGATCATTTGCTCTTATAATTTTATTATTTATATCATCTATTCCTCCTGTAATATCAATTATCTCATTAGAATAAGCTAGTGCATTAATAGTTAAATCACGATGTTTTAGATCCACCTCAATAGTTGGGGTCTCCTCATCATTATGTTTGAATGTTGTAATTTCTACATTATCACCTTTAATATGAAGTGTAATTGTGTTATGCTTCTCACCATTATTATTAACAATATTATACTTGATAAATAATTTTTTAAGTGTAATTGTATCACAATTTGTGCTAATATCATAATCATTAACCTTAAGACCTAATAATGTATCTCTTATACAACCACCAACAAAGTAGCATTCATAACCATTTTCAAGTAATTTTTCCTGAATTTTTTTAATATATTTAGGTACCTTTAATTCTATCTTCATTTTCTTGCCTCTTTATATAGCATTAATACCAAATCATTAAACTTATTGTCGTCTATTTTATCTGGTAGAGTTGTTTCTTTCTTAAGATCTTCACACTTAGTACTTAAACTAGCAAGTAGTTGATAAAATTCATCTTTAATCCTACCATCTTCTTCTCTATACTTGCCATTTCTAATATCCATTAACAAATCATGCTCTTTACGATAAGTATGAACCGTTTTATCGTCAAGAATTTCATTACACATTAAATAAAGCCTAATCAGATGCATCATATGCTTATTTAGGTGGATATCATCCTTTTTATGATTTCTATGGGATACAGTATTGTTATAGTCTCTTAAAACATTAGTCATTTCCTCAATCATACCTCTAAGCTTTGCTAAAGGATAACTTTCAATTCTAAAATCAACTAATATTTCCTCCTTATCTCCCGCCTGCCAAGCTCCAACGTAGGTTTTTATTGCATCAGGTGGAAGCTTATACTTTGTTTCAAATGACTTTGCCGCATTGATGACACTACGATTAATATGAACCATTGTATCATAATGTGGTATTTTATCTCTTGCTAGGGCATTTTCTAATCTATTTAATTGTGCATTAGCATAGCCTCCAAAGGAATAAGCTGCTCTTTTAGTTAAAAATAAATCACGATTTTCCAGAAGCTTTTTCCCAACTGGTGAGACATAAAAATAATGTTCAGGCTTAGCATAAAGCATCTCAATAATATTAGGATTACACTCCCTTGCAAGCTTCAAAAATTTCTTTAAAGAATATATAACTGTATCCGTTTTAGTATCAACATATTGCTCAAAATCGGTTAAGCCTAAGCTATCTGTTTCTCTTTCTAAAACTACTCCTCTAATATCTAAATCGGAACCTAGAATATTAGTACCATAGGCATAGCTTCCGCCTACTGTTAAAAATAAGATTCGCCCCTTGAGTAAAGAATTACTTCTTAAAAAATCATATTCTTTTGATTCTAATATGCTTTTAATATCCATAAAATCACCTTCGTCCATAACTTTATATTATTAATCTTTCTAGATTTATTATAGCATATTAAATTATAATAAAATATTTTTAAATACTTATTGAAGAAATAATGAAAAAAGAATAGAATTAAAAAAGTAATGAAGGTGGTACTCATATGAAAAAAATAAATATTCTTTTAATAAGCTTTATTCTAATTTTTGCATTGTCATCATGTAATCAAATTTCTATATCACATAATGATTTGAATACTTATGAACAAGAAATAACAAAAGAGGATACTAATTATATTGATAATCCGGATCAAGGTTTTTATAGTCCTGTATGTATTCAAGTGGTGGATAATTTTAAGGACAAGGACTATGTCATAAATAATAAGACAAGATTATATCATCTAAGAATGGATTTAAGTACCTTTTCTTCTAAATATAATAATGATATAGATAAAAAGCTTGGTGATACTGATCTAGAAAACATTGATAAAATGCTTGCTAAATATCTAGCCAAAGAAAAAAATGTAATTATTAGATTTGCCTATGATCATAATTATGAAGGAAAAAAAGATCAAGAGCCATCACTTTCAATGATGGAAGAGCATATTAAGCAGCTTTCTCCAATTCTAAACAAATATGAAAATTGTATTACGGCAATTGAAGCAGGGATGATTGGGCCTTGGGGTGAAATGCATTCAAGTGCTTGTGCTAACAAAGAAACAATAAATGCTATTATTGATACTTACCTAAAAAATGTCACTAACATTCCTATTTTAGTCAGAACTCCTAAAATGATTTATAATTATCTAGGAATAACAATGGCTGATACATCAAGCTATGTAATAAAGGATGATAGTATTAGCTACCGCTTAGGATTATTTAATGATGGCTACCTTGGCTCAGATAGTGACCTTGGTACTTATACTAATCGTGAGCTTGAAACCAAATGGTTAGCCAATCAAACTAATCATCTTCCCTATGGTGGTGAGGTTGTAATTCCAAATTCAGCATTACATGATATTGATAAATGTCTTCCCGAGATGAAGCTAATGCACCTTTCTTATTTAAATCAAGCTTGGAATGATGAAGTAATTAAAAAATGGAAAAATACAAGCTATGATAAATTTTGTGGTAATGATAAGGATTTTTATGGGGTAAGTGCCTATGATTATATTAATGCTCATTTAGGCTATCGTTTTGTTTTAAAAAAATCAACTTTATCTTATAATGATACTTCTGATATTCACATAAATCTTGAAATTGAAAATAAAGGCTTTGGTAATTTATTAAGAAATAAAAAGATTGAAGTTTATGTTTTTTATAATGATACAACCCTTGAAAAATATGATACAAAGCTTAAAACTAATAAATTAGAAAATCTATCTCTTACTATTCCTAATACTGGAAAAAAAGGAAAAATATATTTAAGCATTAAAAACGATAATGATAGTTATCCTTTAAGGCTTGCAAATGAAAATATTTATGATGAAAATTTAAAAGCTAATTTAATTGGAACAATTTAAGAAAAAAGGTCACGCTATATATACATTTGTGACCTTTTTTTGATTCATGTATTTAGTTCTTCTTTTTCCATTTAGCATAAATTGTAATATCTTCTTTGGAAATAAGCTTATCTACCTTTTTAGTGAATTTTTTATCATAATACCAGCCTTCAAATTCAAATGATGAATCGCTTAAATTAGGAAGCTTAACTAGTCTATTTTCCTTAACATAAAGCTTATTAAGGATATTATCATAATCGCTAACTAGTGATATTTCTTTATATTCACTATAATTTGTTTCATATGGAGGTGTAATTTTACCAAAGCCTAAACAATTTGTAGCTGACCAAAGCTCGCCCGTCTTAGCATTTACTCTTAAACAAACACTTGAACCTCCACCATACACGTCATTTTTTATAATTGAGGTTGTTGTATTAGTTGTAAGACAGTTAAATGTTTGTCCCATATCACAAGATCTAAATACATTACTATCAGATTGATAGCCATTAGATGAACCACCAATATAAACAATTTCGGGATGAGATTTATCTACTGCAACGCTATATACACGTCTTGCATAATATAAATCTCCGTAAATATTAAATTCATCAGGACCTGGCATTGATTCATCTTGCATCGCAACCGGAATATTACCTGATAGTTCCTTAACATTAGTTCCATTTTCAAATACAACAAATAAAGCACACCACTGAGCTGCAATATATAATCTATCATTAGTATCATCATAAGACAAATCTGATAAATAAAGTCCATCCTTAGCATAAGGGTTTAAAGATAATGATTCAACGTAGGTTTGCCAGGTTTTGCCATCATCAATTGATGTTACTACTCTTGAAGTATTATCATCAATTCCAAAAAGTTTACCATTTGATGAACAATCATATACGCCTGTTACTCCCATCATCTTCTGCCACGTTAGGCCAAAATCAGTACTTCTTAAATTACCACAAAACAAGATATTAGCATTATATGGAGCTTGATAGCTTATATAATTACTTTGAGCTGTCAATCTACCATTTTTTCCACTATCAAGCTTATAATTATCATCATTACGATGATTTACAATCGTTTTTCCTCCATCATAGCTAATACTTAAATATCTATCGCCACTCCAAGATTTAGCCACTGCACCATATACTACATTCTCACTTGCAGCATATCCTGCATAAACATATGCATTCCAAGCCTCTCCTTCTGACTTTGACAAATTAATATATTTCCAGGTATTACCTCCATCAACAGTTAAAGCTCCGGCATAATCTTGAGAAGCAAAAAACATAATATCCGGGTTATTAACATTAAAATTAAACTTTCCCCCAATCATTACACCATTAATTCCATTTGAATTATAATGAAATGTGTGACCGCCATCAGTTGATGCACTAACAATATCATTATTAAAATTAATAATATAATTTTCATTAGTTGGTGACCAATAATAATCAGTAGCTCTATTTCCTAAAGGAAAAAATTCATTTGTCTTAGTATAGGTTGCAATATGCCATGTTGCACCACCATCTTCTGTATAAAGTGTACCGTTAGAATAATCCTTCCATGATAAATAACCATTCTTATAGCTTATAAGCATTTTTTGACTATTAGTGGGACATACTTTCAAGGTTAAAAGCTCATGAGATAAGCCTTCATAATGATATTCATTTTTTGTATCTCCTCCACTCTTGACAAAAAAAGGTTGCCAAGATGGATCAGTTATTAAATCTACATTGTTTGTGTTAAATGATACCATTTTAATTAATTTATCATTATATTTATAAATAGTGGCCGCTTTAACAAGCTTATTATTCTCACATAAATTATCGGTTAATATATATAAATCATCCTGATAAAAATCAAGACCAGTTACCTTAGCATCTAAAATTTTGTTGAAGGTTGTACCTTTATCCTTACTCTCATAAAGGCCATCTAGTTTGCCAACATATACATATCCTTTAGGTGAAACCTTAACAATTCCATCCGATAGTTCATTATTTAGAAGATACCAAGATAGTCCACCATCATCTGAAGCGTAAAGTCCTTTTGTTTCTTCTGTTAAATCGCCCTTTGATGAATCTCTTTCATAAAGTAAAGATGTATAAACACGACGTGAACCATTTAAGCTCTCATCATAGCTTGAAGGATCAAAAGCTAATGATTCAATTGTATCACGAGCGCCTCTTACTGGAAAATGAAAATTAAATTTCCAAGATGTGCCATAATTATCACTACTATAAATTCCCGTCGTATAACTACTACGATTTCCATTAACGCCTAAAGCTAAAAGCTTACTATTATTATTTGGATCAACTGCAAAATCACTTGCACCTAAGGCCAAAAAATCCGTCATACACTTTTCAAATGTAGCACCATAATCCCTAGAACGATATATTCCTCCGACATCCGTTCCATAATATATGTACTGTCCGGTTGAATCTCCTTCTAGTGTTAATGGCCATTGACAACCTTCACCACCAATATTTTGATTAGCCTGTGCTTGATTTCTAATCGAAATTTCTTTCCAGTAGCTTATTCCAGATTCATTTTCATCATCAATGCCTTTAACATCTTGATATTCTACAGCATGATTTTGAATATTAGCAGACGATATATTATTATTTGAGAAATTACTTTCTATATTAGATGAAATCTTACAACTTATAATACTACTTAAAAATACAGTTATTAACATTCCATTTATAAAGGCCTTTATTTTCATAGCAACACGCTCCATATTGATTATACACGTTTAATTAACATTTTACAAAAAAAAGACAACTCAGCTTTTGCTAGCCAAGTTGCCATTAAATTAAGCTAAATAGCTATAATTTATTTCACTATTTATAGTTTTATTATCTAAACTATAGGAAATATTAATTTTAGTAATTTTAAAATCGGATATATTCATTTCAATTGAAACATCAGTACTTGAACTTACAGACTCATCTTGAAAATAATCCTTAGCATTTTGGGCTTTAACCTTCAAAGAAACATTTGTCGTAGAAATTGATTTAGATGAGAAATAGCTATCATCTAGTTTTCCACTAAATAATGTATCAACATCAAGATTTTCAAATGTTTTAACATCTGTAGTTTTTGTAAGCTTAAACTCTGAATCCAAATTATAGTAATATGTTACACTAGATCCTTTTTTAGTTGAAGTATCCTCAATACTTATGGTTCTTTCAACTCGGTAAACAGTTGTATTTCCATCCTTAACTATTGAATCAGATTTAACAAGATATGTATTATCAACAGAATATTTTATAACATTATTAAGGTCTGATAGATTTTCAAGAGATGTAGGCTTTTTCACATTTCCTGTTGAACCACTCGTTGTAGGATGAGTAGTTTCCGTTTCAGATGTTTTATTACCAGAACATGAAGCAAATAAAGCCACTAAAAGAACTGCTAAAAAGATTAATTTATATGGTTTAATTCTCATTTTCAATTCCTCCTAGTAAAACTTCTTAACTAAACATACTCCAGCAAATGTAATTACTGAAATTAATGATAAAACAGTAATTGCAGCTGCACCAGTATAATTATATGTACTATTTAAAACACCATTTACACTATTTATTGCAGGCTTTAATGTTTCAAGATAAGCATTATATGAAGCCATTAAAGCATTATACTTAGTCAAATCAAGAATATTTCTTTCTGCTAACTTAAGTTTATTAAGTCTTTCAGCGAATGCTTGAAGTTCTCCTAAACGATCAATTGTAAATGATGTATTAAGTGAATCAATTTCAGCTTGTAAAGCTTTAACCTCTAAAGAAGCAGTCTTATATTTAATTTCTCGTATTTCCTTTTGAGCCTTTATAAGACTATTCTCCATATTCTTTAGTTCTTCTTCTGTATAACCAAATCTAGTTAAATCAGTTGAAATATTATTATATGCAAGACCACAATTTGAAATTAATGAATCATCCTCAAGAGAAAGAATATTTTTATTCATTATCTTTTCAATTAATTCAAGATATTTTACAGCATTGCTGTCCATAGCTTGGTAATCACTTCTTGTAGCATTTTCTACGCCACCGAAATATACCTCAAATAAAATTGAATCATATCCTGAAATTTCATCATTCTTAGGTAAAACCATTTTGATTGGATTATTACGGCCAATTGCATCAATAAAATTAGCATAATAAAGTTCAGTTCCAAAGGCATTGTAATATTTATGAATAATTGCATAGCCTGGATCTTCTTCTGTTAATAAATTTTGACCTGGAGTCTTTGAAGAAGAACGGTCAAGAATAGCAGTATAATAAGCTTCCATTGAAGGAGCATTAACTGATCTAAATTCTACTTGCTCAAGTTTAGAAAGTCCATAGAAACCGTATGCCCCTATAACTCTTAAAGAATCTGGAAGGACAATATTTTTTATATTTTTATTAGCATTACCAGCGAATATATCAATCATATGAGTACCTTCAAGAACTGTTAAAGTTTCAATATTAAGTGCCGCAGGAACACTAACTAACATTAGTTTCTTTGGTGTTAAATATGTATACAGAATACCATTATCAACATAAGCATAATCATTAATCTTACCTGTATTCTTAGTAGCACCAGTATCATCAACATAATTAATTTCCTGAAGATCATTAGAATTATAGAATACTAATTGACCAATTTCAGCAATATTACTTGTTAAAGTAAATGATTTAAGTGCTGTTTGATAGAAAGCACCTTCAGCGATATTTTGAAGCTTTAAAGCATTAATTGCCTTAAGACCTGAGCCTTGAAATGCATATGAACCAACTGTTTTTAAACTTGGAGTTTCTAAAGAAACATTTAGACTACTATTTGCGAACGCTCCGTCTCCAATTTCTTCTACACTAGTTAATGAAATATTATCAAGTTTTAAAGTATTTGCAAATGCTCCTTCTTTAATAAGCTTAACATTTTCAAGGTTAATATTTGTAAGCGAACTACAACCTGCAAAAGCGTATGAGCTAACCTCAACCACACTTTGAGGAAGACTAACATTTGTAAGTGATGTACATGCAGCAAAGGCATAATCAGAAATATTTGTAATTCCTTTTGGTATAACTATACCTGTCAACTTATTAGCATAAGCAAAAGCATAGGCACCAATTGATGTTAACGTACTAGGTAATTCAATCTCAGTAAATTGAGGGGCCATAGCTCCATCAGTAAGCTTTGTAAATGCATGATCAGCAATTGTCTTAACATTTGGAATACTAATCTTTGTAATTCCATAGCAATTAGCAAAAGCATAGGCACCAATATGTTCAACATTTTCAAGATTTGCAAAGACAATTTTACCACAGCCTGAGAATGCATAATCACCAACAGTACCAACTAACTTACTTAAATCAATTGCCTCTAGTGAATAACAATTAGCAAAAGCATAGGCACCAATGGTTACAGTCGCTGCATCTGGCATTATAACTCTTGCCAATGTTGAAATTTCATTGAAGGCATAATCACCAACTTTAGTATTATCGCCAAGCTTAATACTCTTAATTCTCGCTTGTGCAAAAGCATATGAACCAATATTTGTATCACTACCAAGAATAAGGTCAATTCCAACACCTGAACCAATTTGTTCAAATGAATGAGAACCAATTGATTTAATATTTTCAATATTATTTAAAGTTATTAATTTTGTACATAGAGCGAAGGCATAATCTGAAATTACTAGGTTACTTGGAAATGTAACTTCTTCTAGATTCACACAATTAGCAAAGGCATATGCTCCTAGCTTAATTCCTTCAGGTAAAACTAATGTTTTAATAGAAGTTATACCTGAAAATGCTCCTTGACCAATCTCTTCAACATTTGTAGGGATTGTATAATCACCATATAAAGCTGCTGGTGCTGCAAGAATAATCTTATTTCCTTCTAATAATAAATTTCCATTAGTTTGATAACTTGCATTATCACTTGCTACATCAAAAGTAGAAACGTTTGTCCCCTTTAAGAAATCAGCACTTAGATTTTTTAAATATGTATTTTTTTGGAATTTTACTTCTTCAAGCTTTATATTTCCAGATAATACGCCATCTTGAACATTGACAATACTATTTGGTAAAGTAACACTTAAAAGATTTACATTATTTGCCATAGCATTTTGATTCAAATATTCAACAGAACCATTAACTATAATAGACTCAAGTTTAGGATTATTTGCGAAAGCATAATCACCAATTGTAACAACATTACCATTTACAACAATTGATTTTAATTCTGCACAATTAGCAAAAGCACGAGCTGGGATTTGCGTTGAATTGATAGCCGCAGTTGTTAAACCAGAATTATAGAACATTTCTTCTCCAAGTCTTGTTTGACCCTTTGAATCAGTTACGTAACTAGTTAAATTTGTACAGTTTTTAAATACACCACTACCTGAGTTTCTTAATTTAGAAATATCAACTGTTGTTAGACCTGTACAGCCTAAGAATGCTTCATTACCAATTGCGTAGCACGTAGATAAATCAAGACTTGTAAGTTTAGTACAATTAGCAAAAGCATGTGCACCAATAACTTCTACATCCTTAAGATTAATATTAGCAAGACTTGAAGACGCAGCCTTACCATCAGATGTTATAGCATTTGTATTGTATGAAAATGCATATTCTCTTACATACCTAATTGTTGAAGGTAATGTAACGGTTTCAAGAGCAGTACAATTATAAAATGCGTACTTCTTTATATCCTCTACACCTTCAGGAATTGTTACAGACTTAATAGTTGAGTTTGTACCTGGTGTCTTATTATAATCATCATCGTCATCAGGATTTTGAATTGTTCTGTCTGTTGTATAAAGTGCAAACGCATACTCACCAATATAAAGAATTCCCTTATCATCAGGAATTACTACATCGCCACCTAAACCTTTATAGGCTGTAAGTGTTCTACCTTCAATTACGAACTCACTCATTACCGTAATTTTAATTGAAGCACTTATTGTAGAATTATTTTTCTTTAAAGAGATATAAGCAGTTCCTTCCTTTAAAGCTTTGATATTTCCATCTTCATCTACCGTAGCAACCTTTGTATTAGTAGATGACCATGTTGCATTAGATATATCAGCATACCAAGGGTCTAAGTAAGCATGTAGTTTAACTGATTCGCCTGGATACATTTCAAGACCTGATAGACTTGAAACATATACTCTATCACCAGTTGAGCCTATTTTACTTGTTTCACCAGCGAGTGCATATGCATTTGTTGTATCAAAATAATCAAATGTTATCTTGTTAATTTCGGCATCGCCTGTATAATTAGAACGCTTAGCTGACTTATTGCTACTAGCATTTAACACCTGAATACGAATTGTAGCAGTTTTTCCTGTCACCTTATCAGTACAAGTAATATTTACTGCACCACGCTTATAAGGAATTACAATACCATTATTAACATCAGCTATTGATGTGTTTGATGATGACCAAGTTAAATATTTGAAATATGATTTATCAACTTCTGTTGTTGATGCTAAATACTTAGTTAAATCTAATTCAGTATTTACATTTGCAGTTAAGCCATTAAGTGCCGTACCGTCTGTTTCACCATTTTCTCTAAATGATAATTCACCAGTTGTACCAGGAAGTTCAACAACATAAATGTTAGAATTTAAAGCATAATCATCAATATTAAATGAAATTGCATTATTTACAAGTGCATCTGATGATAATAAATCCATATAATCAGTAACTTCAATCTTAACAGTTGCATCCTCACCCTTATTTCCATATACAGGAATTGGATTTTCACTTAACGTTGTATAAGATGACTTAGATGTGAAAATTACTGGTGTAACAGCTTGTACATAATGATTATCATATACAGTTAATGTTACATAGTAACGGTCCTTCTTTAGCGTATCATCATATTCTTTTTCAAATGAAGCATTTTTAATGATTGGAGCCTCATCATCCATAGTGAAATTAAAGCTAAATGAATTACGAGCGTTTGTTTCAAGGCCACCGTCACCATAATCAATTGTACCTAGCATATTAAATGTATATGTACGATTATTTTGAAGCCCTAGTGATTCAGCTGTTTGACGAATATATTTATAATATGGCATAGCACTACCATTATAACCAAATGCCTTATGGCAGTTATAATCCGTAAAATCATAAACAACCTTACCTGTTACATCATCAGTTATTGTATAATGCATTGTCTTAGCATTACGAAGGCATCCTGCATAAATAGTACTGATTCCATCGATTGTACCAAAAGTAGATGAAATAGCAATATGATCTTCGCTTCCTGGAATTGCGTCATACTTTGATTCATCCAATGTATAAATATAAGTACCAAGAGGCATAATATAATTATACATATAAGAACCATAAGGACGAGTTGCCCAGTAATCAGCTTGAATCTTATCCTCAGCATCAATATTTCCATTATGAGCTTCTGATTCTACTTCATAATATGTCTTATCAAATAATGGAGCTTCTGTCCAATCACCGTAGAAGGCAAGGAATGGAACATTTAAAGAAACCTCAGAATCACTTGCAACAGCTTTGGCAAAGCCTTCAACATAAATTCCATAAGCAAAGTTACTTTCAATGTATGCTCTATCAGTATCATTTAATTCATATTTATATGTAACCGTTAAAGAACCATTAGCAGGAACTGTAACCTTCTTATTAGTTACCTCAACATTATTAACATATGCTTTAAATGTATTATCAAGCATATATGATTTTTCAGCCACATAATTTGAATCAGATGAAGATACACTCTCTGTCATTACATCTAAATCTAACGTATATTCTAAAGCCTTATTTGAAATATTATTAATTGTATATTTCATTTCATAAGAACCTGTGCGATTTTTATCATCACCAAGTTCAATTTTAGGCTTAGTACTATTTTCAACTGAAATATACGCATTTGATTTAGTTGCGTTAGCTAAATTGGCAAGCCCTGCACCTTGTTTACGTGGTGTATAAGGATTGCCTTCTTCATTTAAAGCAATCGTAGCAGTTGACATTAATAAAGAATTTGTAAGATTTTGAAGTTCAGTTCTTGTAATATTAGGATATTTTTCCTTTAAATACTGACGAATAAGCACAACAATACCACACATGTTAGGTGATGCCATTGATGTACCACTCATCTTGTCATATCCACCACCAGGAATACTTGATAAAATTTCTCCACCATGAGCAGTAATTTCTGGTTTTAACTCTAAAGATGGAGTAGGTCCCCAGCTTGAGAAATCAGACATAAATGGACCTGCTAAATATTCATCAGATACTGTAATAGTACCAGAAGACTTCTCTGCAAGTTTTAAACCATCTTCTTTAAGAATAGAAATAGCTGGTATATGCGTTGTATCACTAATAGTCATAGCGATATCACCCTCTACATTATTATAAATAATAATTGCAAGAGCACCATTACGCTTAGCAAGCTTAGCCTTATCCTCAAATGAATTATCACCACGCTTTACAACTGCGATTTTACCTTTAACATTAACACTTGTATAAGACGCACTTGAACCAGTACCAGGAATAGTAATATATTCATATGTCTTAGTTCCAGCTGCGGCAAATTCAGGATCAGCATCCTTAAGTCCTTGAATAAAGTCATATTCCTTACTAGTGATTGTTCTTGATTGTAGGAAAAAGAATGTATCAGAATCATTTGCAACAAGATATGGACTCTTACGTCCACTAATTGAAGCTACAGATAAAGTACTTGTATAAGATGAAGGTGAACCAACAGTACCTGAATCAGGATTACTAGTCTTATTAGTATTTCCATTAGGGCCACCCATTCCTGAAGAATAATCATTACTTGCAGCTGTAATTAAAGAAATACCGGCAGCTTCTACTGCATCGTATGTTTCATTAATTGCGTCATTATCAGCCTCACGATTAAATCCACAAGATGTACCTAAAGACATATTAATACAATCAACACCTAAAATAACCGCGTCATTAAGTGCTGCAAGAATATCATCTGTTTCAGCACCACCAGATGTATCGGCAAATACCTTCATTAATACTAATTGAGTATTAGTCGCAACACCTGTAATAGTATCATCTTTTCCGCCAATGATACCAGCAACGTGGGTACCATGCTCAGAATCATATGGATTTACATCGTAATCCTTATCTGCATAATCATATGTATAAGGAATTTTTTTGCTATAATATAAATCCTCAGCTTTTAGATTTGATGTAAGCTTAGAAGCATTTAAATCAGAAAGCTTTGAATTAATTAAATCTAAACTAATCATTTCCTTTTCAGGTTGATTTTGGAATACTGTGTGGGAACAATCAAATCCTGAGTCTAGAATTGCAACAGATGTTCCTTCACCATTATATTCAACATTTGAAGAATTAAAAATACCAGTATCATATACATCTACAACATTTGTAACAGCATCTGCAGCTTTTGACTCAGTTGATAAGGTTGTAGTAGGTAAATTATAAGCATCTCCTAAAATAGCTTGCTTAATTAGATTACATTCTTCTAATTCTTTAAATTTACCATAGGTTGTTTTTACTGAAAAGCCATTTAATACAGCTGTATATGTTTGTTCAACTGAATCAAAATAACCAGCAGCAATTAATTCGTTAATAATTTTCTTTTGTTCAATCTCAAGGTCTCTTCTTTTGACGATACCTTTAGGACTTTCATAAAAATCTGAAACACTATCATAAGTATTGCCATAGCTTGAATATAATTCCATCATTGAAGCTGAATTAAGTGTAATAATAGCACTAACTTCATCTGAATCCTTGTAGCCATCATTTTTGATTAAATACTCAGCTTTAATCATATTTTGACGAGACGCATCAGATAATTTGCCATCTGTTAATGTTACTCGAAGTGAATTTAAATCACCTGTTGTATTGCTGCTTTCATTCGAAGAATTAGAATTACTTGAGCAGCTAACAACTAATAAAGCACCAATAGCTGTTAATGATAAAATGCTAATTTTTTTAAATATTTTCATTTTGGACTCCTTTCATCATTTTAGCCAAAAATAAAGTAAAATCATAACTAAAGTGAAACACACTATTATCCCAAATAATATGGGTAAAAAGTGTAGTAGAGCAGCTCTAATGACTGCTCTTCTTTCCCTACGCGTTAAACCTAAACCTTCATTATTTTTAGGTCTTTTATTAGGCATACCATCAACATCCATATTATAAATAGTATGTCCATCATCGATATATTTAGGTTTTATTTTTTTCTCTTGATCATCCATTTTTGGAACCAATTTTTATCTTTAAGCATTTCCTCTTCCAAAGCCTTCTTTACAGCGGCTTCATGCTCCTCGCGCTTTAGTTCTTCATCATACTTAGCTAAATTGTTCATAACCTCTTCGTTATAAAGGTGACATGCAACAAAATGATTCTTAGTATGTTCAATATATTTAGGCTCAAGCATCTTACAAACACTCATGCATTCTTTACAGCGAGTATGGAATTTACATCCCTTTGGAGGATTAGCTGGTGAAGGAATGTCACCACTTAAAATAATTCTTTCCATTTTGGCATCAGGATTTGGAACTGGTACAGCTGAGAATAACGCTTTCGTATATGGATGTAGAGGATTATCAAAAATCTCATCAGTATCTCCATATTCCATCATATTTCCTAGATACATTACAAGAATTTGATCTGTAATATATTTTACGACTGAAAGGTCATGAGAAATAAACACATATGTTAAATCCATTTCATTTTGAAGTTTCTTTAAAAGATTTATAACCTGTGCTTGAATAGAAACGTCAAGTGCACTTACTGGCTCATCACAAATAACAAGCTTAGGTTTAACTGCAAGAGCACGAGCAATACAAATTCTTTGACGTTGTCCACCAGAGAATTCATGTGGATAACGATCATAATATGAAGGTTGAAGACCACATTGTTCCATAATTTTTAAAGTATATGATTGTACTTCTTCTTTAGGAACAATATTGTGAACCTTTACGGCCTCGCTAATAATACTACCAACAGTCATTCTTGGAGGAAGGCTTGAGTATGGATCTTGGAATACAAGCTGAATATCAACCCGAAGATCGTTCATCTTGTTTCTTTTGATTTCAGTCAAATCCTTACCATCAAACCAGATTTTACCACCATCAGAATCATAAAGCTTTAAAATAGTACGTCCAAGAGTAGTTTTTCCACAACCTGACTCACCTACAACACCAATTGTCTGACCTTTTTTTACGCCAAATGATACATTATCAACTGCACGTAAATAAGTTTGAGGCTTACCAAAAAAATTACGATTTAATGGAAAGTACTTCTTTAGATTTTTTACTTCAAGAATATATTCAGGATTAGGTTTTAATTCCTCTTGAACAATTTCTTCTTTATTTTGTTCCATCTTCTGAAGCCTCCTTTTTATCATATAAGTAGCATGATACATAGTGAGTATCGGTTACATAGGTATAGCCTGGATAAGGTCCCTCACACTTCTTTATACACTTGTTACATCTTCCTTTAAAAAAACATGTATTTGGAAGATTAATTGGACTAGGAACAGAACCAGGAATTGAATATAAAGGCTCACGTGAATCAGATGTAATTAATGGCTTACTCTTTTGAAGCCCAATAGTATACGGATGAAGAGGATTATTAAATATTTCTCTTACCGTACCATGCTCAATAACTCGACCAGCATACATTACAACAACTTCATCAGCCATTTCGGCAATAACACCAAGATCGTGAGTAATAAGCATAATCGAACAATGCTTTTCACGTTGAATCTTTTTTAATAATTCAAGAATTTGAGCTTGAATTGTAACATCTAGAGCTGTAGTAGGCTCATCTGCGATAATTAATTTAGGATTACCAGCTAAAGCCATCGCAATCATTACACGCTGTCTCATACCTCCTGATAGTTCATGAGGATATGATTTATAAACACGCTCAGGCATTGAAATACCAACTTGATTTAGCATATCAATACTATGGGCCTTAGCTTCTTCTTTTGTAATTCCTTTATTATGAATAAATGATACCTCGTCAAGCTGATTTCCAATTGTAAAAACTGGATTTAAGCTTGTCATAGGCTCTTGGAAAATCATTGTAATATCATTTCCACGAATATTGTAAAGCTCCTGAGTTGGCATTTTAGCAATATCATAAGCAAGCTTATTACCTGCCTCATCATAGCCAAGAGCTTCACTATTAAATCTAATTGATCCACCGGTGATTTGACCCTGAGGAGCCTGTACAAGCTGCATAATAGATAAGCTTGTAACCGATTTTCCACAACCAGATTCACCTACAACACCAATGATTTTATCCTTAGGTAGATCAAATGAAACGTGATTTACAGATTTTACGGTTCCATTATCAGTAAAGAAACAAGTAACTAAATCATCAATTTCGATAATATTATTAGGATTTTTCATCACGGTTGTATATTCAGATGGATCCTTTTTGCGCTTTTTCTCTTTTTCATAATAGCGCATTTGCTCAACATTATAGCGAACAATTTGTTTACTTTCTTTATTAGAAAGGTAATTTGAATTTTTCTTTGCCATACAAATACCTCCTACTTCTTACTCTTAGGGTCCATAGCATCTCTTAGACCATCACCAATAAAGTTAAATCCAAGTACTGCAAGCACTATCATTAAACCAGCAGGAAGCCAAACGTTAACGTGATACATTAGCATTAAACGTTCCTTACAAGTTGAAATCATTGTACCCCATGATGCAGTATCACCACTAACTCCAAGTCCTAAATAGGAAAGCGTTGATTCATAAAGAATAACACTACCAAGACCTAAAGTCATAGATACAATTAATTGAGGCATAACATTAGGAATTAAATGCTTGAAAATTCTTCTCCAAGTAGGAAGACCCATAACCTCAGTTGCTGTAATATACTCTTGTTCACGCAAATACAATATTTGACCACGAACAAGACGCGCAGTACCACTCCAACTAAATATGGTAATAATTATCATTATGAAATAAATTTTAACACTATCAGTTAGCTTCCAAGCATCAATAACCATTGATGCAATAAGTAAAATAGGAAGAGTTGGTATACAGTTAAATATATCAACGATACGCATGATAAGACCATCTACCCAGCCACCAAAATAGCCCGCAAGTCCTCCTAATAGTACTCCAATAATTGTTTCTAAAATAACTACTACAAAACCAATTGTAAGAGATATTCTTCCACCATACATTAAACGGGTTAAAACATCGTATGACTGAGCATCTGTACCAAGCCAATGCTTACCAGATGGATCAGCTAAAATATTCATATCTCTTTTAGTTGTAACAGTTTCATATATAGTATATAAAACATTACCATCTTTGTCTGTAACGTCAACTGCTTGAGTAGTTTCAATATATACTGTTGAAAGATCTTGTTCAGCCTGTCCATATGGAGAAAAAAGTGGGCCAATGAAACTAAACAAGAATAGAACAATAATAAGTATAAGTCCAACAATTGAAAGCTTTGAACGGAAGAAACGTCTAAAAATTAAACGAATAGGACTCATTTGCTTAAATGTTTCTTCTTGTTCTTTGATTACTTCATCTTCAAATTCGCCTTCTACAATTGTGACTTCTGAGGATACATCCTCTAAATTTTCTTCAACTATTTTAGAATCATCCACAAAAATCACCTACTTTCCTAATTTAACACGTGGATCAACCACTGAATACATAATATCTGAGAATAAAGTACCAAGTACCGTTAATATAGCAAGGAACATATTGTATCCCATAATAAAGGGAATATCGCCCTCAGTTAAAGCTTTATAAGCCATTCGACCAATACCAGGAATACCAAATACTTCCTCAGTAATCATCATACCACCAAAAAGTGATGGTAAAATACCAGCAAGCAATGTAACGATTGGAATCATTGTATTACGAAATGCATGCTTATAAATAACCTTCTTTTCGCTTAACCCTTTTGCTCGAGCCGTACGAATATAATCTGAACTCAATACCTCTAGCATATTTGTACGAGTATAACGCATTAATCCACCAATTGAAAGGATAACAGAACAGAAAATAGGTAAGATCAAATGATGAATTGTATCAAATAACTTTGCCCACCATCCAGCAAAGGTTGTTTCAAAAACCTTTGAGGAATTTAATCCTTCGGTTGGAAACCATCCTAAGTCAACAGAGAACACTTTAATTAAAATAGCACCAAAGAAATAGGTTGGAAGAGAAATACCAATCATTGTTAAAACAGTAACGATATAATCTCTTGCACTATATTGATGAGTTGCACTAGTAATTCCAAGAGGAATTGCAATTAAAAACTGCAAAGCCGTTGCAATAATTGCAATTGAGAAAGAAATCCACATGTTTTCACCAATAACATCACTTACCTTACGGTTATACTTCCAAGAGTCACCTAAATTACCTTGAATAGCCTGAGAGAACCATTTCCAATATCCCTTTAAGATACCCCAAAATGAATTATCATTTAAGCCAAGTGGCTCCTTCATATTATAAATATCTTCCATAGTCATTTGCCCATTCGCAAGTTGTGATTGATATTTATTTTCAATGAAATCGGTTGGCATAAGTCTTACAATCATATAAATTACAACTGAAACTCCAAACAAAACTAGAATTGAAATTCCAATTCGTTTTAATATGTATTTAAACATAAAACACACTCCTTTATTTTCGCTAAAAGTGGCTATGTTTAAATAGCCACATAAAATTTTAGTATAATTTAATGATTAAGCAACTAATGATGCACGCCAAATTGCAGCTGTAACACCCTTTAGAGAAGTTAATTCTTCGCCAACATTTAATGAATTCTTTTCAACAATCTTACCATTGAATGCAGATAAATCTTTTCTTTGATATGTAGGAAGTTCAATTGCAAGCTGCATTACATAATCAAGAGCTATCTTATAATAATTTGTACGTTGATTTTGATCTGTTGTCTTTCTTGCTTGCATAATAACATCAGAAAGCTTATTAATAATAGCATACTCTTCAGAATATTTAGAAGAATTATTTAAAATTGAAGGATAACCCCAGTTAAGAATAGCAGTAGCCTTTGAATCCTTATGATAAACTTGATACATATCTGGGTCAAGAGCTGAACTCCATGCAGCAGCCCAAACCTCAAGTGAACCACTTGTTAATTTAATTAAAGCTTGACTATCCTTAGCTACTGTAATTTGTAATCCACATTTATTTAAGAGAGTCTTAGCAGTATTAAATGTATTATAAGCTGGATGGTCATCAGAAGCTCCGGCAATAGTAAATGTATAATTTAGGCCATTATATTGTCCGTTACCATCTTTTTGTACCTTACCTAAAGTACCAATTAAGTAGTCAATGAAGCCTTTTTGTTCATCCTCATTCATCGTCTCTCCTGACTTTTTACCAATAATGTCAACATATTTTTTATAATTTGGACTAACAACATCTAAGTCATTTGGAATAGGATCACCAACATAAGGATAATAAGGTGTACATCCTTTTGGATAAGCCCATGACTCTGAAGACATAGAACGATTAATTCTTGTTGCGGTTGCACCGTAATATGAAACAATATCATCAACCTTAATTGAATGCATAATTGCTTGTCTTACATATAGATTCTGAACCTTACTAGCATTAAGTCCAATATATCCATAACCTTGAGTTTTAACATCAACCGTTTCATATCCTTCTTCTTTCTTAAGTTGAAGTTCTGAAACAGTTTCAGGCTTAGCACTTGGCTCACAATAATCAACACTATTACTATATAGGGCATTAAGGACACCCTCAGTTGGAACTACACGGAAATAAATATTTTTGATATTTGCAGACTTACCTGTTTTACCATCCTTAAAATATTCATTTCTTTCAAAATAAATAGTTGTTCCATCAAAGAAAGTACCGCCAGTAACCGAACTTGAGCCATTCTTTGATGATGCTTTATATGCACCCGCACCAACTGGGACTAAAATTTTATTTTCATCCTTTAAAACTTTGTCACGGAAATCTTGATCATTATAAGAAACACCAAAATTTTTCACGTAATCAAATTTAGAAATTTGTTCTTGATTTGAATAATAATACATAGGTGCAACGGCAAATGCAAAGTTCCAAATTGCCTTAGGGTCCTCACCATTAATTGTAATAGATAGAACTTGGTTTCCATCTAGCACATTTCCATCAGTATCAAGTGTTGGAGCACCATATTTTTGACCATTTACTGTTACTTCACTTGTTTGATTAGCATACTTTATACCAGAAATATTATTATATTTCATATTATTATCTAGATGCTTTTTTGCTAAATCATTTGCAATATAAGTTCTTAATTCTGTTGCTGTTTGGAAGAATTGAATAACCTGTCCAAATTGTTCAGGAATATATGCATCAACTACTAGTTGTTTACATTGCTCTTCTGTTAACGCTTTAATCTCATCAAGTGAAGAGTGAGCAGTAAATTCAAGCTTTGCATCCTTTTTATTCCATTTAATAAATCCTTCATTATATAAGAAGATTTCTTGTGGAGTAGAGAATAAATTTTTATGTTCTTTATTATCCTTATCCGTAAAAATAATATCTTCTGGATTAGTTGATTTTGCATTTTTATAATCGCTATCAATTTCCTCTTTAAATAAAGAACAGCCCTTTGTATAGTCCTCAACTAAATGCATATATGAGTCAACATCACCTTGTTCATCTTGATATTCTTGAAGTTTTTCTTTAAATGAAGACTCAGTGAACTTGATATCGGCATTTTTATCCATAATATCTTCCCAAGCATCAAGTAAATTGTTAATTCTTTGATTAGCTTGTTGATTAAATGTATCCATGAAGTTATCTTGTTCATTTTCATTATCTGATTGAGTACGATATTGCTTTAAACCAACGATATCAGTTGAATACAAAGTTGCAGAACCATTATATGTAGGATCTAGATATACATATAGATTAAATAATACATCCTTAATCGTTAATTGAGAACCATTTGAAAATTTTACATCGTTTCTTAAAACAAAATTATAAGTAGAAGTATTATTTGCAGTATTTTTGACGATTTCATAATCTTCTACAACAACACTAGCACCTTGCTTATGTGTTTGAGGATTACCATCCTTATCATTTGATAGCATACTAATTTGAGTCATACCAACAACGCTTGCATCTGAAGTTGATGATGAATAGAATGGGCTAAATACTTGATCTACCTCTTGAGAAGCCATTACAAATGGTCTTGTTTCATTATTCTTATTTGTTACGTCAGTTGGTGTTGTTGTAGTTGACTTACCACAACTAACTACGCCAAGTGAAGCTACTCCAACTAAACCTAAAGCTAATAATTTTTTAAAAGTTATCTTCTTATTCATAGTTTTTCCTCCTATTATTTCTTTTTATATGTTATTGTTACGTTATTTACTTCATAATTTTGAGAAGTTGATACATCATAAACATCATTTGCTTTTCCTTCGGTATCATTTTCATTACGAGAATTATATGTGTATGAAATATTTATATTAGCAAATTTTGAATTTGAAGCTGTTAAGGCCAAACCAGTTACTAATACAGGAACATCCTTACTTCTACCATACCATGTTACTTCAAAATTAACATCATGAACATTAATGTTTGTAGCATTATGGAAAATACTAATTTCATAGAATGATTGAGCTTGATCATTAGTATAGCTTTGTTGATAATTAGTAGTATAAGTAATAGTATGACCATTTCCAATTAATTCTTTTGTCGTTGTTTGAGAATTAAGGGCTGATAAATCAGCATAATCATTCAGATTAATGTCTTCCATTAAGTAAATTCCATCATAGTCTGAAATATATATCATTGCATTCTTAAATTCAGTTGAATTTGAAACTAAATAATAATTACCTACGATATAATCAACATAAATCACATATTCAAAATCAGAATCAGTTTCTGGCATTGTGATTTCAGAAATTGTTGTTTTATCATACTTCTTAGAATCTACCTCAAATTCCTTAATATATGTAAGGTTATGTTCCTTAAGTGCTCTTTTAATTTCAATTTCTAAACTTTCACTTACATTTAGTTTGCTTCCTGCCTCATAATTTTCAGCGGTAGTTAAAACTACATCTTCATTGTTAATCTTTGCTTTAAAAACAAACTTATTATTAATTGAATTTTTCCATTTAGCATATAAATCAAGTGTTTCTTTATAGCCGATTTCATATTTTGCATCAACTAAATCTTGATATCCATTTTCTGTTTTTGTTTTATACCAACCACCTAAAACCTTATTTGTTCCTGGTGGAGATATTGTATCAATCTGATCAATAGTCTTAGCTAAAGCTAATTTTTGACCTTCTTCAACGGGATAATACATTGTAACATCAAGCTTACTACCTTTGTATTCGCCATCCTCTAAATGGTAAATAACCTTAGCATAGTCCGCATATTTATCACTACTTTTTCCACAGCCTACAAGGAAAATAGCACACATAATTGCTACAACGAATCCAGTTATTATATTAATTCGTTTTTTCATAATTTCCTCCAATTTGACTTAGTATATATTAATTACTTTTTTTTAAAACACTAAATGCAAAAGAAGTTGTACTTGCACTTTCACGAACAAGAAATACGTAATGTTTATTTTGACTTGCTTCTTCTTCAGACACAGTGAATGAATATTTAAAATTGCCCTTATTTCCTGAATTATTATCATATTTATTAGGATCGCCAATCTTTTCGATATCATTTCCACAATATCCAATAAGCAAATCAGATGTTTCATTTGCATATGATTCTATTTCATATGTTCCTGCTTCATTAATATCAAGATAAAAATATACATCTTTTCCTTTTGTTATTTTTGCACTGTAGTAGCCTAATTTAGAAAGTTGCTTAGGACTAGTTGAGGTTGCTGTAGCATCAGTAATTACTGTTGAATCCGCAAGTTCAGTTATAAATGCATCACTAACATGATTATCCTTATTTTGAATGATAGCATATGGATTAAAAATATAACCTGTAGGAAGATTATTAACATGTACATTAAAATCTCCTTCGATTGCTTCTAACTCATTTGTAAACGCTTGACCATTATCATCAACAAGAATCATTGAGTAGCATGTACCATTTTTTACAGAACACCATTGAACACTAGCACCCTTTACAGGATCTCCGTTTGGATATTTAACGTTAACCACATATGACTTGTCATTTTTTGCTTGAGTAGATGATGTAGTACCACCTGTTGTTGTAGTTGAAGGTAAAGTGTCAGTAGGTTTTGGAGTACTTGTTACACCACTGGTTGAACTTTCTGTTGTATTCCCGCATGATGCAAGAGCAAAACCTGCACCAATTACTGATAAAGCTGCAAATAATTTATATTTTTTCATTATTAACCTCTCTTTAAAAATGTTTATTTTTGGTATAATTTAATACATTGTAATTGTACACTCTTTTTACCAAGAATACAACAAAAAAATCAATTTTTTTCAATAAATATTGTTTTTTTATGTTTTTTATTCATTAAGAATCGAAGAAAAAACTAATTTTTATATTTTTTAAGTTTTTTTCAAATAAAATAAGAGAAAATTCGAAAAAAATTCGGTTTTATTATATTTTTCACCCTAAAGTTACTATAAACACATTATTTTAAAACTTAAAATGTTGAATAAATTTAACTTATCACTAATAATAAATAAAACGATATTACAAAAATAAGTAATATCGCTTAATATTTTTTTTTATTTATTTGATAAAATATCTTCTACAACTTTTAATAGTTCGGCCTCGCTTAATTTACCAACACGATTAAGCCTAACAATTCCATCACCATCTACTACAATTGTAATCGGATAGATTGATGTACCGCCTAACATTTTAAAGTATGAATCAGATGTATCATCATGTCCCCATTTAATTGGAGCATTTTGATCCTTAATATAATCAGAGGCTTGTTCAAGATCATAATCGCTTAAGAATGTTGTACCTTGATGGATTGCAACCATTTCTAGGACATCTCCATACTTTGCAGTTATATCATTATATACATTTATAAAGCCTGGTAATTCCTCTTTACATGGTGTACACCAATAACCCCAGAAATTAATTACAGATACTTTTCCTTTATTTTGAGCCAAACTGAAAATTTCACCAGTTTCTTTAGCATTTTGGTCAATTAAATTAATATTTTTAGAATAACATTTTTCTCCAACATTAAAGCCAAATGTTATACCTTGATTAGCACTTCCGATAAAATCAAGCTGTTCACTTAAATTTCCTGTTGAAGAGTACTTAACATTATTCTTCTTATCTGACCATATATAATAAGGATATGTTTCTTCTTTAACAAATGTTTTAATTGCAGATGATTTTTCGGTATCATATGCAAAATTTATTGCATCCATATTTATATTATCTTTATTAGCAATAATACTGTTATAGTTAGATTCATGATTTTTATAACTACTAATTGCATAAACCTTTGCACCATGATCATATGCCTTTGAGACTTCATAAATTTCATCTATATTAAATGTATCATAGAAATATAAAGCAATAATATCATTATTGTTGGCATAAATATTTGTTTCAGTACAATGACCAGATGTAATATCATCTTCATGATATAAATTAACATCCACTTTATTTACAACATGGTTTACTTCAATTGTTTTTTCAACTGACCATACACTAGCATATAAAATTACACAAGTAAGAATAGCAAGCATAACTGAAGTGACAATTACAGTTATTTTATTTTTGGCAATTTTATAGCCAAGTTTTTTGAAAAAATTAACGAAACTATTTTCCTTCTTTTCTATAGTATCAAATTCTTCTACATCAATTTGTGAATCTTCTAGCTTTAATTCTTCAGCCGTATTCTTAGAAGCATCAATATCAGCTTTCACCTTAGTACTAATTGTCTTCCAACTAATCGCACATGAATGACATGTCTTAATACATTCACCACATTGAATACATTCATGATCGCCAACTTCCATAACATCCATCTTGCAATTAGAAACACAAACACCACAATGATTACATTTAGATTTATCCACCTTAACACCAATTATTGATAATTTATTGAAAATACCATATATGGCTCCAAGGGGGCAGAAAAATCTACAAAAGAAACGATAAATGAAAATAGAACCAACTATGAAGGCTACTAAAATTGCAAACTTCCATGTAAATAGTGGACCTAATTGAGCAAAAAATGTTGCATTATTACCATTAGCAAGAAGTAATACACCACCCTCAAATGTTCCAATAGGACAAACATATTTACAAAATGCAGGGAGTGGTAAATTTTGAATAACACCATACATAATAGGAATAATAATTACAAGAACAACTAATAAAACATATTTAAAATATGATAATGCTCTCGTAACCCGATTCTTTTTTAGTTTAGGGGTTTTAATTTTATAAAGTAATTCCTGAAGTAATCCACCCGGACACAACCATCCACATATCCATCTTCCAAAGATAATACAATATAATAAAATGATACCTAATACATATGTTGGAGCCTTCGTTTTGCTTTCAGCTAAAGCATTTTGAATTGAGCCTAAAGGACATGCGCCTATTGCGCCAGGACATGAATAGCAATTCATACCAGGTAAACAAACTGTTTTTGTATTTCCAACAAAAATATCGCCAGTCACAAAGCCACGCATGTTAGCGTTATATAATAACATCGCATAAATTTGAATTAATCTTCTTTTAGAAGGCCAGTTAAGAACTAAGAATCGATTAATCTTAAAGCATACTGCGGTTATCTTATCTTTAATTTTACTAAATATACTTTGTTTTTCCATAATTCTAACCTAAACCTATACATTCTGAGCATATCTTAGCAGCTTTAGCGTAAACACGTGATGGGCCACCATTGATAATACCTGTAATAATAAATACAATACCGATAACAATAATTAAACAACGAATTGCCCATAAAAGCTGTACCTTACGTTTGTTTTCAGCTTTAAAGCTGATTTCACCTTTTTTATATTTAGCAAGTAACTTTTTAGCAACGATAATTGAATTATTTGCACTATAATTTTCATAAAGTACTGTGGCAATAAAGCATACAAAACCTATAACCACAAATGGTAAAATATGAATGATCATATCGATAACTTGTCCTGTTGCATGACCATTAGCAACAAAATGATTAGGATTAAATAGATACATAAAAGGAAATACTGCAAGTCCTAAACATATCATAGAAAAAATCAAATATGCAATTTTACGATTTTTATCATAGCTTTTAAGTAAAATATAATCCTCATCTGTTTCTTCTATCTTATCATAAGGTAAGATACATGTAATTGCTTTAAGCTTAACAATATTACTATTTTTAGCCTTATTGTTGTAATCCATTTTTTTTATAAATGACATTATAATTCCCACAACAACAACTAAAACCCAAATAATAATAAGAACTAAAATTTGAAGTAAATATTGACCGACCTTTTCTCTTGTGAAAATTTCTTCTCCATCGACTCTACCAAAATAAATTCGTAAAACCTGTACAACAAGGAAAATACCTGTAAGAATTGTTTGAAATGAAATTAAGATCCAAATTAAATTTCTAGCAAATTTATCCTTATTCTTCAAATTTAACACCTCCTATTTAAATATGAATTAATGGTACAAGAGGTCATCCTGTACCATTTAATCACTTTTATTTTTTTACTTACTACCTAAAGTAACCTTGAAGTAGCAAACTTTCAACCATGAATCAGCTACATCCTTAAATGTATACTTATCCATTAGCTTTTGAAGTAATCCCATTAAGCCTAAATTAACTTTAACAGTACCATATGTTACAGAATTTACATCAGTATCCATTTGAGCCAAATATTGCTTAATTGTACTAGTTTCATCACTACCTGCAACAGCATTTCCATTTTCATCTTTACTAAAATTAAATCCACCTTTTTCAATGATTTGTTCTAGTGAATTTGAAGGGAATACACCTGTAGTATATTTGAAATCAGCATAAATATACTCATCATTAATAACATTACCATTATTATCAGTTGGATGATAGAATCCATCATTTCCAAGAGCTACTTTAATATTAGAAATTGAAATTATATTACCAATTGAACCATCAGCATTTTCATTATATGTGAATGTTCCATCTGATGCTTGAGCTAAATATTCCTTATATGTACCATAGTAATCAATACGGAATCTTAATAAATGCTCAGTATCATCAATATCAAAGAATACAGGTGCAACGTAATATGTTTGTCCAGCTTCATAATACATATATTGATCAAAATCTTCCGCATATTTCACATTATTATCATATCTTATGAAGTTATCACGAGATACATACGCTCTTGAATCTTCTTGTCTTTCAGAGCCAGTTCCATAGAAGAAGCATTCAGTAGATCGTCCACTTATACCATAAAGATGATATATACCAGATTTTTCAGGAGTAAACTTGAATAAATATCCACGTGGAACTAGAGGGAAATCAAATTTAATATAGTTATAGTGATCCTCTAGACTATCCTCAGGATTTGTAATTTGAGCTTCAAGGGCGTTAAATGTTGCAAGTCCTTTAATAGGGTCGCCAATTTCTTCACCTTTTGGAGTATTGTACTCACTGATATAAACACACATTTCAAGCCATTGTAAATCAAAATCCTTTAATTTTTCATCACCTAATTCTCTAGCAACGAACTGTAATGCAGCTTTAAGATCTTTAGTAATTGAAGTTAAACCATTAGTTGGTAAATCAAGCATTGTGATTGAAGAATTATCACCATAATTTGCATATTGACTAATAATTTTACCATAATCAATTGGATTTTTAGGATCAGTCTTATCAACAAATAACTCAGGATTTTCAGCTAAGAAAGTAACAATTGAATTATTAGAAAAATGAGTATTTGAATCATTTAATGCTGCAAGTAGAAGAGGTCCATCTTCACTACCTACGTGATAGTAGCCATCATTTTCATTAAATACTGGAGTTATATAGTTTGACCATTTTAAAGTAAATGGATTAATTTCACCAGATGCAGCTTGACGAATAACTTGGAACTTACTTGTCAATTCTGATTGTTCCATAAATCTAACATTATTTATATACACAGTATCATCAAACATTGCTGTTTTTGAATCCTTATAGAAGAAGAATTCAACAGAAATCTTTTCATCAGTATTACCTGCAACATATAAATACTTTGTTTTAAATTCCTTATCATTACCAGACATTTGACATAAGCGCTTACCATCAAGGAATATACCTAACATATCGCCATCTTCACAAGATGCTTTATAGTCAATAGCAAGCACCTTATTAGCAGGAACCGTAATATCCATCCATACTATTGAATAAGAATCATTAATACCTTTACTTGAAGGCTTGATTGCTGTACCATCTTCAGTAGCAACCCAAGGCCAAATATTCTTATAATTTTCACGGTCTTCTTCTTTAAACGTAGCAGATACATTTTCAGCTAAAGCTGCTTTTTCTAATACTGCTGATCCTGGGAAGTCAACATCAGGGGTAACTTCAGAACCTGATGCTTCATATGTAGGAACATAATTGTCGCCAGTATATTTTGCAAATAGGCCGTCCCATTTATCCTTAGTTGTAATTGCTCCATCTTCTATCATTGTTATGGTACCATAACGATCAATAAATACTGATGTTGGGTACCCCTTAAGACCAACTGGAGCAATTAAAGTTGTATCACCAACTGTTGACATGATATTAAGCTTTTGTTTACTAGCAAATGTTTTAACAGTATCTACTGTATCATTATAACGTTCACCTGGGTTAATACCAATAACCTTAACCTTATCTTGGTATTGTGAATATGTATCAATTAAATATGGGAATTCACGCACACACCACGAGCAGGTTGTATACCAGAAATTTAAAATGACAAGTTCATTATCCTCAAGTAAATCTGACAATGACCATTTTACTTTTTCACCAAAATTAGTCTTACTACCAAAATCATAACCTTCAAATGTATAATCATATGCCTGATCATTTTCTGCGTATTTTATATTTTCAGGCATTTGCTCTTGAATTAATTGTGGTTGGAATTTAACAATTGTTTCTTCGCCTGAATCATTAATTTGGATTCCAACAGATGATGAATCAACTACATATCCTTCACTTTCCATATCTTCACATTTAACTTCATACGTTCCAACAGGAGCTTTTATTGAAACCTGTCCATTTGAATCAGAGAAATCAGAATACTCACCATTTCTTCCTTTTAATGTAACGTAAGCATTTGAGATTGGCTTTCCACTGATTGATTGAGTTTTAACCTTATATGTAACATAATCATTTGGAACAGTAGTAGTTGTTCCACTAGTTCCAGTAGCTTCAGAGCCATTAGTAGTCGTACTACTTCCAGTCTTACCACAAGAAGATAAACTAGCAATGCCGATACTTACAAGTGATAATGCTGACAAAATCTTAACGATTTTCTTCATTTTATTTCCTCCTAAAAATTTAATAATTTATAAAATTAGTCTAATTATATTCTTTCTTTAAACTATTACGAAAGAATTATATCTTTATTTTCAAGAAAATGCAATATATTTTTTCAATATATTGCATTTTTAGAATATTATTTTAATTATTGATTTGAATAGAAACCACAGGCAAACATCCATTCACTACCATCAGCTGCATAAATATTTCCCTTTGTTTCTAGCAAGCCATATCCATCAAAGAAATAACTAGTTGAATTACATAATTTTTGTAAGAATGTCACTAATTCTTTTGTAACATAAATCATACCATCACTATTGACACAACCAATATATTCAGCGTCTAAGAAATATTTATAATTTTCAATAATTCTTAATCCGTTTTCATCATACTGATTAGTTCCCATTTTAGTGATCCATGGATTTCCATCGTCTTCAACACCGACAATACTTACCCCTAAAATGTCTATGACATTCGTTAAATTAGCACACACTATGTTATCTTCGCCATTTTTTATATAATGATAATATCCATCTTCCGCATTATATACCAAATTTTTTTGATTTAAAATGAGTGAAGAGCCATTTTGGAATGCTGAATATGAAATAAAATTATGATAAGATGATTTTCGCTCGACGCTTGCAATTGTACTTTTTAATATATAATCACCATCTGGCGCTGAAATATACTCACCATTAACAAGCTTAAATCTTCTCCTCAAATATTTATTATGAACACCATCATATACATAGCTTGAATCTATTAATTGATTATAGAAGGTTGAATTATGACTACCTCCTGCACCAAAATCATAATCATAACTTTCCTCACCAGGAGCCATTTTTACATAATTAAGTACATAATTTCCATTTTCATCAACTATATAATTTCCATCATTATCACGCTTATAATACATTTCTTCGGCATACATTACTTTATTATTAACCATTGAAACATTATATTCACCTTGATAAGTAATCTTAAATGGAACAGTTACGGGATATGATATACTATCATTTATTTCGGCTTTGATACCAAATTTTGCAACGCCACCTAATGCTCTGTCCGTAAAATCAACTTGAAATTTAAAATTTCTAGTATAACCACCATCTAAATAAGCACCACCACTATTTACTTCTTGATCAAACTGAGCAGTAGTCGAAGAGCCTATATAAAACGTTAATACTTTCGGATTGACTTTATTATCAAACATATCAACCATTGATTCTATCGTGTAAGACCCAGCAACCTTAGGAACAAATTGATAATATACAACATCATTTGCACTATTTATTGTAGCCTCAAATGCATAACTTTTTCCAACCGCATTTGGTTTTATGTCCGAAATATTATAAATTTTGTCAAATAAATCTTTACCCGAACCACCAGATGGTTTAGCTAAACGCATTAATTCAATGCTACAATTAGGATTATTCGTTGTAACAATTGTCGAATTTGGATCATATGTATAATTTTTAGGACTTTTAGTTAAATGCACATAATACTCCCCATCTAATCCTTGAGTTGTAGCAACTGAATCATCATTAAAAGGAGCTTGTACCGTAGTTGTGTTATTTTGCCAAATTGCTTCTATTTCCGGATCTGTTAAATAAAATTGGTTACCATTAAGATTAAGAGTTGCAGAAAAAGTTACATTCTCATTAGGTTTTGGCGTTGTTGAAGTTGAAGGAGCAACACTTGGCTTAGCAATTGATGTTCCTCCATTAATTTCCCCACAGCTTGCAAGTAAAGATAGGGATCCAATAAGTAAAAGATTTCCAATTCTTCTTTTCATATTAGTTCACCTTCTTCTTTCTTGTAAAAATATCTTTAATATCTTGCCATCTTAGTTTTCTAATAGCAATATCACATACAAATAATGCACATGATATAATCATAAATAATGGTGTAAATTCATATGTGTACGTTGTAATAGGTAGATTATCATTTGATACAATCAGTTTACCATCCTCAGAAACCTGTCCATCACTAGTAATCAAGTTATATAAATAAGCTGAATCATATGAAGTAAAGGAATCATATTCTGAATAATATGAAAAATTAAATCTTTCAATTATTTCTACATCATTATATTTAGCAACAAGTTTATATGAACCTATTAAATTAATATTATAATCATAATAATAATTATTTGAACTAATATTCATCTTATATTCTGTAGTATTACCAGAAGGATCAATTACACTTAACACAACATTTGCATTTGGATTAACAGTTTGTGGAATAACTGTAATTCGCATTTGATCACCATTTTTTTCACATGTCACTTTATATGATGAATAATTTTGATTATTAGGTGTCGAAGATGTAACAATATTTGATAGGAAAATATTTTCATTAGACCCTTCACCACTTAGAACGTTATTTAAGCTAGTTGCTAAAGATGTCACTTTACCATCACCAAAATTCCATGTGGCATATAATGGATAATTAACTTTCTTATCAACTGTTTCAAGAATTGTATTCGCTGATGTTTTTTCTACTCCAGCATAAAAATCCTTTATTTTTTTAGATATACCTGAAACGTTAGTCAATACTTCATGATCTTTAATGGCAACATTTACCGCATAATTACCTTCATCTCGATGAATATTAGTTACCTTATCTGCAATTTCTGAAAATACTGCACTAGATGCATCTTCTTCTCTCGTAATTCTTGTAAATTTTCCTATAATATTATTTTCGTTACTTTCAATTGAGCTCTTTAATGTACTAAATCCAGGGTTTTCTGCATCATGATATTCTTCATTTACACATACCCAATCAACATTAATGTTAGCCCATTTCATTTTACTTATTGCTTCTTTAATACTTGTTTCATCTTGACTAAAAGAACGTCCATCTGATATAAGCATTACTTGTTTAGTCTTATAGTTAGCATTGACCAATTTATTATATGCAACATTTAAGGCTGCACTTATATTTGTTGCTTGTCTACCTGTAAGATTTTTAATCTCTTCCTTAACGTAATCAATGTTTTTCTTTGTAGCCTTACCTGAAAAAAGCTCCATATTATCCCCATAAAAAGGAATAACTGTAAATTGATCTTTTTCAGTTAATAGGTCTAGCAAATTATATGCAACTTGTTTTGCCGCTAAAATATGTCTAGCTTGGAACATACTCTTAGAAATATCAAGTAATATAATATATGAACGATTTTGATTGGCATCCTTATCAAAACTTACAGGAAGCATTGTGCTTAAAGTTTTATAAGCGTCATCTCCGGTTGAACCTTGAACATAAGTATTACCAATTGTAACAACACTTTTTCCATATTCGGATACAATAGTACTTAAATTATTAACAAACATATCTGAATTTTGTTTAAAATTTTCACTATTGACATTAAAATTGTTTAATACAATTTCATCATATTTAGCTAAATCCGTAAGCGTTACAGGAATATTTGTATCATCATTAATAAACTTTGTAACCTTATATTTAGATTCATCACCATAAATAGCCTTAAATGTATTATATTCAGCACTGCCATTATCTGTCGAATTTGAAAGGTATAAAATGCTTATTTCATCAGTTACATCTTGATCAAAATAATAAACATTATTGTATGGATTTGTATCCGTTTTATCACGGTGTTCATCATCAGTATATTCTGATATTTCAGCCCGGAAGGACTGGGTACCAGCCACACTTGTATCAAGATTAATTTTAAATTGATTAGATCCTTTTTCAAGTCTTACTGTTTGATTACTTACAACTTCATTATTATGATATAAATTTAAGTTTGCCGTCATTACCTTCTTATTAGAGTCAACAGTAATAGTTACATTTTCATCCTTACCAATATAAGTTTTAGGATTATATGATACATCAGAAATTTGGAATTCGTCGGCGTCTTCCTTTAAATTATTATCAAGGAAAATTGCATCAATATGAATATTTCTTTCCTCATAATCACTTATAAGACCTGAAATACTCTTTTGATTGGTTTCACCACCATCTGAGATAATAACGATTCTTTTAATCGCATCATCATTAAACAATGTTGTTGTATATTCAAGAGCCGGTCTAATATTAGTTTGGGTATCATCAATATTATTTTCTGATACACTTTTAATTTTTTCACCCAAATTAGTTAGGACCTCATAATCCTTACCATAACAAATAATACCTAATTTAGAATTATCGGGTAAATTTTTATTTAAATCCTTTATATATGTATCAACTGTGTCCAAATTTTTAATTGAGGAATATGAACAGTCAGCAAGAACATATACATTTGTTTCTGTCATCACTAAAGTTAAAGTCATTCCTGCGAGAGCAAGCGTAACTAAAACTGCTAGTACACCATGTATTACAAGTGATGTAATATTATGAAAATTAAATCCTATTTTCTTAATTGATAGAAAGAAAGGAACAAGCACAACAGCTAGTAAGGCAATACCAACAAATAATAAATAAGGATTAGTAAAGCTGATGCTATTCATAACAATACACCATCCAATCTGCTACAAAAAATAGCGCAACACAAATATATAGAATTATCATTAAACTAAATGAACCATTTCTATTATTATTTTCCGAAACACCTTCAATAGAGGCTACTGTAACATCATTTTTGTTCTCATCTTCAGGATAATTCGAATAGATACTAAACTTCTTCTCCGTTCCATTTTCTAAAGAAACCACAAGCTCATAGGTTCCTACTTCAGTAATCTTAACTGTTCCTGCACTTCCACTACAATCTAAATATGATGACGTACCAGATGGAGCAATAAGACGCATATTTTTTGTTTGTGGTAAAACACTATAGCTTAACTCATCACCAGAAATAATGTTAGATGAACTGATAACAGTAGGGAATGAGAAATCTAGCATATTACTAAATAATCTTAAAGCATTTACACTCATCGCTAAATTAGAATAATGAAGATCAAAGCTGAATACTATTTCGCGATTCTTAGACTTGCCAGTTGTAGTACCTGTAAAAATAGCAGGTTTTCCATCACATGTAAATAAAGTCTGAAAATTACGACTTATTGAATATTCTGTATAACGCTTAACAACAAGCTTATAGTTTTCAGAATCAATATAACCTTCAACTAGGTTCTTTTCCTCACCATATACATTAGAACGCTCTAAAGTAGCAGATGAAATCTCTTTATTTGCATTTAAAACAGCAAACCCAGATCCAGAAATACTCTTTGTTGGGTTAAACATCCAAATTGTACCATCAGTTGGCAAAACATCAGGGGTACAATTAGAATCAAAAATGTAAAGCCCATAACCTGTAGGAGTATCAAGCTCATACTCTTCATAATTTTTTACATCAATTGTATCAATCTTACCATATGCCTCTAATGTAGCTGCAATATAGAAGGGATTTTCACTGACAATTAATGCTTTATAATTATGTTCAAATACTAAATCATACACAATATAATGATTATCTAAATCAAGATTATCTTCATTTAAAATAGATACTTCTAAGCTATTGAAAGATTCTCTTTCAACCTCAAAAGTAAAGCTACTAGCATTATTATCAAAAGCTCTAACACTTTGAGTAGCTGCAGCAGAGTCATTTACCTTAAGCTCAAGATTTAAATCCGTATTATCGTTATAGGCCATAACTTCACCTGTAATTTGAAGCTTTGCAGGTGTATTGACTGTACCATCTTCATTATAAGTTGCAGCATGAAGCTTATAATTACAATTTAATATTGAATAATTAACATCAGTGCTTGCAACATTAACAAGCTCAACATTTTTTGTTGTATAGGCTTTATCACTAATTAAATACGTCTTAATTGAAGCATTATCATTAAAATATGCTTGAGCATATGAAATAGCATCTACTGTATCACTGGCAATATTTGTAGCCTTAAGCTCCGATAAAATTTCAATAGCCTTCTTCTTATTTTCAAGACCTTCACAAAGAATTTGCGTATCATTTCCAATAAAAATAATTGTATATGAACTACCATTTTTAGATTCGCTAATTAGCTTTTCAACTTCATCCTTAGCAAGATTAAATCTTGTATTTCCGTTTTCTTTCTTATTCATTGAAGCACTACCATCGACGATAAAGCAATAATCATTTGCTCCACCCTTAATTATTAATGATGGACTTGAAATTAAAAAGGAAAGAAAAAGAACAATTAAGCATTGTAAAATAAGACCAATTAAGCCCCTTAGCTTAGAAATAGGCTTTTTTCTTTTTAAAAAGCGTTCACTAAGTTTCCAAATATATGTACTAGCAATTGTTTGCTCAGTATATTTATTTTTAATAATATAAATGATAATTAGAATAGGGATTCCAATTAAACCTAATAATCCAAGAGGATAAAGAAAACTCATTATTTAAGTACCTCCTTCTCAATTAACTCATTTAAGAAAATATCATTAATAGATTTCTTCTCTTCACAAAGAAGATATGTTGCACCACGAGATGCACAAAAATCAGTCATAGAGTCAATAATATAACTTAAAGCAGCTCTATAAGCATTAAGTACATCCTTATTAATGTTTTTCCTATAATCATTAAGCGCATTTTCAGAATCAAATAAATGTATCTTTCCATTAAACATTGGTCGCATTTCATCACTTGCAAGAACCTGACAGCATAATACATCACGTTTTTTACTAATTAGATAATCAATACCACGCTCAAAATCATTTTCCGTCAAAAAATCAGAAACTACAATTGAAATACCATCTCCATAGCCAACATTAGTTGGTAAGACTGCTTCACTAAAATTGAAATCACCATCAAAATCAATTTCATTAAGCTTCTGAATGTTATTAAAAAATTGGTCTTTATTTGCAATATTTAATGCGAGGTCATATACATAATCATCTTTAATATAATAAATCGAAACCTTATCCATCATAACAACTGATAGATAGGCAAAAGCTGCAGCAACCTGTAATGCTTTTACCGCCTTGTTACTATTGTTATAATCCATTGAACGGCTAGCATCTAAATATATTTTAGTATGAAGTCGTCTTTCATCTAAATACTGCTTTAGATATAAATGTTCAAAACGAGCATATGCATTCCAATCAATTTTAGTAATATCATCGCCTGGAATATAATCTCTATAATCGGCGAATTCACAAGATGAGCCGAAGCTTTTACTTTGATGATTACCACCAAATACTCCGGCTACATTATTTTTTAAAATTAATTCTAATGTTTCAAGTTGTTGCAAAAAATCTTCATTAATTGCATACTTTGCCATAATTATTTGCAGTACCTTTTAGTTTCACTGATTAATAAACCAATAACATCATCAACTGATAAATGTTCATTGATTGCAGTATAATTAATCTTAATTCTGTGTCTTAATACAGGATAAGCTAATGTTTCAATATCTTCAATAGATACATTAAAGTTACCATTTATTAATGCACGAACCTTAGCAGCTGTAATTAAAGCTTGTCCAGCACGAGGAGAAACTCCATATTTAATATACTTTCTTGCAGTTTCAGATGTATTTGGAAGTTCTGGGTGAGAAATTGAAACTAAAGTCATTGCAAAATTAAGTACATCATCAATAACAGGAACAGTCTTTGAAAGCTCACGCATTTCAAGAATTGTTGGTCCATCAACAACTGCATTTGCAGTTTCTTCAAGAGTAATTTGTGTCATATTTACAACATCTTTTAATTCATCAATTGTTGGGAAATTCATAACTAATTTAAACATAAAGCGGTCCATTTGAGCCTCTGGAAGAGGATAAGTACCATCTTGTTCAATTGGATTTTGTGTTGCAAGGACAAAGAATGGCTCTGCCATCTTGTATGTTTGATTTGCAATAGTAACCTTGTGCTCTTGCATTACCTCAAGCATGGCTGATTGTGTTTTTGGAGTTGCACGGTTAATTTCATCAGCAAGTACTAAATTGGCAAAAATAGGTCCCTTTTGAAAAACCATCTTCATTTTACCAGTTTCATCCTTTTGAATAATATTAGTACCAGTAACATCAGATGGCATTAAATCTGGTGTAAATTGAATTCTTGAGAATGGTAATGACAATGTTTTTCCTAAAGTACGTACTAATCTTGTTTTACCAACACCTGGTACACCTTCAAGAAGTACATTACCACCAGAAATAATCGCAATAATAACATTGTCAACAATGTCTTCTTGTCCTACTACGTCCTTATGAATCTCAGCTTTAATTGTTTTAATTGTTTCACTAAACTTTTTTACTTTTTCAATGTTTTCCATATTATTCTCCTCGTATAATATATTTGTATTAATTATTTAATGATGTTAATACACAAACATCTATTTAATATTCAATTCTTATTGAATACATGTTAATATATTTTT
>MNRZ01000048.1 GCA_001916215.1 Clostridium sp. CAG:307_30_263
GTAAACTGTACCCCTATCCCTTTATGCCTTGAAAATGGGGGCTTTAACTGTATGCACACTTGTGTACTGTGTGTTATTTTCCATAAGAAGAGCTAGTAGCAAAGTCTCAGCCCTCCACTACTAGCTTTTCTCTCTTTTTCTATTCTTCTGTTACTGTTTTCATATAAAGTGCTTGCATGTTCTGTTCCCGAACACTCATTCCTGCATGTTTAAATTTATATCGTAGCAATGCTGCTTTTGCCTCCTCATGCGTAGACAATACAATTTGCCCTATTCCCTGCTGTGTCAACAAATCCGCAAGCGAAATTGCACTGATATCATCAATTGTTTGAAGTGGATCATCTATCAGTAAAATGTCTAACCCTTTCGTATCACCATACACATTTTTTATTGAAAGTAAAAGCGCAATCGAAAGACCATTCAATTGTCCTGTACTTAAAATATTATAAACATCACTTCCACTCTTAGAAGCTGCTTCAAATACTAACTGATTGGTTTTAATGACTGCTCTAATTCCCAACCCTAACGGATAATTTTGTATAATCCTTCCACTATACACCATTAAAGGAATTTTAATTGCATTAAGAAGCTGTGTTTGATATTCTTTATTCGCATCTTCATATTTACCAACCAATACTTTTATTGCATCTGTCATATCCTTTGTTTTATTCTTATATTCCTCATAATCTCTTTTTAGTTTTCTTAGTCGGGCCTCTTCCGTAGAAAGCTGCTGAGAAAGATTATCATTAAATAACTTCGCAACATATTGTTCCTTGCTTTGTAACTCTCCCACTGTGTGATACGGTTTTTCATTATGATAATAGGTATTGTGAATGGATTTATACAATTCAACCTGCTTTTCTTGAAAAATAATTTTATTTGGAACTTCCTTTTCTTGAAGTTCTTTCAATAAGTTTTCATATTGTTGAGAAAATTCTTCAATATCAAATTTTTCTATTCCCTGAGATTTAAACTCTGATATTTTTACCTTATCCAACAACTGCTGTAATTTCTCCACCGCTAGATTCTTACATCCTGATAAAGTATCATCCATTTTTATTAGTACTTTATTTTCCTCAAGAAACACTTTCAACACAGGAATAATTTCTTTTTGAAATAAATTTGTTATTTGTGTCTCAATATCTTCTATTATTTTTATCCCATCTGTATGAATATTTTTTATAAATCGTTCTGTTTCTATAATAGCTGAATCTATATCCGTAAAATCCGTTCCACACAATGGGCATTTGTTTTTATCAAACTTTCCAGACTCCGCAGCATTATAAAATTCTTTAATAAGTCCCCTTCGTGCCTTTGTCATCTGTGCCAGAACCTTATCAGCATCATCCAATTGACTTTGTTCTTTTTTCTGGTTCAATAATAATGTTTTTATTTGTGCTATAATTTCTGCTTTTATTTTAATCTTATTGAACAATGTTTCATCTACTGACCAGACATTATTGCTATAATTCATCAATAATTCTTTGCTCTTATTTAACTCTTTTATGAGACTTTCTTTTTTATTAAGTAATTCAATCTCCTGTCGATAAAACAATGCCATATATAATCGTTTCGGTGATGCTTTCAATTCCCTTATGATAGCATTATCTTTATATCGAAGGTATTCTTCATAGTTTTCTATAAACCCTTCAATTTGTTTAAGCTGCTGAATAACAGTCTCATATGTAACTCCCTGGTCTAATTTTATGACATCAAATTCATATTCAACTTCGTCAAATAATCGTATATTTTCCCCTGGCAGTTCTGCATTCATAACAATGTGATCTGTCTGACGTTTTATCTCATTTACTCTTTGACTTACTACACCTATTTGTTTTTCTTTATCCCCAATTTCTTTTTCTACTCTTCCAAGAATATGTTCTTGAACCGATTTCAGCATTTGAATTTTATCAGTTATCTCGGTGTCATCTAAAAGAGAAGATACAGAATCTTTTCTATTTTTATACTTATTTTGTAAGAAGTCCAAAGATTCACTTTGAGAAATATATGTCCCTATATCAAACATATTGGAACTCAAATGAAATTTATCATACAATTCTTCTTGACTAATTTCTTGACTATTAAGTGTGATAATACTCTGAAATTCATTTTTACATAAAAGTTTTCTTTCTACATGTATTTCATCTGAAAAATCAGATGATAAAATTGCCGAAATAACTATATCCTTATTTACATCATTTGCCAGTGTTCCTAATGTTTCCGTCTTCCTATTTTGTAAACTAGGGTTAAAATGCTTTATTTTCCCAGTCACCAAAACTTCAATAGCATCAAATAATGTAGTTTTACCATATCCATTTTGACCATCTAAAATCACAATATTACTATTCATAAAATCAAATTTTAAAGGTTTATTATTTGTAATATACTTAAAATTTCTAATACATAGGCTCTTAAATGTGTACCCCATCCAATTACTCCTCCAATAATTTTTGATATATCATATCGGACAATACTTCTACATTAAAAGATGCTTCTTCTATTGATCTTATAAACATATCATTTAGCATTTCAACATTCTGTTTTTGTTTCCGTATTCCATCTATCTTTTGTTTTACCATTTCATCAAAGTCATTCATGACTGCCTTTGGAAAGATTGGATTAAAAAATGGAACTTTACTTAATAAACGCGTCAAAAATTGTACCTGCTCCGATTCATCGTTCAAGAACTGTACAGCTTCTAATACTGTATCAAGCATCGGTTTCCCATTAGTTTTCAATGACCTACACCATTTTTCGAAACATTGCAGTTCTTTTTCTGTATAATAGAACACATATTTTTTATAAAAGAATTCATTTTCTTCAATTTTTATAATATCTGGATACATTCTTTCCTCTATACACTCCACTTTCCAGAACAATATCATGTAAGAATCGCTTGGTGTCGGTTTTTCTATGACTGTGTATGCATCACTATTTAATGCTACATCTTCAATCTCTGCTAAATTATCCTGATTTTCATCATTTATCTCAAGTTCCGAAAAATAGTAATACTTGCTTTCTTCTCCAGATGCATCCATAAACAATTGCACTTTTTCATTATACAAATCAATCTTTGTATCTTCATCTTTTTGCATCGGTACAATATTTCCATCATTTAATAAACGGATTATATCCAATATAGTATTAATCATGATTACCTCCATTTTGTTCAAATTTTTCCTTCAATTCCTGAGCAGAAATCAATTCTATATCTCTATAATATTCGCCTACTTTATTTGGAGAGCTATTTTTCCATCCAGATGTAATTTGTGCTTGGGATAAAGTTCCTGAATAGCTTCCCGGAATAACCGTAATACTATTTCCTGCCAATATATCAATAATGTCTGTATTATTAATAATATTTTGGAAAATACTCTGTAACGCCCGTTCTTTCCTGGCACCACGTGTAAGATCTAAAAACGTAGGTATGACCTGTTTGCTTGGCGCTTGTGAATACTTTGATTGTAAATATATTCCACAATTATCTCCCATAACTTTTTCTGGAGTATCGCTTCTATACAGTAATTCATAAATTTCACTTTGAATTTTATCAACCGAAAGATTTTCTACTAAGTTCAATTCGTTATCCCACTCATCTACTTTACCCGGATTGAGTAATTTACAAAACTGACCATAATCAACAATTTCAGTCATTTTTTCATATCCACATTTAGCAGCACATATTCTATTACAATTTTCTAAAGAAGTATCACATTCATCTTGACATAAATTATTTAAAGCCTTTTCAATATTCTGCATAACATATTCGTAAATTTTCTCTTTCAAAAAATATTCTTTTCGCACATCTTCTTTATCGATAGCAGACTCCATCATTCCTACGATATCTGAAAATTTTATTATATATTTTCTTTTTTTAGAGTCCTGCTTGTGCATCCTTGCGATGCTATCATCTAAAAACAAACATAGTTCCCCATATACAATTTCTTCTGCCTTATCAGAATAGCCTTTACTTTTCAAATATGCTAAGATTTCCGTATCTATTTCATTTCTCACATCACATACACCAACTACTTTTGATGCCCTTTTATATAATTCAACACTTACATTGTATGTATTAGATGCATCATCCCAATCTTTTATCTCCTTTGCAACTGTAAGATAACATTTTGCTGTTGGATTATTTGATTCAGCCCGATGTTTCAACAATTTGTCCATTGCTTTGCTATAACTGTTCCATTTATCTTTAGACAAATATGCCTTAACCTGATGAAATGATTTATATTCTGAATCGCAAATAATACAAAAATCTTCTGTTTTTTCTAATTCAACAGAATAGGCGTCTATATCTTTGTTTTTATCTTTGGCTATTTGATTTATTAACTCTAGGACATACAATAGCATCATTTTTCCTTGATAATTAAATCCACTCCATGTTGGTATTGCATCATTACCTCTACCCACGACCATTACTCCTTATAATTTTTATACTCTCATTATACGACAAATAAATAATAAGTCGAGTTAATCATACAAAAAT
>MNRZ01000010.1 GCA_001916215.1 Clostridium sp. CAG:307_30_263
TAAAAAGGAACGGATTGAGTCCATTAGAATATAGACAACAATCCGTATCTCAATTATAATATTAAATTACTTAGTCCAATTTATTGGGTACCCAACATTTTGGCTCCTTTTTAATTTTTAAACTTTTTGGCACAAATATATTGACAGTGCTAATTTAAAGTAGTACAATATATTTGCACTTGAGGATAAGGTGTGCTAAAAGAGGTGATTGTATGTTATCAGACAGACAAAAGCTAATCCTTAAGGCTATCATAGAAGAATATGTTGATTCAAACGAACCTGTTGGATCAAAGATATTGACTGAGAAGCCTTATCTTGATTTCTCTTCTGCAACAATCAGATATGATATGCAGGACTTAGAGGAAAAGGGATATTTGGAAAAAACTCATACCTCATCTGGTAGAGTTCCATCAGAACTTGGTTATAAGTACTATGTTGAAAATCTTTGTACAAGAGATGATGACATTATAGCGTTATATCCAGTCATTGATGAACTTTTTGATAACAAGTATTATACGCGTGAAGATGCTTGTCAAAGAGCTGTTGAGCTTTTAAGTAAAATGACAGGTTTAATGACAATAATGCTTGGCTCAAGTGAAAATTACTCCACAGTTAAGAAGATGGAAATTGTTCCTTTGAGTGATAAAGATGCTGTGCTTATGATTGTAACTAACGCAGGTGCAGTTCAGTCTCAAAGAATAACAATTCCTCATGGCTTTAAGATGGAGGATTTACTAAGATTAATTGATATATTTGATAATGCGATTTATGATCACTCTGTGTTTGAAATTAACGAGATTTTATCGAAGGAAGCTATGAAGCCTCGTATTCGTAAAATGGTTGATTTTAGAGATGATGTCTTGTCATTCTTAATAAAAGGATTTTCAAGATTTCAAACTGGTGAGTTCTATCAAGCCGGTTTAACTAATATATTTAATCAGCCAGAGTTTCATGATCATGATAGTATGACAAAGATACTTCAATTAATTGATAACAATTCAATGATTGATTTGATGAAGGATTGTGGAAGCGGACTTACTGTTAAGATTGGTTCTGATAATCTTAACCGAAATATGCAAAAGTGTTCCATCGTATCCATACCTTATTACATTGATGATAATGCCTTTGGTACAATCGCTTGTATTGGACCAATGAGAATGCAGTATAAGAAGGTTTTCCCTTTGCTTGAATATGTTGCAACATCAATGCGAAAACTATACAATAGATAGGAGCGATAAAGTGGAAGATAAAGAAATAAAAAAAGAAGAAGCTAATGTAGCTGACGAGGCTACAAAGGATTTTGAACCAACTGAGGGCGCACAAGAAGCTGGCAGTGAAGATACAAAAAAGAAAGTAAAGAAATCTAAACAAGAAATTAAAATTGATGAGCTTGAAGCTCAACTTGAAAAGCTTAAGGCTGATACAAAAAAAGACCGTGAAGCTTATTTATTAGCTAAGGCTGACCTTGAAAATGTAAGAAAAAGAGTTGAGGAAAACGCGATAATTGATCGTAAGTATGCAGCTATGGGTCTTGTATCTGATTTGATTGTTCCTGTTGATATGCTAGTTAAGGCCTCATCGATGGAAACAGAAGACCCACAAATGAAAAATTTCTTAATTGGCTTTCAAATGATTGCCAACCAAATTTCAACCATTCTTAAAAATGATGGCTTAACAGAAATTGAGGCTTTAAAAGGTAAACCATTTGATCATAATATTCATCAAGCAATATCTAAAGAACATGTTGATGGTGTTGAACCAGGACAAATTCTTGAGGTATTACAAACTGGATATAAATATAAAGATAGACTTATTAAACCAGCAATGGTTAAAGTTTCAGAATAATTGTAAAGGAGATAATATATATGTCAAAAGTTATTGGTATTGATTTAGGTACAACAAATAGTTGTGTATGTGTTATGGAAGGTGACCAAGCAAAGGTTATTCCTAATGCAGAAGGAGGACGTACTACTCCATCTGTAGTTGCATTTAAAAATGGAGAAATTATCGTTGGTGATGCTGCTAAGCGTCAAATGGTAACTAATCCTAATACTATTTATTCAATTAAGCGTCACATGGGTGAAGCTAATTATACAGTTGAGGTTGAAGGTAAGAAATATACTCCACAAGAGATTTCAGCTATGATTTTACGTGATTTAAAGAAGTCAGCTGAAGCTTATCTTGGTGAAAAAGTAGAAAAGGCTGTTGTAACAGTTCCTGCTTACTTTAATGATGCTCAACGTCAAGCTACTAAGGATGCTGGACGTATCGCTGGTCTTGATGTAATCCGTATTATTAACGAGCCAACTGCATCAAGCTTAGCTTATGGTATTGATAAGACTGATAAGGAACAAAAAGTTCTTGTATTTGACCTAGGTGGAGGTACATTCGATGTTTCTATTCTAGACCTTGCAGATGGTACATTCGAGGTATTATCAACTGCTGGTGATACTCATCTTGGTGGTGATGATTTCGACCATGCAATTATGCAATGGTTAGCTGATGAATTCAAGAAGGAAAATGTCGTTGATTTAATGGCTGATAAGATGGCTCTTCAACGTTTAAAGGATGCTGCTGAACAAGCAAAGAAGGATCTATCTTCTTCAACATCTACAACAATTAACCTACCATTCATTTCTATGGGCGCTGCCGGTCCTTTGCACTTACAAAAGACTTTAACTCGTCAAATGTTTGATACATTAACTAAGGATTTAGTTGATCGTTGTCTTGTCCCAGTTAGAAGAGCATTATCTGATGCTAAGCTAACTACTAAGGATATTGATCAAATTCTATTAGTTGGTGGTTCAACTCGTATTCCTGCCGTTCAAGAGTTAGTTCGCCGTGAACTTGGTAAGGAACCTAATAAGTCAGTTAACCCTGATGAGGCAGTTGCACTAGGTGCTGCTATTCAAGCTGGTGTTTTAACTGGTACTGTTAAGGATGTATTGTTACTAGATGTTACACCACTTTCACTTGGTATTGAAACAATGGGTGGAGTATTTACAAAGCTAATTGATCGTAATACAACAATCCCTACATCTAAGAGCCAGGTATTCTCAACTGCTGCTGATAATCAACCTGCTGTTGATATCCATGTTCTTCAAGGTGAACGTCCAATGGCTGCAGATAATAAGACTCTAGGTCGTTTCCAACTAGATGGTATTCCTGCTGCACCAAGAGGAGTTCCTCAAATTGAAGTTAAATTTGATATCGATTCAAACGGTATTGTAAATGTATCTGCTAAGAACTTAGGTACTGGTAAGGAACAACATATTACTATTCAAAATAGTGGTTCATTATCAGAGGCTGAAATTCAAAGAATGGTTCGTGAGGCTGAAGAAAATGCTGCTAAGGATAATGAGCGTAAGGAAAAGGCTGATACAATTAATGAAGCTAATTCATTAATCTTCCAAGTTAAGAAGTCACTTTCTGAGCTTCAAGGTGTTACTGATGATGAAAAGAAGAATATTGAAGGATTATGTGATGATCTTCAAAAGTCAGTTGACGCTGAGGATGTAGAAGCTATTAAGTCTAAGAAGGCTACTCTTGAAAAGGCTGCTCAAGATTTAGCAACAAGAGTTTATCAACAACAAGCTCAAAATAACCAAAACAATCAAAATAATCAAGGTGGAAATGACACTAACGGTAAAGACGATAATGTCGTAGATGCTGATTATAGTGATGTTAACTAATTAGATTAATTTAGATTAATTCAATAAAGCTAAAGGGCCAAGATTTTATCAAGGCCCTTATCGGCTATTAAGAGAGGTGTCTTTATGGCAAGTAAAAGAGATTATTATGAGGTTTTAGGTGTATCTAAAACCGCTACAGAAGATGAAATAAAAAAAGCTTATCGTCAATTAGCTAAAAAATATCACCCTGATATTTGTAAAGAACCTGATGCTGAGGAAAAATTTAAAGAGGTTCAGGAGGCATATGATGTATTGTCAGATGCTACTAAGCGTCAAAAGTATGATCAATATGGCTTTGATGACCCAACTCAAGGCTTTGGAGGAGGCGGCTTTAGTGGCTTCTCTAGTGGTGGCTTTGGAGGATTTGAAGATATTTTCTCAAGCTTTTTTGGTGGAGGTCGTTCAAGCTCACAAGCACGAGATAACAGAGGTGCTGATGTAGAAAAGCAAATGACGATTACCTTCGATGAGGCTGTAAATGGCTGTAAGAAGATTATTCGTCTTACAATTGATGAAGAATGTCCACAATGTGGTGGCAGTGGGGCTTATTCAAGAGCTGATATTAAGACTTGTGATAAGTGTCATGGCTCTGGATATGTTTTTGTTGAGCAACGTACTATTTTTGGTATAGCTCGTAGTCAAAGCGTATGCCCTAGATGTGGTGGTCGTGGCCAAGAAATCACTAAGAAATGTGATCGCTGCGGTGGTAAAGGAAAGATTAGAACAACTAAGGACATTGAAATTAAGATCCCAGCTGGTATTGATGATGGAATGACATTAAGAGTTGAGGGTAAGGGTGAGGCTGGTACAAATGGTGCTCCAGCAGGAGACCTATATATTACTTTCAAGGTTGAGAAGCACCCTGTCTTCGTTAGAGATCACTCAGATATTAGTATTACAATTCCTGTTACATTCTCTCAGGCAGCTCTTGGTGATGAAGTAGAGGTTCCAACAATTCATGAGGCAGTAAAGATTAAGATTCCTGCTGGTACACAACCAGGAACTAAATTACGTCTTCGTGGAAAAGGTGTTAAGGACCCTAAAACCGGAAATACCGGAGATCAATATGTTATTTTAAATGTTCAAACGCCTACAAATTTAACTCAGGAACAAAAGGAATTATTCCAAAAGCTTTCTCAAACAGAGTTGAAAACTAAGGAATCTGGTTGGCAAAAATTTAAAAATCTATTTAAGTAAAGATGTAAATAGTAAAAAAAGCTTAAATTCTAATTTAGGGTTTAAGCTTTTTTTTCTTAAAAGTAGTTATTGTATTTTATAGGATTATTAATTTGACTAGATATTTAATTTAAAATATGATATACTTAGTCGGTAAATACTTCTAAGTTTTAATTTATTATATATTTTAATTTAACCATAAATAATCATTTGATTTATTACCTATTAAAATAATGTAATAATTTTATATTTTATTAAAGAATATCAATGAAAAAATATAAAATCGATGAATAAAATTATTATATTAGAAAGGAATAGTTGAGTTTATGCAAAAATATTTTATAAATCAAAGTGAACTTCTAAATAAAAGAATTATCTCTGATGATGTTAATCATATAAAAAATGTTACTCGCTCGAAAGTTGGAGACTCTGTTATAGTATCAGATCAATGTAATGAGTATTTAGTTAAATTAACTAAAATTGAAAATAAATTTGTTGATTTTGAGCTTGTAAATGAAATTCAAAATCAAAACGAACTCCCTGTTTTAATTGATATATATCAGGGCTATCCTAAAGGAGATAAGCTTGATGATATAGTTAAACATGGTACTGAGCTTGGCGTTAATGCTATATATGCAACTTTTATGAAAAGATCTATCGTAAAGCTTGAAGATAAAAAAATAGCAAATAAGATTGAAAGATATAAAAAAATCGCTAAGGAAGCTGCGGAACAATCATTTAGAAAAATAATTCCAGGATTTGATATAAAATATTTAGATGAAATTGATTTTTCCTCTTATGATATTAAGTTGATTGCATACGAAGAAAATGCTTATAATGGTGAATTGGTTAATTTTAAAAAGGCCATTTCAAATGCTAAACAAGGCTCTAAAATTGCTATTATTATAGGTCCTGAGGGTGGAATTGACCCTAAAGAAATTGATAAACTAGAAGAAAAGGGATTTACATGCTGTGCTTTTGGTAGAAGAATTTTACGCACTGAAACAGCACCACTATATGCACTAAGTGCTATTTCTTATGAATTGGAGTTGAAAAAATGAAAACTGTAGCGTTTTTCACATTAGGCTGTAAGGTTAATATTTATGAGTCAAATGCTTTAATGAATGACTTTAAAAAAGCTGGATATGAAATTATAGCAAATGATAAACCAGCAGATGCTTATATTATTAATACTTGTAGTGTAACTAATATGGCTGATTCTAAATCGAAAAAAACGATTAGACATGCTAAAAAATTAAATCCTGATGCAATTATCTGTGTTATGGGATGCTTTGCTCAAACAAATCCTGAGGCTAAGGAGATGAATGAGATTGATATTTTAATTGGTAATGGTAATAAATCTAAGGCTTTAGAGCTTGTAGATGAAGCTTTAAATTCAAATGAACATAAAAAATCAGTTAATCTATTAAGCATTAGAGATGTTAGAGATTATGAAAATCTTGAGGCGGTTGAATTCGACCATACAAGAGCCTTCGTTAAAATAGAAGATGGTTGTTCTAATTTTTGTAGCTACTGCATTATTCCTTATGCAAGAGGACCAGTTAGATGTAAGGATAAGGATTTAGTAATTAAGGAATTGCAAAACATAGCAGCTTTAGGTTATAAAGAGGTAGTTCTTGCTGGTATTCATACGGGTCATTATACCTGTGGTAAAGATTATCACCTATCTCATTTACTTCATGATATAATTAAAAATGTTCCCGAACTTAAACGAATAAGATTATCTTCAATTGAAATTAATGAAATAGACGATGATATTATAAATTTAATGGCTGAAAGTAAAATTATTGCTAATCATATTCACCTTCCTTTACAATCTGGTTCTGATAAAATCCTAAAGCTTATGAACAGACGTTATGATTCTAAGTTTTTTGAAGATAAGGTTAATAAGATTAGAAGTGTAAGACCAGATATTTCTTTAACTACAGATGTAATTGTAGGTTTCCCATATGAGGATGATGCGGATTTTTTAGATTGCGTTAATTTTATTAAAAAAATTAATTTTTCCGAACTACATGTATTCCCATTTTCTGCTCGTAAAGGTACTAAAGCTTATGATATGCCAAAAGTAAATGATGCCAAGAAAAAAGAACGTGTACATGAGCTTTTAAAACTATCAGAAGAGCTTAAGAAAGATTATTATGAAAAATTTATTGGTAAAACTCTTGATGTGATTGTTGAAACCATTCAAGATAATAAATATATGGTTGGCCATACGTCTAATTATCTACATGTTTTAATGCCTATTGATTCATCAAAAATTGGAGCTTTAGTTAATGTTAAATTAGAAAAAATGGAAAATGACTATATACTAGGTCAAATTATTGCATAAGTCCTATTTTTTTAGCGAAAAAAATGAAAAAAAGTAAATTTACTCTTTACAAATAAATTTATTTTTAGTATAATATTTGAGGAATTTTAAAGCGGAAGGAGGCCTAGAATATGTCAAAGACAATTGTACGTGAGAAAGAGTCAATTGAAGATGCACTTCGTCGTTTTAAGCGCGATGTTTCTAGATCAGGCAACCTTCAAGAAGCTAAAAAGCGTCAATACTATCTAAAACCATCTGATGTTCGTAAACAAAAGCGTCAGGAAGCTCGTAAGAAGGGTTTTAGATAAAAAAGGACAATAGCGTAAAAGCTATTGTTTTTTTATGCATTTTTTAGATGCAACTAGCATATTCTTTACTAATGAAAGTAGAGGATAAATATGAATAATGATAAGCTAAATGAAATTGTAAAGAGATTACATGGAGATTTTTTTGTTTCATGTGTTGGTCCAGTCCGCTCTGGTAAATCAACATTCATCAATAAGTTTATGAATTTAAAAATATTACCATATATTACAGATGATTATTTAAAAAATAAAATTTTAGATGAACTACCTCAAACATCTGCTGGGAAACAAATTATGACAGTTGAGCCTAAATTTGTTCCATCAGAGGCTATTAATGTTAACATTGGTGATATTAATATGAATTTAAGAATGGTTGATTCTGTTGGGTTTGTAATACCTAGTGCTTTAGGGTATCAAAATGATGATGGACCCCGATTAGTAAAAACCCCTTGGTTAGAAGAACCAATTGATTTTAAAGAGGCAGCAAGAATTGGTACTGAAAAAATTATGGAAAACCATTCTAATCTTGCAATTGTTCTTACATCAGATGGTTCGTTTAATGATTTCACTAAAGAAGAATATGATGAAGTTTTAAATGAAGTAGTATCTAAAATGAAGACATTAGGAAAACCATTTGTTATTGTACTTAATACTGCTTATCCTAAAAAAGAAGAAACTATACAAATGGTTGAAGAGATGTCATTGAAATATGATGAGAGCGTTTATGCATGTAATGTTATAAACATGGAAGAGGCTGACGTTGATCAAATTTTTACTTTAGCTTTAAGTGAATTTGAAATTGAAACACTAACTTATAAGCTTCCTGAAATTTTAGATGTTCTTGGGAATGATATTAAATTAAAAAGTGATTTAAATGAGATTATTATGTCTAAGGATTTAATGGCAAGAAAGGTCAAGGATGTTTCTAAAATTACTGATAAAATTAAGAGTATTGAAGATATTGAGGATGCTTCACTAGACTTAGATGGTGGAAATGTTACGGTTAACATTATAATTAAAAATGATTATGTTAAAACTTTAATTAATAATTTGTGTGATTTTGAAGTTAATACTAAGGCTGATTTAATTAAAGCATTGTATAACGGACATAGAGCTTTAATTTTAGAAAAACAATATGGAAAGGCATTAGAGTCATGTAACGAAACTGGTTATGGTGTTGCAATCCCTACTGTAGAAAATATGAAGATGTTACCACCTACAGTTATTAAACAAGCAGGACGATATGGTGTCAAGGTTGAAGCGATTGCACCTTCAATTCATTTCATTAAGGTCGATATTAAATCAAGTTTCGCACCAATAATTGGTTCTTTAGAGCAATCTAAGTCTTTAATTGATTCACTTGATGGTGATGATTCTAAAATTTGGGATAAAGAGATTTTTGGCCGTAAAATTAGTGAAATAGTAAATGATGGTGTAAAGCAAAAGGTTTATGCTCTTCCTGAAACAAGCAAGGAAAAGCTTAAGGATGTAATGAATAAATTATTAAATTCAAATCGAAATAGTTTAATTGCAATTGTACTTTAAAAAAAGGAGCCTCGGCTCCTTTTCTATTCGAGTGATTTTAATGAATCATTCATATTAACTTTTTTAATTTTTCTTATTAATAGTAAATCAACAATGATAATGAAGGTAATAACTAAAACTCCTGTTAGAAAATAAGAAATTAATTTAATATCACTAAGTGAACCAAAATCGAGGAATTTCATGATTAGATATAATATAAGAATACCTGATGGAATTCCTAAAATAACACCAATAATGGAAATTTGAATTATTTCTCTAAAAATGTACGAACAAACCTCATAATCTTTGTAACCAAGAACCTTAAGTGTGGCAATTTCTCTGTTTCTTTCAGAAATATTCATGTTTGTAATGTTATAAATAACGAGAATTGTCAAAATAAGGGCAAATATAATCGCCGCTACTGAAACATATTTAATTGAATTTCCCATATCAAAGGCAACACCATTTATTGTAATTGGCTTAGAAGAAATGTTGTAAAGACCAAGACCGGCCATTACAAGAGCAGTAGAGCCCAAAACAGAAAGGACAATCATTGCAAGTCTACCTTTATATCTAAAAATATTACGGTAGCATGATTTATATTTAAATGATAGTTTTGACCAAATAAAAGCTATTTTTTCAAGTAATATTGTTTTTCCTGCTTTAGGAGCTTTAGCTTGAAATAGATTTGCAGGTTTTTCTTTGATTTCTTTCCAAGCTACATAAAAGGTTACTAAAATAATGGCGACAAACATAAAAATAGCACTATATATGCCTAATGTAACATTTATTTTAGATGTTATTTTTGGTAAAAACAAGATTTTTTTAAATACATTATAAATAATATTAGGAAGTATATATGCACCAGATATAAGGCCTACTGTAATACCTAAAAAAGCACAGCTTGTGGCGTAAATAATGTATTTTCCAAGAATAGAAATGTTGTTATAACCAAGTGATTTATAGCAGCCTATTATTTTCCTTTCGTCTAAAATTAATCTTGTCATTGTTGTTAATATTACAAGTGCAACAACAGCGATAAAGAAAATAGGAAACATAATAGCAATCACATCAATTTTATCATCAATTTCGGTAATAAAGGCATATGATTTAGTTTCTTTTAATGTTAGATATACATAATTTTCATTATTAAGTTTATTGCTTAGAATACTTATATTATCATTTACAATATCAATATAATCATTTTTGAAATACGAATGATTATTTAAGGAATTAAGCTTTATATAGGCTGTTGTAAGTGGAAGATTACTGTTCTTATTAAAATAAAGAATTGTATCAAGTCTGGAATTATCAATTTCATTGATATCACCATCCATTGTAAAAATTAAAGGATTTTCAATAATACCTACTACTTTAAAACTAATATTATTATAGGTTATATATTCACCTATTTTCCTTTCCTTGATAGTGTTAGAATTTCTTTCAACACAAACCTCTCTTTCAGAGGAAGGAAAAGAACCATCGATTAATTTAAGCTTGTTTATTTTATTATTTTTAAAATCTAGACTTATGGTTCTTAAGCTTGAATCTGTAGTTTGATCAAAGGATGTAATAAATTCTACGTCAATATCATCAATTCGATTTAAATTTTCGATTTCACCTTGAGTAAATCCGAGTTGATTTCGAGTTTTAAGGATTATATCGGGTGCATTAGCTGTCGTTAATGCCTCATTTAAACTATTTTCTACCTTAGGAGTTATTCCGCCAAGCCCAGTAACGAAACAAATCCCTACTAAAATAATTAATGACATAGAAATAAAACGAGACTTATTATTTGAAATACATTTGAAAATTGTTTTGATGAATGTTTTCATTGTTACCACTCTAGTTCTTCAATATCTAAAGGTGAAATATTATTCTCAATTTTTTCAATTGTCCCGTTTTTGATATAAATTACTTGATTTGCAATATCCTTAAGGGCCTGGTTATGAGTTACAATTATCACATTAGTTTTGTGTTTTACAGCAATATCTTTTAAAAGCTTAATAATTGATTTACCTGTTTTAGAATCTAAAGCTCCCGTTGGTTCGTCACAAAGAAGTAGTTTAGGATTTTTAGCGACTGCTCTAGCAATTGAAACTCTTTGTTGCTCACCACCTGATAATTTAGATGGAAAAGAGTTAGCTTTATCTTTAAGACCTACATCATTTAAGATATCTTCGGGATTAAATGCTTTTTTACAAACTTCAGTTGCAAGTTCGATGTTTTCTAGGGCAGTTAAATTAGGCATTAAATTATAAAATTGAAAAACAAAACCCACATCATTTCGTCTGTATAAGGTTAAATCCTTTTTGTTGAGGTTGGATATTAATTTATTATCAACATAAATTTCACCTTGTGTTACGTTATCCATTCCACCTAAAATGTTTAAAAGTGTGGTTTTACCTGCCCCAGAAGGGCCTAAAATAACGGTAATAATTCCTTTTTCAATTTCGAAATTAACATTGTCCAATGCTTTAGTTTTAATTTCTCCATCATAGATTTTTGATATATTTTTAAGGATTATATATGACATTATATCACCTCTACTAATATTATAATTTTTATTAAGGGAATAGTCAAATTAATAATTAAATTCGACAATAAATTTAAAAATAATCTTTACACTATTTTTGGTTTAAAGTATAATATAAATAAGCTGTGAAGGGAATGATATTCGTGTTATTTAAAAAGAAGAAAAAACAAGAGGAAGATTTTGAAGTTGATGCGTACGAAACTGAAGATATAGATGATGAGGAAACTGATGAGGATGAAGAGGAAGAAAAAACTCCTTTAGTAAAACCTAAAAAGCAAAAAAAGACAAGCCCCGTTTTACAAAAGAATCCAATACATTCATATAAATTTTGGTTTAAAATTTTTGGCGCTATTTTATTAATTATTTTAGGCTTTTTCCTATTATTTAGACAAAGCGACTCTCAAATTATTGTATTAATGTTTACGGTTGGTGTATTTTCATTATATGCTGTAATGAGAGTTATCCCATTAATGAGAACCCTTGAACGTGGATGGTCAAGAGTACTATGCTTTATTGAGGTATTGTTTGATTTAGCTGTTGGCATATTATTAATTGCATTATCAGTTCAGCAATTTGGTGATGAACAAACAGGTATTGTTAAATATTTTGTTGAGCATTATAATATCTTAATAGGTGTTGTATTATGGCTAAGAGGATTTGTTTATTTTACTACAACTATTTTATTTGGTGAAAAAACTGATAGAGTACAATTTTTTGTTCATATTGCGGTTATTACATTTGGTTCATTCCTTTTAGGAGTTAAAATTGATGCTAAATATATTGCGATTGCGATTGCAATTGTTTCATTTATAAGTGCTGTTGCAATAGGTGGAGAAGGCTTCTATGACTATGGCAAATATCGTAAACAAGTTAAAGCTATAAGAGAAAAGAAAGAACCTAAGAAAGAAAAAGGTAAGGAAGCTCCAGCAAGAAAGAAGAAAGAAAAAATTGAGGAGCCCGAAAAGGATATTCCTCATATCAATGATGAGGATAACGATAGACCTTATGTAAGTTAATTTTGAATTTATGCACTGATTTTTCAGTGCTTTTTTGTTAGGTGAAGCCTTGTAAAAAACAGGCTTCCATGAATGTGAGTATTGAAAAGCGGTAGCGCCAAGCAAAATAAAAGTCTCAATTATAATATTGTTAATAGTAAATAAAAGTAATCAAAAGGGAGCAAAGACAAAAAATAGGCTTAAATGATATAAAATATTGTTTATTCAGTCAAAAAACAAAATAAATACAAAAGAAATACAAAAAAATAAAACTATTATTGATAAAATGCTACATTTGTGATATTATACATTACAAATATGAGGAGAAGTTTTATGAAAAAAATATTATGTGTAGGTTTGGTTGTTTCTTTTGGTGTGATTTTATCACTTGGTTTTTCGAAAAAATCATATGCTAAAATTGACCATAATTTTTCTTTTTCTGATGGTGGAAATACTGGTGGAGGTGGTGGAAATCAGCAGGGTGGTGGAAGTCAACAATATATAACGGTGTCGCCTAATAATTCGATACTAGATATGGGAAAAGGCATTGATTTATCATATTCAGGCTTAGATCATATTAAATCAAGTGTTTTCTCAGATGATTACGCAAAAAAATTAGTTGATTATGCTGCTAGTCATTCTATTGAGTAGTCTAAAAAGCATCATTATGTTACAAGTTCTTTAGAGATTGGTGAAATATATAATACTATTAATAAAAATTTTAAGGAAGATTTAAACATTAATTATAATTCTAATGATGAAGAAACAATTAAAATTAATGGTTTAATCAATGTATCTGGCTCTCAGTGTCTATATAAAGAAGAAAATAATAAATCTTCTAATTTTTATTACTATGATACACTTGTTCAAGAAAGTTATAAAACAAGTATAAGTAAAGATTATTTTTTACCGGAAACAATTGAAGCAAATTCTGGCTATTCAAATAGTTTTTTAAAAGACTTAAATGAAATGAAACAAAATACATATAGATTTGATTATTATGATTTTTTTGAGACTTATGGTACTCATTTATTATCTTCGGCAATTTTTGGTGGCTCTATTGAAGCGTTTGTTCACATTTTTAATAAAAATTATGCTTTTAGTGAAAATTATAAAAATGATATAACAGAAAATGCAAGTATGCTTATTAAATTAGATGATATTAATTCAAATTTAAATGTCAATGTGTCAAATCAAAATGCAATTTTAATGAATTCAAAGTATAGTTATTTAAATAGCGATTGTTCTATAAAGGTTAATGAGATTGGTCTTGTTGAACGGAATGATACTGTATCTAATTCTGATTATAGTTTTAGTTATTCAAATTGGAATGAATTATTAAAAAAATCAAATTATGGAAATTCTGGTTTGATTTCACTTGGAAATGATAAAATATATGGAATTTGGGATATAGTTCCAAATTCCATGAGTTCTTTAAAAAAAATAATAAAAGAAAAATGCTTAAGTTATTTTCAAAGAGAAATATCTAATAATGATAAATATGATTCGCTTAGTTCTGGTAAACTTCCATTTTCTTTGATAAGAAATGAATCAATTATTGTTACAGATGATTATGTGTGCAATAATCATTATGATTATGTTTATTTACCATATTTAGATGGCTTTGTCGGAAAAAATGAATATATAAATAAAGGTTATAAAAAAATGCTGATAACATTAAGATTTCAAGCAAAGGAAATTGATGATGGTTATGCAGAAGTATATGTGTTAACTAAAAAGCCAACAAGTAAAAAAACTGATGATTGTAAATTGCATTATTGGGAGACCGACTTACCTAGTGATGGTGTTTATCATTGGTATGAAACGAGTTTTGAGTTAAATATTGATACAAATGATTTTTATTTATGTTATGATGCAAGTGGAGGACTTGATGATGATTGGTCTAATCAAATGATGTATTTAAAAATAAGTTTTTTGAAGTGATTGGGAGTGTTAAAAATGATAAGGCTTGAAAATATTTCTAAATACTATAATGATGGTAATAAAACATCAATTGGAATTAGTAATATTAATTTAAGATTTAATGAAAAAGGGCTAATTTTGATAAAAGGAGAGTCTGGAAGTGGAAAAACCACATTATTAAAAATAATTAGTAAAAAAATATATCCTGATAGTGGTCAGGTTACATATAATGAGGATATTACTATTTCTATTGGATATCAGGGCTATAATTTATTTGAAAATTATACTGCATTTGAAAATGTATATCTAGAATGCTTGAAGTTTAATGCTTCTAATTATGCAAATGAAAAGACTTTGAATTTACTTAATAATTTAGGACTTTTACAATTTAAAAATCAGCCCATCAAGTATTTATCTAAAGGTCAACAGGCTCGAGTATCCTTTGCTAAAACAATAGCTCAAAATGCTGATATATATATTTTTGATGAGCCAACTGCTAATTTAGATAGTGAAAATGCAAATAAAATGCTTGAAGAAATTAAGCGATTATCTTTAGATTGTCTTGTGATTATTGCCGCACATGATGAAGAAAGATATACTGAATTTGCTAGCAGAATTATTGAACTTAATAAAGGATTAATTAATAATGATTTAGTAATAAAAAGTAATGACAAGCTAATCCATAAAACTGAACTCAAAAAGAATAATATTGACAATTTTATCTTAAAAACAGATTTAAAAAGGTATAAACTTAATATTTTAAGAATGATTACCATGCTTTTATTATTTATTAGTATCACATTTATCTCTTTATTTTGCTCAGATTATTTTACAAAAAATATTATTTATGATGATTCTAATTTTATAATTAATAAAAGCTTATCAAATGATAAAAATAGAACCATGATATTTGATTATGGAAGAGAATTATCAAAGTCAAAATTAGATAATTTAGGGTATGATTATGAGGCTAATCCGTTTTATTTATCACATAAGCTTAATTTTTATGAATCAAATGGTAAGGATTTTATATTTGCTTCATATGAACCTAAGCCTAAAATTAATAAAATTACGTCAGGAAGATTACCCTCTGGTAATGATGAGGCCTTACTTCTTATAAAAAAAGGCTATGATAATACTTTTTTGCAATATTTAAATGATGATTTTTATTATCATGATTCCAAATTATTTGGAAAGTTTAAAATTGTTGGGATAGCAGAAGATGAGAATGTTAAAGATGTTTCCTTTGCTTATAATCATAAAATAAAAAATGTTATTCAAAATAGTACAATTGATTTAAAATCTAATAATCAAAAGATGTCAATTGAATATGCTCAAGTGACAAAAATAGTTAGTAACATTCCACAGCATGAACTTAATTTAGTTGGTAGCCTTTATTCAGTGTATGATAATATTAATGTTAATATTATATACGAACATACAAATTTAAATAAAACTGTTTTGTACATGAATCCTACAGAAGAAATTGAATTTAACCAAATATTTGAGGCAATTGTTTTTAAATCTCCAGATTATTTAATTGATAAAACTGAATATAGTTTAGTCAGTACTGATTATTGTAGTAATAATATAATATCCTCAAAATCGTCAAAGAAATTATTTGAATTTAGGTTAGTGTTTGTATCTTTGGGACTGGGAATGCTATGTTTAGTTTTATTTATTAATGGAGAAATCGATTATTTTAATTTTAAAAAATTTAAATTTTATAATTTTACTGATATAAGATTTAAAAAAATATATAGGAACAAAATGCTTTTAATTTCTATGATTTCATTCGCGATTTATATGATACTTACTTCAATATTTTCAATTTTAAATCCGTTAAAGGATAATGTAATTCTATATTTTTTTACAGGTATATTTTATATTTTTTTATACAATATTTATTCTAATTGGAGGGTGGGAAGATAAATGCTAGAACTCTGTAATGTTAATATGTTATTTAGGCAAAAAAAGATTAAAATTAATGTTTTAAAAAATATTAATTTAGTCTTACCTAATACAGGCTTAGTTATCATAAAAGGACCATCTGGAGTTGGAAAAACAACCTTACTTAATATTATTTCGGGTCTTAAAAAGCCTTCAAAAGGATATATTAAATATAATTGTGAAAAAATAAAAAATATGACAGAATTTAGAAGAAATCATATCTTTTATGCTATGCAAAATGATTCATTATATAATGATTTTACGCTTGAAGAAAATATTAAAATTTTATGCGATGATGAAGGACATGATTATGATATTTCTAAGGTTAATGATTTTAAGAATGAATTGAATTTATGTATTCCTAATGATAAAAAAATAAAAGAAATGTCATTTGGTGAGCAAATGAGGTCTACTATTTTATTGGCTTTACTAACAAAAAAGGAAATACTATTATTTGATGAGCCAACTGCAAATCTTGATAGAAATAATTCATTGGCCTTTTTAAATTTAATAAGTCTTATTAAAGATAAGAAGTTAATTATTGTTGCAAGCCATGATGATGAACTTAAAAGTGATAAAATTATTACTCTTTCTGAAGAAAAATATATAGCATTCAAAATTGAAAAATTAAATTCTAATTATGATAATAAAAATAAGAATCTTAGCTATAAACGTAAGCTTTTTTCTACAATGAAGCGTTTTGAATTAATTCCATTTGTCTTTGGTATTGCATTAATGCTTATTTCAATCTATATAGCCTCCGCTATTAATAATAATCTATATGAAAATTATGATGATCCTGATGCTTATGTCACTAATGTTAGAAATGATGATGCATACGATGCTTTAAAAACGGCGTATGAAAATAATATTATTGAGGATATGACGGTTGAAACAAGGTTTTGCCCTAATTATTTTTCAAATAATACGTGCTCATGGCTTTATGAAAAATACGGAGCCGAAAATGACAATTTGTATCCGATTTCATTTATTAAAGATTATTCGATATTCTTAGGAAGAATGCCTAATGATGAAAATGAGGTTGTAATTGGAAAAAAGCTTGCTGATAAAATAGTTAATGATTCTCATAATTTAATATCATATAATAGCTTGCTAAGTAGAAATTTATCTTCGAATTTTGTTATATGTGGTATTTCTAGAAAAAAAACATATTGCTGCTATGCTTTGAAAAAGCAATATAATGGATTGTTATATGGTAAAAGTAGCCAAAATAAAGCATATGGTGCAGTTCAGTATGAAAAGTATGACTTATTATATGGTGAAGACTATGATTATAATAAATCCTCTATTTTGATTGTGGCAAATAATAACTATGATATAACAAGTGAAAATTATGATGATATTTATACTTTATTTAAGCAACAGTATGAAAGTGTTGGTATTGTTAAAATAAAAGGAAATCAAACTAGCTTTTCTTATTTAAGAGATAAAGAGTATTGTATAATTAAGCCGGAAAAAATTAAATTTAAAGCTTTCAATAATATTTCTTTATGTGATGGCAAAGTACCAGAAAATGATGATGAAATCGTTGTTTCGCCATATTTAGGATATAAAATAGGGGAAAAATTATTTGATTTTAAAATTGTTGGTTTTACTTTAGATGATGTTGAAAATTGTTATTTTACAAATAAAGGATTAGAACTTGCAAATATGCTACTTCCAATTAAAGAATTTCTTTGTAATATGAATGCTAATAGTTATAATGTTGATATGAAGCCTGATATGCAATCAAAAATTATATTAAATATAAAGGATAAGGATGCTTTTTTAAAATTATTAAATGATAGAAATTTAAAAAATGATTTTTTCAATTATTCTCAAATTGAACTTGAAAAAAATAATTTAATGAATAAAAATATTTTTTTAGATGCTTTTAATGTCTCTTGTATATTAGTTGCATTGCTAATTATTTTAATGTTGCTTTTTGAGTGGTTAGAATTGAAAAAAAAACGAGAATATAATTAAAATATCAAAATTAAAAGGATATAGTAATCAAAATATTATTGCAAATTATTTATTTAATAATCGTTATAGATTTATAATTTGGCTAATAATTGATGCATTTATTTGTTTAGTTTATTTACATCTTATAGAAGGATTACCATTAATAAATAATATTTTTACAAGCTGGTATGTATATATAATTATCATTATTAGCTTTCTTATAGAGTTATTAACTATTTTATGTCCGATATTTTTAAGATTAAAAATTATGAAAGATTTCTAGTTAAAGCTAAGCCTTTATTAATTGAAAAAACTTGTTAATACTTTACTTTTTGACGCTTCTAGGGCATTACCAAAGTTTGCCTGGCTTTTTAGCCCTAAATAAAAAGAAATCTAGTAGCGAAGCCGAAAAAGCGGCTTAAATACTAGATCGATTACTATAATTTTATTTACGCACTATAAAATGTTTATTTTGCTTTTTAATTGCTTTAGGTTAGCTTTCGAATATTATATTAATATTAAAAGTGTTCAAAAGTACTTTTAAATCACCACTATCAATATTATTAAAACGATACATATTATCAGTATATAAAAAAATGTCCAAGAGTTTAAAGCTTGTGTTAAACGTTCTCCAGATAATTCCATTTTCCAATTTTTTGTAGTATCTTTTACTTTAAAAGAAACAATTTTGTTTTGGATGATACGAACAACAGTTAAAGCAATCATATGAATCATCAAATTTAGAAAGTGGAGCAATATAAAGATTCGTTCTTTTACGACCAACTTTAGCTCTAGGAGAATAGATACTTTCGACAAGCCTTAAGTATTCAGTTCCATTATTTTTTACTTTTCCAATATACATATAATCACCTAATTAGTATTTATGAATGCATATTCACGCACATATAATTTATAGCATAATTTGATAAAAAATAAAAAAGTCAAGAATATATATATATATATAATCGATTTAAAAGCTTTTTTATATTGTAAAGCCAGGCAACCTCGGGAAGAAAAAGCAAAAGATTGATGAGCCCAAACAAGATATACATCATATTGGTGATGAGGATAACGACTGTACTTATGAAAGTTAATTATAGAAATGCATTGTCTAGTATAGATGATGCTTTTTTATAATGTAAAAAGATATTTGATTTCTTCAAAAAAAGGATGATGCTGCAAAAATGGCATGGTATGATAAAATGAATGATTTTTGTCTACTAGAATGAGCTAAACGTGTTGGGAAATCTACAATTGCAGAAGAATTTGCTAAAAATAAATATAAATCATATATTAGTATATTTTTCTAAATTAACAAAGGAAGAAGATGATGTTTTTGAAAATATTAATGATCTAGATTTTTTCTTCCTTAGACTTCAAACGGTTAAAGGAAGAATATTAAAGGGGAGAAAATCGGTTATTATTTTTGATGAGATACAATTTGCTCCTAAAATTAGACGAGCAATTAAACATTTAGTTAAAGATGGACGATATGATTATATAGAAACAGGTTCATTGATTTCAATAAAAAAGAATGTTAAAAATATTCTAATTCCTTCTGAGAAATATAAAATAGATGTTTATCCAATGGATTATGAGGAATTTTGCTGGGCATGTGGATATAATTATAATATTATAGAAGAAATTTATAAATATAATCGTTCAATGGGATAATCAGTTAATAGAAAATTGATGAGAGATTTTAGAACGTATATGGCAGTAGGTGGCATGCCTCAAGTAGTTGAAGCTTTTATCCTTGATAAAAATTTTGAATCAGTAGATAGAATTAAAAAAGGAAATTCTTGAACTATATTCGAATGACTTTTTTAGAATTGATCCTAGTGGGATGATCTCGACATTATATAATTCAATACCTTCCCAATTAGCTAAGAATAACAAATTTTATATTACCAAAGTAACTAATAAAAAAGTAACAAATAAGGACAGAAAATTTATATTTGATTTATTAAATTCTAAAACTGTTTTGCCTTTTTATAAAGTGAATGATCCCTCATTGTCTTTAAATGGAACTAAAGATATTGATAATTTTAAATTATATCTATCTGATATTGGCTTATTTACAACAATGTTATTTAACGATAAACTTTCGACTAATGAAAATATATATATTAAACTTTTATCAGATAAATTAGATGTTAATTTAGGCTATTTATATGAAAATGCAATAGCTCAAATTATAAAATCAAATGATAGAGATTTATTCTATTATGTTTTTAAAAATGACAAAACAACCCGTAGTTATGAAATATATTTTTTAACAACTGATAGTAATAAGTTAGTTCCTATAGAAGTAAAATCGTCTGAAACTAAAAATCATAAATCGATTAATGAATTTTCAAAAAAATATTCATCTAAAATATCAAGGAGAATATTATTTTCCCAAGATGATATTTCTCATGATGAAATGTTAGAACTAAGGCCTATTTATTTAGCCCCATTAACTATTAAAAATTTTAAATGATAATTTTAACACAAAGTTTACAGATAAAAAAATAAATTTAAATAAAAGAAAAATTAGTATTTAACATGAAAAAATCTTTTATTTTTTCATTTATATTTGCTTTAGTCTTAGTCAAAAAAACTTGTTAATACTTTACTTTTTTTCTCTTTTATGCTATTATCTATATGTTAAATTTTAAAAAAATATAAAAAATATAGGATTTAGGAGAAAATATAGTATAGGAGGAGCAGATTTCCTACATTTTTAATGTATCTCCATCTGCGTTTAAGATATGAAATTAGAAAACTTAGAACATAGTAGAGTTAAAGCTACTTTCACAGTTACTGCTGATGAATTTGAAAAAGCCCTAGATCAAGCTTTTACAACAGTTGTAAAGAACGTAAAGATTGATGGCTTTAGACAAGGTAAATGTCCTCGTTCTTTATTTGAGAAGAAGTTTGGTGTTGAATCATTATATGATGAGGCATTAAATGTTGTATTTAATAATAAGGTTGGAGAAGTTTATGCTGATCAAGAGGTAGCTCAAAAGATTTGTGGTCAATTTACTCCTGCTATTGAAACTAAGGATTTTGAAAGAGGTAAGGATTTTGAAGTATCTTTATCATTTGATGTTTTACCAGAAGTAAAGCTAGCAGCATATAAGGGCCTTGAGGTTAAGAAACAAGTTCTTGAGGCATCAGAAGAAGAAATTACTGCTGCAATCAATAGTGATTTAAAGGCTCATTCAACTTTAAATGTTAAGGCTGATCAAACAATTGCTTTACATGATACTGCAAAGTTTGACTTTGTAGGTACTGTTGATGGTGTAGAATTTGAAGGTGGTTCTGCAACTGATTATGAACTTGAAATTGGTTCTGGTCAATTCATTCCAGGATTTGAGGATCAAATGGTTGGTATGAAGAAGGATGAGGTTAAGGATATCAATGTTACTTTCCCAGATAACTATCCTGCAACTGAATTAGCTTCAAAGGCTGCTGTATTTAAGGTTACAGTTCATGATGTTAAGGAATCAGTTTTACCTGAATTAAACGATGAATTTGTTAAGTCTTTAAATATTAAGGATGTTAATACAGTTGACGAGCTTAAGGCTTACAAGAAGGGTGAAATTGAAGAAGGAAAGAAGACTTCTGAACATGATCGCCAAGTTGATGATTTATTAAATCAAATCATTAATAATACTGAAATTGATATGCCTGAATCTATCGTAGCTGATATCCAAAAGGAAATGAAGGATAAATACGAATCTCAAGCTAAACAATATAATATTCCGTTTGAAACATTCCTAAGCATTATGGGAACTACAAAGGAAGCATTTGAAGAAAACACTAAGGCTTCAGCTTTAAATCAAGCTAAGTTCCAATTAGTTCTTTCTGAAATTATTAAAGAAGAAAAGCTTGAGCCTTCAAAGGAAGAAATGGAAGAAAAGGCACAAGAAATTGCATCTAAGTCAAATACAACTAAGGAAGCTGTATTAAAACAAAGAGCAAGTGCTATTTATTCTCAAATCACTTATGATAAGGCAATTAATTTAATCCTTTCTTCTGCAAAAGAAATCTAATTAATTTTATTAAACTATATTAGTAACAGTGGTCAGTTGATCACTGTTATTTATTTAAATTATGGGAAATTAAATTAAATTGGCAAACTACTTGCAAAACTGCCAAAAATATTGTATTATATAACCACTGAGAAAAAACTCAGAATTAATGAATAGAGGTGTATCCATTATGGAAAATTTATATATAAATAAGATTCCCGCTATTGCTGTCCGTGGAGTTATTCCATTACCAAACAATGAATTTCGTATCGAGGTTGGTCGTGAGGCTTCTTTACGTGCTCTTGATGATGCTGAACATAATTATAATAATGATATTGTTCTTTTAATCCAAAAAGATCCTCAAAGCCTTAAGGTAGGAAAAGATGATTTATATGAGTATGGTGTTTTAGCTCATATCGATTTGAAGTTAAAATTACCTAATAATAATTATAAAGTTAAATTTCAAATTAAAAATCGTATAAAGGTTGCGGATTATATTTCTTGTGATCCATATTTCTTAGTAAGCTATGATGAAGTAAAGGCTAAGATTGAGTTTGAGGAAGAATCTGCTGCACTAATTCGTTCAATTGTAACAGAAATTACTAAAAATGCACAAACTCTTAATAATCCTGATGAGGTTTTAAGGCTAATTCAATCAGGAATAACAGCTGAAGCATGTGCTGATATTATTGCTTACAATTTAAAGACTAGTCAAAGTAAATATCGTTATTTATCATCTGAAAGCTTGAATGAAAGATTACATTTTATTCTTGAAGATATTTCAAGAGAGAAGAAAATTGACGAGATTGAAAATAAGATTAATCAAGAGGTAAAAAAATCAATTGATGAATCTCAAAAGGAATATTACTTACGTGAAAAAATGAAGGCTATTCAAACTGAATTAGGTGATAAGGCTCGTCAGGATGAAGAAATTGAAGAATTACGTAAGAAAATTCTTGATGCAAAAATGCCTAAGAAGATTGAAGATAAAGCTATTGGTGAGCTTAGAAGATATCAAAATGCATCTTATCAAATGGCAGAAGCCGGAATTATTAAGAATTATCTTGATTTCTTAATTAAACTACCTTGGTATAAGGAATCAGAGGATATTAATGATATTACAAAGGTTAAGGAAGCTCTTGATAAGAATCATTATGGTCTTGATAAGGTAAAGGATCGTATTTTAGAATATCTTTCAGTTAAGATTATGACTGGTAAGAATCCTCAAACAATTCTTTGCTTATTTGGTCCTCCTGGTGTTGGTAAGACTTCTCTTGCTAAATCAATTGCGGATGCCTTAGGACGTAAGTTTGTTAAGCAATCACTTGGTGGTATATCTGATGAATCAGAAGTAAGAGGTCACAGACGTACATATATTGGTGCCCTTCCTGGTCGTATTTTAAAGGGTATGAAGGATGCAGGTACTGTAAACCCTGTCTTCTTACTAGATGAAATTGACAAGATGTCTTCATCATATCGTGGAGATCCTGCGTCAGCTATGCTTGAGGTACTAGACCCTGAGCAAAATGCTAATTTCTCTGATAATTATCTTGAAGAGGATTATGACTTATCTAAGGTATTATTTATTACTACAGCAAATTCATTAGATACAATTCCTGGACCACTTCGTGATCGTATGGAAATTGTTGAGCTTTCAAGTTATACAGAATTTGAAAAGGTTAATATTGCTTATGAGCATTTAATACCAAAGGAGCTTGCTCGTCATGGTCTAAAGCCAGAACAATTTTCTATTGATCATGATGCTATGACTTCAATTATTGAGCATTATACTCGTGAGGCTGGCGTTCGTGAGCTTGATCGTTTAATTGCAACGTTAATTCGTAAATCAATTAAAGAAATTCTTGTAGAAAAAAAGGCCTCAGTAACGATTACAGTTGATAATTTAGAGTCATATTTAGGAAAATTAAAGTTCTTTAATAATGAAAATCGTGGTGAAAATCAAGTTGGTATTGTAACTGGTCTAGCTTATACGCAATTTGGCGGCGATACACTTGATATTGAGGTTACTCACTATAAAGGTAAGGGTGGTTTGGTTCTTACTGGTAAGCTTGGTGATGTCATGAAGGAATCTGCAATGGCTGCGTTAAGCTTTGTAAGAAGTCATGCAACTGAGCTTGGAATTAATCCTGATATCTTTACAACAGATGATATTCATATTCATGTTCCTGAAGGTGCTGTGCCAAAAGACGGTCCATCTGCAGGTGTAACTCTTACAACAGGTATTGTTTCGGCTTTAACTAATAAGCCTGTTGATGCGACGCTTGGTATGACAGGAGAAGTAACTCTAAGAGGTACGGTTCTTCCTATTGGTGGTTTAAGAGAAAAATCAATTGCTGCACATCGTTCAGGACTAAAGACCATTATTATCCCATATGAAAATCAAAGAGATATTGATGATATTCCTGAAGAGGTAAAGAAGGATTTAACGATTATTCCTGTCAAAAATGTAATGGAAGTAATTAATAGAGCAATCATTAAATAATAATTAGGATGTTAAATTGAAAAATATTTAACATCTTTTTTCATTTTAAAAAGAGATTTTAATATAATTTAATATAGGTGATATATTGAAATATTTTAAAACCGATGGAATTAGAGGTGTATTTGGGGCTTCTGATCTAAGTATAGAACTTATTTTAAAGGTTGGTTATAGCTTTGATATTTTTAATGAAAATAAGGTTTTAATTGGTTATGACACAAGATATAGTTCAAAAATAATTTTACAAGCTTTAAAATATGCTCTAGAAATTAGTGGGAAAACTGTTTTTGATTATGGTGTTATTTCAACACCGGCCTTAGAATATTTAACCAAGAAAAAAAGAACAATAGGAATAATGATTACAGCATCACATAATGATTTTACCTATAATGGTCTTAAAATTATTTATAAAGGACATAAGCTAGATGATTCTTTAAAGGAAAAGTTAGAAAAAAGAATGGAAGAAAATCATAAGCCTGTTAAAATAGGCTCTTATAGGGAAAATAAGTGTCCTAAAAATTATTTTAAATTCTTTGATTCAATTAAAATTAAAAAGAAATATAAAATTGTTTTTGACTTAGCAAATGGTTCAATGTGTTTTCTTAATGACTATTTAAAAAAGAGATTTCCTGATGCGATTATGATAAATAATGAGCCTAATGGTTTTAATATTAATGATGAATGTGGAGCTTTATATCCTGAGCTTGCAAGAAAAATAATGATTGATAATGACTATGATATAGCTGTATCCTTTGATGGTGATGGAGATAGGGCCATTATTATACTTAAAAATGGTAAAATATTAAATGGCGATTTATTATTATATTTTTTTGCAACAGAATTAAAAATGAAAAATAAATTAAAAAATAATACTGTCATTTATTCTTTGATTGCCAATAGAGGAATTACGAATGTTTTAGAAGAAAATAACATTAAAGTAAAATTTGTTAATGTTGGCGATGAAAATATTTCAAGTGAAATTAAAAATGGTGTAGCTTCCTTAGGAGGAGAAAAGAGTGGTCATATTATATTTAATAAAAAATATAATTATTCTTGTGGTTTAACAACAATATTAAAATTTTTATCTATGTTAAATGAAAAGGCAATTATAAATTTAAACTGTATAAAGGAATATTATGAAGTATCTAAGAATTATAAAGAAATTAGAATGATAAACAAGCTTGAGAATAAACTAAAAGCAATTGTTACATCAGGTAATGTTATTGTTAGACGATCAGGGACGGAAAATCTATTTCGTGTTATTTTAATGAGTCCCAATAAATGTGAAATTATTGATGGATTAAATTTTTTAGAAAATTGGATTATTGCTAAAAATTAGTTAATATATAAAATATAACTAATTTTTATTGAAAATATAATTGCTATGCTGTATAATAATACGTAAATGAGGAGGAATAAGAATGATAACTAAAGAAATAGCAAAAAAGGTTTTTGATGAAGCATTATCAACAGGTGCTGATTTTGCTGAACTATTTTGTGAAGATACTTATGAAAATTCAATTCAGATGCTAAGTGGAAAAATTGAAAATGCATCAACTAAGCATAAATATGGAGTAGGACTTCGTGTTTTACTTGATCTTCAGGAGGTTTATGGCTATACATCTGATTGTAGTCTTGAAGGTATACTAGCACTTGCAAGTAAGCTTAAGGGTGCATATAATTCAAGTCCTAAAAAAATTGATTATGAATTCAAGTATGAGGATGCTACAAAAAATGGTTATGTTAAAATTAATCGTTTAAGTAAGGATGTTCCGCAACATGAAAAGATTTCATATTTACAGATTGTAGATGATGTAATGTCTGGATATGATAAAAGAATTGTGCAACGAATTGTAAATATTACTGATAAAACACAATTTGTAACTATTTTTAATACAAAAGGAAAATATATTACAGATATTAGAAATCAACAAAGAATTGGTGCTCAAGCAGTAGCTAGAGATGGTTCTAAGAGTCAATCTAATGGTGGAACTATCGGTGGAAACTTTGATGTTGATACATTTAAGAATAAGGATCTTAAGAAATTTGCTGCAGATATTTGTGAGGCTTGTATTAATATGCTTGATGCTCCTGAAATGGTAGGAGGAGTTTATCCTGTTATTATTCATAATGGCTTTGGTGGAGTATTATTCCATGAAGCTTGTGGACATTCATTAGAGGCTACATCTGTTGCAAAGGGACTTTCTGTTTTTACCGGTAAGAAGGGACAAAAAATCGCTTCTGATATTGTAACTGCAATTGATGATGGTACAATTTATAATGAATGGGGTTCTACTAACTGTGATGATGAGGGAAACCCAACTAAGTGTAATGTTTTAATTAAAAATGGTATTTTAAATAGCTACATGATTGATGATAGAAATAATCGTAGAATGAAGATGGAATCAACAGGAAACTCAAGACGTGAATCCTATAGATATTCTCCTACGTCTCGTATGACAAATACTTATATTGCAAATGGTACTTCAACATTTGAAGAAATTATTGCTTCAACAAAGTATGGCCTTTTTGCTAAATCAATGGGTGGTGGTTCAGTTAATCCAATTACAGGTGAATTTAATTTTGCTGTAAATGAGGGTTATATGGTAGAAGATGGTAAAATTACGCATCCTGTAAGAGGTGCAACCCTTATTGGTAATGGATCTAATGCATTATTTAATATTGATATGATTGCCAATAATCAAACCTTCGGTCATGGTGTTTGTGGTTCTAAATCAGGTTCAATTCCCGCTAATGTTGGTGAACCTACGATTCGTATTCAAAATATGACTGTTGGTGGAAGTGGAGGTAAAAACTAATGGATTTTAATAAACTAAAAAAGGAAGCCTTAGCTTCAGGAATCAAAGAAATTGAAGTTTATCAGGTTAAAGGAGATGGAGCACTAGTATCTACCTTTAATATAGAAGTCGATGATAATAGCTGTTACTTTACTGATGAACTTTATATTAGAGGTGTTTATAATAATCATATTACATCTTTATATCTTGAACACGATGATGATTCAGAAATTGAATCGGTAATTAATACTTTAAAGAGTAATGCTAGTGTTACAGAATCTAACGATCCATATTTTATTTATGAGGGTGATAAAAATTATCCTGTAATTCCTGATAATAAGAATGATTCCGATGAATTTAGTCAAGCTGACAGGATTAAAATATGTCAAGATATTGAGGCCTTTTTAAAAGCAAAAAGCTCTTATATAACAAATACAGAGGCTTCAATCGAAACTGAAGCTAAAACAATATCAATTCAAAATACAAGCGGACTTAATGTATCTCGTAAAAGCTCTGATTTGACTTTATATGTATCAACCGTTGTTACAAAGGATAATGATGTAAAGAATGGACATTATTTTGAGCATTTAAATTCACTTAAGGATATTGATTATAATTTAATTTATGAAAGAGCTTTAAAAAGACCATTAGATTCAATTGGTGCTAAATCTATTAAATCTGGTCACTACCCTGTAGTATTTGAAAATAATGCTTTTGCATCTCTTGTTTCTTGTTTTTGGTCAATGTTTAGTGGTGATGAGGTTGTAAAAAAACTTTCACTTCTTGATGGTAAGCTTGGACAAAAAGTTTTTGGTGATAATATTGTAATTGAAGATTTACCATTATGTGAAACTTCATTTAATAAATTTACCTTTGATGATGAGGGTGTAAGTGCTAAAAATACAACGGTTGTAGAAAATGGCGTTTTGAAAAGCTATTTGCATAATCTTTCAACTGCTAAGATGTTAAATACTACCTCAACGGGTAATGGCTTTAAAACGGGTAGTGGTAATGTATCAGTCGCACCGACTAATTTATGTATAAAATGTAGTGATACATCCTTTGATGATATGATTAAGGATATTAAAGAAGGTGTTTTTATTACAAGTATGATGGGTCAGCATGCAGGTGTAAATCCTGTTTCAGGCGCCTTTAATTTACAATCATCTGGTTTTATGATTGAAGACGGTAAGATTACTAAGCCGGTTACTTTAATTATTGTATCTGGTAATATTGTTGATGTATTAAATAATGTTAATTGTATTTCATCTGATTTTAAGAATTTTGGAAGAATTGGAACTGGTTCAGCATTTATTAATAGTCTTGCGATATCAGGTAATTAGTAAATAAAAAAATAGTGGAATATAAATAAATAAAATATTAAAACATATTATAAAATTTTAGAGCATTATATTTATTAATATTGTGTTTTAGTTGTAAAAAAATATTGACGATAATTATACTTTAAATTAAATAATTCTTTTTAATATAGGAAACTTATTATTTTTATGTCATTTGATTTATATGACTTTCAAAATTTTAAGATAGTAATTTATAATAGTTGAATAATTTGAAATTGTTTGAGAATTGGCTTAATAGTCAATTCCTTATTTTTATTTTAAAAACTAAAAATGCTTTATTCTTTATAGTATTATTATTAGTCTTTAAAGATAATTCTTGAAAAATATTCGTTTGTTATTTTTTATTTTAATTAAAAATTAATAAAAGTAGTAGAATAATAAAATATTTATGGTATAATTAAAACGTTATGAAATTGAGAGGTGTATTGTTATGTTAACAGGTAAATACTTAAATAAATATTATGTAAAATACTTTTGGTTTTATTTTGTAGGAGTAATCGGTCTTGTAGCAGTTGATTATCTTCAGCTTTATGTTCCAGACTTTTTGGGAAGAATTGTTAAAATGTTTAATTCTCAAGGACAAGTTGATATGGCAAGGCTTTCTAATATTATTTTAGCCTTAATTGGGGTTGCATTTGGCATGTTCTTTGGTAGAATGCTATGGCGTTTTACCATTTTTAATGCATCTCAAAGAATTGAGGCTTCTTTAAGACATGATATGTTTTTAAAAAGTGAAAGATTATCACAAAGATATTATCATGAAAATAAGGTTGGAACAGTTATGGCTTGGTTTACAACTGATCTTGAAACAATTGAAGAATTTTTAGGCTGGGGTAGTATTATGCTTGTTGATGCAGGTTTTCAATCTGTACTTGTCCTTTACAAGATGTTTTCACTTGATTGGGTTTTAACACTTATTGCACTTATTCCGATGCTTTTGATTATTCTCTGGGGTGGATTAGTTGAAAAGTTTATGGCTTTAAAATGGAAAAATCGTCAGGAGCAATTTGATAATTTATATGATTATGCCCAAGAATCATTTACTGGTATTAGAGTTATAAAGGCTTTTGTTAAGGAAACTCAACAAATCCATCAATTTGCCAAAATTGCTAAGAAAAATCAAGATACAAATATTGATTTTGTTCGAGTATCAGTTATTTTCGATATTATTATATCATTAATTATCGCTATTATTATGGCTATATTACTTGGCTTTGGTGGCTGGTTTGTGTATAGCTTTGCAACAAATAATCAAGTTGTTATCTGGGGTCACGAAATTGCACTTGAGGCTGGTGATTTAGTTACTTTCCTTGGTTATTTTGATATTCTTGTTTGGCCAATGATGGCTCTTGGACAAATTGTTTCTATGAGAAGCCGTGCAAAAGCTTCATATAATAGAATTGCTAATTTCTTAGCTGAAGAAGAGGAAATTAAAAATCCTGAAAATCCGATTATTCTTTCTAATATAAACGGTTCTATTGAGTTTAAAAATTATTCTTTTTCTTATCCTAGTAGTAAAATTAATTCACTTGCTGATCTATCATTTAAGATTGAGCCTGGCGAGTCTATTGGTATTGTGGGAAAAATTGGTAGTGGAAAAACAACACTTGTTAATTCACTATTAAGGCTTTATAACGTTAATAAAGATAGTATTTATATTGATGGAAACGATATAATGTCTTGTGATATTTCTTCTTTAAGAAAGCAAATAGCTTATGTTCCTCAGGATAATTTTTTGTTTAGTGATAAAATAAAGAATAATATTGCATTTTCAAATCGTGAGCTTGATTTTTCTAAAATAAAAAATGCAGCTAGATTTGCTGATGTTGATGACAATATTCAAAACTTTACAAATGGCTATGATACTATTTCTGGTGAAAGAGGTGTGACCTTATCAGGAGGACAAAAGCAGCGTATTAGTATTGCTCGTGCTGCAATTATGGACGCTCCAATTATGATTATGGATGACTCCGTATCGGCAGTAGATGTTAAAACAGAAGAAACAATTCTTAAGAATGTTAAAGAAATACGTAAAGGTAAAACAACCATTATAATTGCATCTCGTGTTTCAACTGTATCGCATTTAGATAAAATTATTGTTTTAAATGATGGACATCTTGAGGCCTTTGATACGCCATCAAATTTACTTAATACCTCAAAGACATATCAAACTATGGTTCATTTACAACAACTTGAAAATGAACTTGCAGGAGGTGAAAATTAATGGAAGAAGAGACACTAAAGCTTAAGGGAGATAAGAAAATTCCTTTAGGAGTAATGTTAAAGCGTACAATGAAATATTTAAAGCCAGAAGCTTTATATTTTATTATTTCATTAGTTTTAATTGCACTAAATGTATCACTTGATGTAGTACTTCCCTTATTTATAAGTCAAATTACGGATGCATTACAAAATTTAGATAAGTCTTTTAGTTATATTTTATGGCTTGTCATTGCTTATTTAGGCATATCTATTATTAATCAAGTCTTTTTGTATTTTGAATCAATGCTACTACAACATTCAGGTCAAAGAATTATTTATCGAATGCGTATGGAGGTTTTTACACATATTGAAAATATGAGCCAAAATCAGTTTGATGAAATGCCTGTTGGATCATTAGTTACGAGAGTTGCATCCTATACGGCGTCAATGTCTGATTTATTTACAAATGTACTTGTTAATTTATTAAGAAATTTCTTAACGGTTGTATCAGTTTATGGAATTATGCTTTATATTTCTTGGAAATTATCTTTGATATTACTTGCATTTGTCGTTATTATTTTTATTACATCATATTTTTTTGGACATGTAGTTGGTAAGGTATTTAGAAATGAAAGAAGATATATTTCTGAACTTAATACCTATTTGAATGAAAACTTATCAGGTATGAAGATTATCCAAATTTTTAATCAGGAAAAATATAAGGAAAATGAATTTTTAGAATATAATGAAAATTTAAGACGGGCTCGTTATAAGGTTGTAATTGCGTTTGGTATATACCGTCCATTTATTACTTTACTTCAAATTTTAGCTACCGCTGTTATTTTCTATGTTGGTGTTAAGGTTGGTCTTACAAGTGGTGCGATTGTGGCCTTCTATTTATATGTATCACGTTTCTTTAATCCAATTCAAAATATTGCCGATCAGCTTAATAATCTACAAAAGGCTTTAACAGCATCAGAAAGATTGTTTAATTTGCTAGATGTTCCACCAATGGTTATGGATCATTCTGATGCTATTGATGTACCTTATTTTAAAGGTAAAATTGAATTTAAAAATGTTTGGTTTGCTTATAATGAGGGAGATTGGATTTTAAAGGATGTATCATTTGTAATAGAACCTGGTCAAACTGCTGCGTTTGTTGGGGCCACTGGAGCCGGAAAGTCAACTATTTTAGGTCTTTTAGTAAGAAACTATGAAATTCAAAAAGGTCAAATTTTAATTGATGATATTGATATTACTACCATTAAGATTGAGTCACTAAGATCAAAAATTGGCCAAATGCTTCAGGATGTATTCCTATTTAGTGGAACCATAAGAAGTAATATTACTCTAAACGATGATTCATTTACTAATGATGAAATCAAATCAGCTTGTGATTATGTAAATGCTTCCTGGTTTATTGATAAGCTCCCATGTGGTATTGATGAGCCAGTCATTGAACGTGGTGAAAATTTAAGTCAAGGTCAACGCCAGCTTTTATCATTTGCAAGAACTGTACTTCACAAACCGCAAATTCTTATTTTAGATGAAGCAACTTCAAATATTGATACCGAAACAGAGGTATTAATTCAAGAGTCTCTTCAAAAAATGAAAAGCATTGGTACAATGATTGTTGTTGCTCATCGCTTGTCAACAATTCAGCATGCTGATAAGATTATTTGTCTATCTCATGGAGAGATTATTGAAGAAGGAACACATCAGGAGCTTTTAAAGCACAAAGGCTATTATTATAAACTTTATTTACTACAATTCGAAAAACGCTAGAAATAGCGTTTTTTGTTGTAAAAAAAGTCGTTTTGTAATAAAATGTTATTAAGAAATGTGGGATTAAAATGAAATATAAAAAAATTAAAAAATGCTTAAATAAGCATAAAGACAATAAATATGGAAAATACTTAAATAAATATAAAAAGGAACAAGAGCGCATTAATTATGAAATAAGAAAAGAAAGATTAATGCCATACATTAAATCAAGAAGAAAGTTATCCAAAATGCGGAAACAAAATTATTATCGTACACTTAATGAGGCTCCTAAACTTTCAGTTTTAGAAGAAATTGGGAATGCAGTTACACATGGCGTAGGAGCTTTACTTGGTGTTTTAGGGCTTATTCTTTTAATTTTAAAATCAACGACATCCTTAATGCTTATGGGATCTATATTCTATGGTGTATCTATGATTTTAATGATGACAATGTCTTGTCTATATCATTCCTATAAATGGGGAATAAAAGTAAAAAGGATTTGGCGTCGCTTTGATTATTCATCAATTTATTTATTAATTGGTGGTACATTTTCACCTATTTTATTAATAGATTTTTATAAATATCATCCTACCTTAAGTATTATTTGGTTTTGCCTAATGTGGGCCATTATTATAACTGGTATTACTATGGTTGCTATTTTTGGTCCTGGACGTCTTAAATGGCTTCATTTTCCACTATATTTTATTATAGGATGGTCAGCTTTAATGCTAGTTCCAGGATGGATTAAATATAATATTAATTTCTTTTGGTTTATTCTAGCTGGTGGACTTGTTTATACATTTGGTATGATACCATTTGTTATGCGAGGTAAAAAGGCTGCTCATTTTATTTGGCATTTATTTGTTTTATTTGGAGCAATTACGCATTTTCTAGGTATTTATTTTTGTTTATTTTAAGCATTTCTAACCCTATAATAAATTCAAAAATAATAAGAGAATAGATACCCATTCTTTCAGCTAAACCATAAAACCTATGTGGTAATAAAAATGCTATAGCAGCCGTGCCAACGCTTATTCCTGACATATATGTAAAAAATGGACGTTTTTTTATAATCCCCAGGATAAAGATAAGTAAGTTTCCACAAAAGAAAACTAAAGCTGAGGAAGCGTAGTGAATAAAGGGGGGATTTGTTGTAGTATGAAAGAAGCCGACTAAAATGGTTGAAAGACCTGTGATACATGATAGAGTAAATAAAAAAGGTTTTATTGGCTTCTCAATAAATTTTAAAATGTAATAGCCTATTCCTATAAAATAAATGATTCCATTTATAATTAAGATAGTATTAAAAACATTAGATAAAGGCGAAAAGCTTGTAATTGTACCACTATATCCTTTACGTATGGGTGTTGATAATTCAGAAATCGTATGAAAATAGCCTTTAAGTTTAGCCTTAGATTTTAATATTGAAATAAATTCAATACTTAGATAAGATAAAGATGAAATGATAAGTGAGTTACTAATAATTCTTTTTGTTCGCATAATATCACCAATTATAGGATGTCTAATAATTGATGTGATATGAAAAAAATAGTTAACAAATAATGGATGGTGTAAAATGGATTTTTTAGTTGATGATTATATAAAAAAATATGGTGATATAACAATTGCGATAAATGAAGCAATACAAGAAGCATCAAAAAACAAAGGAAGAGTTATTTTTAGTGCGGGTAAGATCTATGTAAGTGGAACAATTTATTTAAAAGATGATATTACACTTTATTTTGAAAAATATGCACTATTAAAAATGACTTCAAACAAGAGTAAGCTTTTAATTACAAAGGTTAATCATAAAGTATCTTTAGATAAGCCTAGTTTTGAGGATTGTGAATATGATGGTGAACCTAAAGAAGGGTTCATAAGAGCAGTAAATGTTAAAAATATTACTATTGATGGTGATGGTGTTATTGATGGAAGCGAAGAGAATTTTTATGGTAAGCAAACTAAATATTTTATTGACGGTGCTTATTACCCAAGAGTTCCTTTACTTTATTTTAAAGAATGTGAAAATATTAAAATTTTAAATGTCACTTTAAGAAGAAGCGCTTTTTGGACGGTTCATTTAGTTGGTTCTAGTGATATTTTAATTGATGGTATTCATATTTTTAATAATTTAAAAATGGCTAATTGCGATGGTATTGACCCAGATCATTGTAAAAATTTAATTATAAGAAATACTTATATTGAAGCTGCAGATGATGGAATTGTTTTTAAAACAACAAGAAATGGAAAAAAATATGGGCCTTGTAAAAATGTAGAGGTTTATAACTGTACAATTATATCAACATCAGCGGGAATTAAATTTGGTACTGAATCGGTTTCTGATTTTAAAAATTTTAAAATTCATGATATTAATATTTTAAGGTCAAATAGAGGAATATCATTTCAGCTTAGAGATGAAGGAAATATAAATAATATTAATATCTATAATATAAAAATGGATTTAAGACGTTTTTGTTCTTTAACATATTGGGGAAAAGCGGAGCCAATTGCCATTACCTGCTTAAATCGATTTAAAGATAATCCACTTGGCATAATATCAAATGTTTCGTTTAATAATATTAGTGCTGATACGGAAAATGGAATTTTTCTTTATGCTATTCAATATGGTAAGATAACTAATATTTCATTTAATAATATTAATTTAAAAATTCATAAGAAAACAAATTGGGAAGAAAATACTCATGACCTTAGACCGGCAGAAGGTTATGGTATTATAGAAGGACCTCTTAATGCTTTGCTAGCTAAAGGAGTAAAAAATATGGCTATAAGCAAGTTTAATTACGAGTTTGGAAAAGGATTTGATTTAATTAGAGGTAGTGATTTACAAATTATTGACTAATTTTACAAGATTTATATTTTTTCGTCTTTACTATTAAAATAAATGTTGTATAATTTACCTAAGAAGGAAAGGATGTTAGATTATGTTGTTAAATATATTTACTGAATTTGATATAACTACCGATTGGAAATGGATTTTACTTGCAGTTGGTATCGTTATTGCGATAATTGTTATTATTGTAATGCTAAAAAAGCATTTTAAAACAATGCTATTCTTAGTATTCTTAATTGGCTTTGCGTTCTTATTTTATTGGGCTAATTCTAAATTCGCTTTTAGTTTTTCTGAAGATATGGCATGTAAAGAAATTGTAAGAGGCTTTGATAGTGATGATTATACTAGTGAAAATCATGGTGATTTTACTTTTTATTATCGTAAAACTAAAGATGATAATGGACAATATATAAGTGATTCAAGTGATTGTTTCGCCGTTAAGAAGTTTTGGTTTACTTATCATGAAAATTCACCTATGATGAATGGCTCACAGGCTCAAACAATTTTAGGAGTTAATTACTTTTTATTATATAAATTTTATAAAGCTGAAGATAATCTTTATATTCTTCAAATAGATGCTAAAACTACTACATATATTACTGGAAGTCTTGGTTATATATTCCCTAGTGTTAAGGCTCAAGCAAATGACAAAGATGTACCACTTACTAAAGTTGATGGTAGTTTATATACTTACACCGCTACAAGTTTACCAGATAAATTAATAGTAGGAAGTGTAACATTTGATCTAAAGGAGGCTAAATAAATGAATAAATCAGAATTAGTTTATGAGGTTACAAATCGTCTAGATGTTACTAGAAAGGAAGCTGAAGATGTAATTGATTGCTTTCTAGAACTAATCGCAGAAAATTTAGCAAATGGAGATAAAGTTGTTCTTTCAGGCTTTGGTACATTTGAAATAAGAAATCGAGTTTCAAGATCGGGTGTTAATCCTCGTACAGGTGAAAGAATTGATATTCCATGTCAAAAAACACCAGCTTTTAAGGTTGGTAAGATTTTAAAGGATAAGCTTAGATAATATGGATTTGGTAGAAATAGTTAAGAAACATGATTTAAAGGGACTTAAAGAAAATTTAAAATTTTCTAATATTAATGAATGTGATGAAAATAAAAATACTTTACTTCATTTAGCTATTTTTAATAATGATAGTGGCATTGTTAACTATTTAATTTTAAATTCGATTGATATTGATAGGATGAATGAAGATGGTAATACACCTCTTCATTTTTCTATTTTATATAATAGATTAGGAATTTTTAAGCATTTAATCAAGTCAAAAGTCAATATTAATATAGTAAATAATAATTTAGAAAGTCCTTTAATGCTTGCAATGAGACTTGGTAGAGAATTAATGGTAAAAATTTTACTTGAGGCTAAAGCTAATAAAGAATTTAAAAACAAACTAGGAGAAGGTATTGAATTTTATGCACTCTATTTAAAAGGTGAATTGTCTCTTTCTTTTTTAAATAAAATTAATCCTTTAAGTATTACAAATATTTTTGGTGATACATTGCTTCATAGAGCAGCTTATTTGGATAATATTGATGCAATGAGATGTCTTGTTAAATTTCACCTTCTTGTTAATAAACAAAATAAAGCTGGTGAAACACCATTATTTTTAGCAGGAAGAAGAGGATTATATGATTCAATTAATATTTTACTTCATAATCATGCTCTTTTGGATATTGAAAACACATATGATGAATTATTATCTGATATTGTAACTTTTAAAATAAAAGATTATATAGATGTTAAAAAGAATGATTTAAATTATCTAGATTATTTAAAAAATTATCCTCTTCATGTAGCTGTAATAAAAAATGATTTATATATGGTTAAATCGTTAAATACAATCATAAGAAAAAATAAAAGGGATGTATATGGATATACACCCCTAGAATATGCAGAATTTTATGGATTTGAAAATATTATTAATGAATTAAACCACTACTAAAAGCTACAATCAAAAGTGATACGGCATTATTTGTAATATGACAGGCAATAGGAACTAAAATGTTCTTGTTACATATTACATATAAGGAACTAAAAACAATTCCTGCTGTAACATATGGAATTAATATTGCAAAAAAATCTAGAACAGTTCCACTTTGATTTGACATATGTAGCAGTCCAAATGATAAGGAAGAAATTATGATTGAAATAGTATTATTTTTAAACACTTGAAATAAAGCTCGTCTAAAAATTAACTCCTCAACAATGGGACCTAAAATGCCAATTACAAGAAATAATGATATAAATCCCCAGGTAGAGGATGTCATTTCATTAATTCCATCTTGATTAGCCGAAGATTTACTTGTTAAAATCTGTGACAATACTGATGATGCAAAACTTACAATATACATAATTAGAATTCCTATTGAAATACTTCTTGCTACTGTATATGTATTTTTACTTGTAATTTCATAATCATTTTTAAGATATTTTAAAGATAGAGGAATTATTAAAGCTCCTAATAAAATATAAATCGTGATATTTACGATTATACTAAAAGTTGTGTTATATTTTATTATAGTGTCACGTGAAAAAAAAGCTTTAATAAGAAGTGATAAAAGATTCGATGCACCTTCCATAATCAAAAAGTAATAAAAAATTAATCCAATTGCAATTAAATTATCTTTATTTTTAAAGTATTTTTTTAATTTCTCCATAAAAATCACCCTTATAGTAATTATATCATAATAAGCCCAAAAAAGTCATATAAATTTATGGTGAATTGTTTGAAAAAGATTACTTTTTTTTATTTAATATGTTTTTTAGGAATTACAGCTATTTTTTGTTTATATTATAAAAAGAATAAAATTGAAGTAAAGATGTCATCTTATAATGAGGAAATTGTTTTTTTTGATTATGATGGAAAAATAGAAGGTATGTATTTGGAAGCTAATAAGCCCATTGAGGACGTGTTTTTATATTATACCATAAAACAAAACGCTCTTCCTCAAGGAAGTAAAACTTTTGCAGTTGCTTCGCTTAGTTTAGATGGATATCAAATCATAGATGATACTTTAATTTTATTTTTGAATTTAGATAGTGAAAACAAGAATCTTTTTAAGCTTATGTATGAATCATATTTAACCCAGGGTTTTACTAATCTTCGTTTAATTGGAAACAACTTTGATTTACTTTATACAGAAGATTATATTTTTGATATTGAATCAGATTTGTATCAAATTGTTGACCTTGATGGTAAAAAAAGAAGAATATATTATATGGACAACAATTGTGTTAAAATTAATTATTTAATAATAAATGAGCGTAATTTTATAAGCTATATTGAACGTCTTAATAAAATTAGTCTAAATGTATCTGACAATGTTGTAAATGTTGAAATTGAAAATGATGAATTTGATTATCTTTTAAATTTAATAAGGCTTAATTTAAACGATTCGTTTTTTTCTTTAAACGAAGCATAATTTGTGTTAAAATAGATTTGAAGTTGAGGTTTTTTATATGAAATTAATTATTGCATCTAGTAATAAAAATAAAATAGCAGAAATTAAAGAAATGCTTAATAATATTGAAATTATGTCACTTTCAGATATAGGCTTTAATGACGAAATCGAAGAGACAGGAAAAACTTTTGAGGAAAATGCACTCATTAAGGCTCAAACAATTTATAAAAAATATAATGTCCCTGTTATTGCAGATGATTCAGGACTATGTGTAAATGCTTTAAATGGTGCCCCTGGCATTTATTCTCATCGTTTTGCTGGACTTGAGTGTAATGATGAAAAAAATAATGCACTACTTATAAAAAAAATGCAAGGCATTAAAGATAGAAGTGCATATTATGAATGTGTAATATGCTACTTTGACTCTAAACCTCATTTTTTTAAGGGACAAATTCATGGTGAAATTATTGATGTTGCAAGAGGTTATAATGGTTTTGGATATGATCCTTATTTCCTAATACCAAGCCTGAATAAAACAATGGCTGAGATGTCAATGGAAGAAAAAAATAAAATTTCTCATCGTCATATAGCAACAGAAAGATTAGGTGTTTTTTTAAATGAATTATCTAGTAATATCTGATACCCATAGCATTGGCTCTAAGCTTATAAATTTAATTTCAAGATATCCTGGATATCAAATTATTCATTTAGGCGATGCACAAGATGATTTAAGCTTCTTAAAAAAAATGAATGCTATTGTTGTTCGAGGAAATTGTGATTTTGAGGGTAAGGATGAGATTATTTTAGATTCGATTTACGGAAAAATGCTTATTACTCATGGACATTTGTATAATGTTAAGAATCGTTACGACAATATTTATTATCGTGGCTTGGAATTAAATTGTAAATATATTTTATTTGGGCATACGCATCAGGCTCTAGCTCAAGATATAAATGGGCATTACCTTTTAAATCCTGGCTCTTTGAAGAATGGTACTTATATTTTAATTGAAAAGGGTATTCCTATTTTAAAAAATGACTTTGAATGAAGGTGAGTGTAATGAATTTTGAAGCCTTAAAAAGACTTGAAGCTAGCAAAGATACAGTAAAAAAAATTGATAAGTATATTCAAACTTTGAACTCTGAATCAAATGATTATTATAAAGCTCTTTGCTATAAGGCTTCAGTATTACATTCTTTGAAAAATGATGATGAGGCTTTAAAAATTATATTGCCACTTGAACGTAATTTTTGGATGCTTCAAAATGATGACGTTATTGTTCTATGTGATATTTTAAAAGATATTTATTTTGATTTAAATGATGCTTCAAATGCATTAAAGTATATTAAGATAAAAGAAGACCACTTACTTTTAATTGATCATGATAAATATACAAAAGATATGATTGCATATTATCGTTTTATTGGCGATATAGAAAGCGAGAAGAGACAAATTCTTATTTATCTTGAGGAAAATATTGATGAAAAAGAGCTTGTTGGAATATATGAAAGATTAATTGAGTTTTCCTATAATGAAAATAATAAAAATGACTTTGATAAATATTATGAAAAAGTTAGGGATTTTTATTTAAAAATTCATGATGAAGAGAAAATTGCTAAAATTGATTTTTATAAATGTTATTTTCTTTTAGAAAGCAATATTGTTGATGCTTATAATTTCGCGGCAAAAAAATTAGAAGCTGATTTAACCAATGATGAAAAAACTTATTATTCTAATATATGTATAAAATATTTTATGGCCCAAAATGAGCTAAGAAAAGCTTCAATTGTTGATTCTAATTTCCAGGAAATCGCCTTAAGAGCACAAAAAAAGTTTAAATTGGCATATCTAGAAACAACACTTCTTCTTTATAAACGCTTGAATAATAATTATTCAATTGAATTAATTGAAGAAGAAATAAAAAAAACAAATGAATCCGATGACTTATTGGTAAAAGAAAAAAAGCCCTCAATTAATAAACAAATTCAAAAAAAACTGGATATTATTAATCAATTCGAAAATAATGATAATAGTGATGTTAAAAATACACCTTCAAATACATCAGATATACAAAATAATATTTCAAAAACTAAAGTTGAAAAAACAAATTCAACCCCAAAATATGAATTAAAACCTCGTATAGATGTAACATTAAACACTTATGCTTCTGGGTATTACAAGATTTTAAATGAAGCAATCAAACTTTTAAATGAAATTAGTAAGAATCAAAGAGAGCCTATAAGAAAAGCATTGATTGAAATAAACAAACAAGTTAAATACGCTGAAGCACAAATAATTTTTAAAAAGCAAGATGGATTATATGGTTATCAGTTTAAAGATGGAAGGCTTTATGATAAAACCTTTAAAGATGAAGATGCTATTAGAACCTCAAAGATTTATAATTCATATTTAAATCAAGAAGAATATTATTCTACTGATGTCGATTTTGATATTGTGACGCTTAAAGAATCTTGTTATTATTTAAAGGTTATTTTCCCTTTTTTAGGACCACAACCTTTAGGAGCAATTGCTTACTATTTTAAAGAAAAACAAGAAAATATTGATTATGAGATTTTAAAAGTTTTTTCTTATATATTAAGTGAATATATAAAACGTCAAATTGAAAGAGAAAATCTTGAACTTGATGAAAAACTAAAAGATTTTTATCTTTCTAAAGAAAAAAGTGGTTATATAAAAATAATTGATAATGTTTTATTTTTAAATGATGTGGCTAGAAATATATTAGATGTTAATATTAATATTTTAAGATTAGATGAATATTATGAGCTAATTGGCTCAGTTTCGAAGCCTGAGTTTAAAGGAATTATCGAAAAATTAACTACGGGTAATCTTAAATCAGCAAATATTAGATATAGGTTAAATGATAAGAGATTAATTAAAAGTGATATTAGTGTTTATGAACTCAAAACTAGTTTTATTGCTGTAATGTCAATTGAAGATATTACTATAAAGGATAAAGAAGAAAATGACCTAAAAGAAGAAGCTTTGGCGGATTCCCTTGTAAATATTAAATCAAAAAAGGCTTTGGAAAAAGATCTTAATGAGTTATATAAAACTAAAAAATTTAGTATTATGCTTATAGATGCGAAGAATTTTAAAAAATATAATGATGTTTATGGTCTTAAATTTCATAATGATTTGATAAAAGCTATAGGCGTAAAGCTTGATAAAATGGCTTTACAATTTAATGCTTCAATATATCATTATGATAGCGATAAATTTTTCATTGTTACTAATCATAATGATGAAAGAAATACGATTAAAATTTTTTCTAAAATGTTAGATAAGTTATCAGATGATTTATTTTTATTAAACAATAGAGTTAGATTATATTTTAATGGTGCCATTTTAAGAATTTTACTTAAAAGCCCTAAGTATTCACTAGATAAAATAATAGATATGCTAAATAATACGCTTTTAGGGTTAAAAAAAGATAATACTTTAAAAAACAATTTGGCATATTATGATTCTAACGTTGCAAATAAGGCTTTTTATGATTTTCAGATGGAACTTCATCTTTCTGAGGCTATTGATAAAGGTTTAATTAGAGTAACATATAATCAAATTGCTGATTTTGCATCAAAGGGAATATTTGCTTATGTTGCAAGGCCTCAATTAACTAATGCCTTGGTAGAAAATACTTATTTTGAACAAATTATTAAAAAAAGAGGACTTGAGAATTTAATTGATCGCTATCTGGTTTCACATGCTTTGATGGAACTTAATAATTTTAAAAAAGAAATTGGTGGTGTATTTAATCTCGTTATTCCAATCCATAGCGAAACTTTATCCTTTGATTTCATAGATTTTTATTATGATAAGCTTCGTTTCTTTAAAATAAATCCTAAGAATGTTTGTTTAAAATTAAATAAAATTACAGCGAATTTAGATTTAAAGTATGTTAATTTAATTGTTTCTTCAGTTGAAGAGGCACTTAAATATCACGCTAAATATTATTTAATTAAATATAATGAGATACAACCATTTGAGCTTAAAGCATTAAAAGATTTTTTAAAAATGTTTAATATTAATATAATTATAGATGAAGTTTCAAGCAAAGAAGAAATTGATATATTAAGAAAAAATGAAATTGAGCTTCTTACTGGTGCAGCTTTAAAAGGTAATTATAAAATAGAAGATCTTATTTTAGCAAGTAAGGACGATAAAACACTTTGATTTTAAAGAAAAAAAGTGTATAATTTAATAACCGAGGTGTGGTACAATGGAAATTAATTTTACAAGTGAGATTAGTGCAGATACAACTGCTTATGAAAATTTAATAAGGGGTATATTTGATCATGTCGATGATAACCGTGAATTTAATATCATTTTTGTAGATAATGATAGAATAAGACAAATAAATCGTGATTATAGACATATTGACAAGATTACTGACGTTATAAGTTTTGCTTTAAATGATAATGATGAATGCAATTATTTTGCAGAGGATGAGCTTGGAGATATTTTTATCTGTATTGATAGAGCAATTGAACAAGCTTCAGATTATGGTCACTCAGTGGAGCGTGAGGTTGGATTTTTAGCTGTTCATGGATATCTACATTTATGTGGATATGATCATATGACTGAAGCAGATGAAAAGGTAATGTTTACTCGTCAAGATGAAATATTAAAGCAAGCTGGCTTAGAAAGGAAATAGAGATGGAAGAAATTATTTTAAAAGCTATTGAAGGAATGAATAAAAGTTACTCACCATATTCTAAATTCAAAGTAGGTGCGGCCCTACTTATGAAAGATGGTAAGTATATTACGGGTTGTAATATTGAAAATGCAGCATATGGTTCATGTATGTGTGCTGAAAGAAGTACAATGTTTACTGCTCATAATCTTGGCTATAATTTAAAAGAAGATGTTGTTAAAATGTGTATTGTGGGTGCAACTGTGGGTCCTATTTCACCATGTGGGTCTTGTCGTCAAGTTATGAATGAACTTTTAAGCAAGGATTTAGTAGTTGTTCTTGCAAATACAAGAGGTCTTACAAAGGAGGTTACTGTAAAGGATTTACTTCCTTACAGTTTTGATGATCTTGCCTAATTATAAATCAGGTTTTGTAACAATTATTGGCCGTCCTAATGTTGGAAAGTCAACTTTTCTTAATCGTGTAATTGGTCATAAAATTGCGATTATGTCAGATAAGCCCCAAACAACAAGAAATACCATTTTAGGTGTTTTAACTACTGATGAGGCACAAATAATTTTTACAGATACACCAGGAATTCATAAGCCAAAATCTGAATTAGGAAATAGACTTAATGAATCAAGTTATAATGCAATAGCAGGACAAGATGCTATTTTATTTATGGCTAATGCTAATGAAACTCTAGGTCCTGGGGATAGAATGATTCTTGAACGTCTTAAGGATGTAAAAAGACCCGTATATTTGCTTTTGAACAAAGTTGATTTATTAAAAAACAAATCAGATATCGACCGAGCAATTTTATCCTATATGAATGAAATGAAATTTGAAGAAATTTTTCCTATTTCAGCTAAAACAGGGGTTAATATTGATGAACTTTTAAAAAGTATAATTAATATTTTACCTGAAGGTCCTAAATTTTATCCAGATGATGTTATAACTGATCATCCGGAACGTTTTATCGTATCAGAAATAATACGTGAAAAGCTTTTATATTTTACAAATGAGGAGGTACCTCATTCAATTGCTTGTGTAATTGATTCAATGAAGCAAATTGAAGAGGGACGAGTCGAAATATATGCAACTATTTTTGTTGAAAGAGATTCGCAAAAACAAATTGTAATTGGTAAGAATGGCGCAATGCTTAAAAAGGTCAGGGAGCTTTCAAGACGTGATATTAATCGTCTTTTAGGCTCAAAGGCTGATCTTACATTATGGGTTAAAGTGAAAAAAGATTGGACAAATCGTCCTGATTATCTTAAAGCTCTTGGTTACGAAAAGGATAGTTTTTAAGATTAAATTGTTTTAATTTGCCAAATTTACACATAATATTATTGAGGTGTAAGTTTGAGCAATAAGTATTTTGATAAATTTAAGAAAACGGGCAAGGTTGAGGATTACTTAAAATATCGAGAGGAGCTTGCTAAGGAGGAAGCTTTAAATGAAGAGCGTAAAGCTAAAAGGAATCGTTCTAAGGAGCATTGATTATAAAGAAAATTCTAAAATTTGTTATATGCTAACAGAGCAGGGTCTTCTTTCTATAAGAGCTCTTGGGACAAAGGGATATAAAAATAAAAATTTTAATTTTTCAGAAATATTAAACAATTGTGAGATGGAAATTACGGATAGTGATTTTCCATCTTTAATTGATTTTAGTCTAATAAATCGTTATGATAATATAAAAAAAGACATTAAAGCTCTTTCTTATGTTAGTATGATGCTTGAAGTAACAAGAGCTCTTGATGGATTTTTACCATATCAAAGAATTTATAATTTCTTAATTACGGTTTTAAATTTAATTGAAAAAGGTGAAAGTGCAAAGTTACTTACAGCCGTTTATTTAATTAAGATGTTAAAGCCACTCGGAATTAAACCAGAGCTTGACTATTGCGTTAACTGTGGTGGTAAGGCTAAATACTTAGACATAAGATTGGGACAAGCATATTGTGAAAGTGATACTACATCATATTTTGAATTAGAAGAAGTAAAAAGGGTTTATTATTTTGATATTAAACAGGAAATAAATAATTTAAAGGTCGATTTAGATAATATATATAAATTTATTTTTGAATATTATATGTATCATTTAGATATTAATTTAAAAAAGTTTGATTTAATTATTTGAGGTATAATATGAAGGATTTAAAAAAGGTATTAAGCCATTTAAAATATGATAAAAAAGATATGATTATATCAATTCTTTTAATAATAATAGAGTGCGCTTTTGAACTTGTTATTCCTTTTGTAATGAAGGATATTATTAATAAGGGAATTGAGCAAGGAAATATGAATGCTATTTTAATGTATGGTGGCATTGTTATTGGATGTGCTATACTTTCAGTTATTACAGGTCATATGTATTCAATTTTTAATGCAAGAGCTATTAGTAATTATGTATATAATTTAAGACTTGAGGTTTATAAAAGTATTCAAAGCTTTTCATTTGCTAATTTGGATCATTTTGAAACATCGTCTTTAATTACTAGAACTACAAATGATATTCAAGTTGTACAGCAATCTTTATCTGGAAGTATAAGACCATTATTAAGAGGTCCAATGGCTTTTATTATGGGTGTTGGTTTGTCATTTGTTATGGCACCTAAACTTGCGTGGATTTTTTGCATTGCTCTTCCAATTTTAGCTTTAATTATGTTTTTTATCATTCGTTATACAGCACCAAGATATGGAATGCTTCAAAAAGATATTGATAATTTGAATTTAGTTGTTAGAGAAAATGTGACTGCTATTAGAACAGTAAAGAGCTATGTAAGAGAGGATTATGAAGAGGAAAAATTTAATAATGCTAATAAAAATGTTTGTAATACAACAACTAATACTATTAAAATCGCAGCATTAAATCAACCATCATTTCAGCTTACTATGTATGCTGTTACAGTAATATTACTAACTCTTGGTACAAAGATGGTACATAATAATAACTTAGAAGTTGGTACATTATCGGCATTATTATCATATGTACTTCAGGTTGTTAATTCAATTATGATGCTTTCTAATGTCTTTATTTTAATGAATAGGTCATTTGCATCAGCATCTCGTATTGCTGAGGTTTTAGATGAAAAGCCAATAATTACAGTTATGGGTGATGAAAAGGTAAAAAATGGAGATATTGAATTTAGCGATGTTTCGTTTAAGTATAAAGAAGCTAGCGAAGAATATTCTTTAAAAAATGTTAATCTTAAAATTAGACAAGGAATGAGCTTAGGTATTATGGGTGGAACTGGCAGTGCTAAAACAACTTTAGTATCTTTAATATTAAGACTCTATGATGTGTCTTTGGGGGAAGTTTTAATCGATGGAATTAATGTAAAACAATATAATCTAAAGAATTTAAGAGATAATATTGCAATTGTTTTACAAAATAATATCCTTTTTTCGGGTACTGTTAGAGAAAATCTAAAATGGGGAAATAATAATGCAACCGATGATGAGATTAACGAAGCCTTAAAAATGGCCTGTGCTTTAGATTTTGTTAATGTTTTACCTGGTGGTCTTGATTATGATTTAGGCCAAGGTGGTGTAAATGTATCGGGAGGGCAAAGACAAAGGCTATGTATTGCAAGAGCATTGTTAAAGCATCCTAAAATAATTATTTTTGATGATTCAACAAGTGCATGTGATATGGAAACAGAAAGAAATATTTTAAATAATATAAGGAGTATTAAAGGCGTTACTAATATTATTATTGGACAAAGAGTTACATCTGTTATGGACGCAGATGAAATTGTCATTCTTGATGAGGGCCAAATTGTGGCTAAAGCTCCACATAAAGAACTTTATAATTTATCACAAATTTATAAAGAACTTTGTGATACTCAACTAGGAGGTGTTTCAAATGGCAATCATACAAGCTAGAAAAAGGCCTGATAATTTAAAGGCTACTTTAAAAAGATTTATATCGTACTTAGGACACCACAAGTGCTTAATGCTATTAGTAGGTATATTAGTTATTTTATCAAGTGGTGCTAACCTACTTGGTACATTTATGTTTCAGCCAATTATTGATAGTATAACGTCCACTTCTGGTTTATCAGAAGTTCATAAAATGATTGCTTTAGAAATTATTATATATTCTGTTGGTGTATTATCAACCCTTGGTTATTCACAAATAATGGCAAGATTAGCTCAAAAGGTTATTTATGAAATGCGTATGGATATGTTTTCAAGAATGGAAAGTCTTCCACTTGCATATTTTGATCGAAGAACACATGGAGAAATAATGTCATTATATATTAATGATATTGATTCTGTTTCTGAGGCGATAAATAATGCCTTTGCGCTTTTAATATCTAACTTTATTCATATAGTTGGATTAATGATAATCATTTTTATTCTTAATTGGCTTTTATCGCTTATTTGCTTAGTTTTTTATGCTATTATGTTCTCATATTTAATTTATGCATCTAAAAGAAGTAAAGCTGCTTATGCAAAATCTAGTAAGGTAATGGCAAATGTTAATGGTTTTGTTGAAGAAATGATTTCCGGTCAAAAGGTTGTTCAGGTATTTAATCATGAGGATGAAAATTTGATTGAATTTGAAAAAAGAAGTAATGAATTTAAAAAATCATCTTATGAGGCAATGCGTTATTCTTTTTCATTAATTCCTATGGTTGTTTCTATTGGTTATATTAATTATGCTGTAGTTGCTATTGTGGGTGGTTTAATAGCTCTTGATTATATTCCAATTGTTGATATTTCCCTTGGAAGTATTTCAGCCTTTCTTGTATTAGTAAGACAAGGAACAATGCCAATTAATCAATTTACAAATCAAGCTAATATTTTATTAAACGGTCTTGCAGGAGCAGAGCGTATTTTTAAATTAATGGATGAAATTTCTGAGGTTGATGATGGAAATGTCACTTTAATTGAAGATCAAAAAGGAGATTATTATTGGTGTGATAATAAAGAATTAGTTCCACTTAATGGTGATGTAAGATTTTTTAATGTTGATTTTTCATATTATTCTGGAAAAAGAATTCTTGAAAATTTATCTCTTTATGCTAAACCTGGTCAAAAAATTGCTTTTGTCGGCTCAACAGGAGCTGGTAAAACAACCATAACTAATTTAATTAATCGTTTTTATGAAATTGAAGGAGGAACAATTACCATTGATGGTATTGATGCTAGAAGAATAAAGAAAGCTGATTTAAGAAATTCTTTAGGTATTGTTCTTCAAGATACGCATTTATTTACAGGTACAATTATGGATAATATAAGATATGGTAATCTTAAGGCAACTGATGAAGAGATAAAAGAAGCAGCAAAGCTTGCAAATGCTCATGGCTTTATTAAAAGATTGCCGGATGGTTATAATACCATGATTTATTCTGATGGATCTAATTTGTCTAGTGGTCAAAGACAATTACTTTCTATTGCTCGGGCGGCAGTATCAAAAAGACCTATTTTAATACTTGATGAAGCTACATCTGTTGTTGATACAAGAACTGAGGCTTTAGTTGAAGCTGGAATGGATAGCTTAATGGAAGGAAAAACTGTTTTTGTTATAGCACATAGATTATCAACTGTTAGAAATTCTAATGCAATAATGGTCCTTGATCATGGTCATATAATTGAACGAGGGGATCATGATGATTTAATAAAAGCCAAAGGCGTTTATTATAATTTGGCGACAGGTTCATTGGAACTTGAATAAAAAAAGCTAAAAAATAAAAAAAGTTCTTGCATTCTTGCCTAGCGTATGGTATTATATAGAAGCGCTAAGCAAGAATATGGTTGAGTGGTCAAGTGGTTAAGACGGAACCCTCTCAAGGTTCAATCACGGGTTCGATTCCCGTCTCGACTACCAAAAAAGCACATTATAAAGCTAAAAACACATAAATTCGATATGGGGGTTTTTAGATTTTTGAATATTATATATTTTAAGTTAGGGGCTGTAAAAAAATAAACAGCTTCTAAAAATAAAAAAGAGGTTCAAACTCAGATTAAAATCTGGGAATGAACCTTTTTTTGTAGTATAATTTAAGT